>JASHPH010000031.1 GCA_030038255.1 Candidatus Sulfotelmatobacter sp. | reverse complement strand
GTGCGCGCCGTGATCTTGCCATCGGTAATCACGGTCTCGCCCTTCCTCAATGTGACTCGGCGGCGGGTCCAATAAACGCGGTTGCCAATGCGATAGGAAACATAGGCGGTGCGGGCCAGAACCAGGCGCACTACACGCGCGTGGTCGTAATCGAATCCGGCATAGTGCGAAGCAACCACCGGATCATGCTCAGCAATCCACTTCAGTTCGCGCGCGTCTTTTACGCCGCCGGGTACGACCGAATAGGGATACACCGGGCGATCCTCGACCGTGCGCGACGTTTCCTGCTGCGTAATCGCGAGCAGATTTGCGTTCGCCTCGGCGGCCGTCTGGTCCGGCTCAGCCGGCTTCGACGCCCGGTTCATCAGCGAGGGACTAAGGTACTGCAACGCGACTGAGGCAAGCGCAAAAGTCAAGCCGGCGAGAACGAGGAAAAATGCGGCACGACGAAGAAACCGATTCCGCCGATGACGGCGGGTCCGGCGGCGCCGGATCACCGTTTCAACGTTGCCTGCTCCCGCAGAATCCACCAAAACTACCTGCCTTCAGCGCCCGGCCCTCGGCGCTCTGAGGACACTTAGCTGCCTGAATCCAAGCAGTTGCAGTGCCATTGCAGAATTGCGCCATCTCCAAGTAACGCCGAGGGATGCCGCGTTCGACAGCCCAACATGCTAGCAGACAGTGCACGCGTTTGCACAAAATATGTTGTGCATGAACGCTGAATCACGAGGCGCCTGAATCCCGCTCTGCATTTCTCCTTCAACCGGCCTTCAACCCGCCTTCAACCAGGCCACAGGGGTTGGGAGTCGGAGGACTCGTCGGTCTTTGGGCCCTCCCGGGCACATAACTAAAGTAACAACACGGATGTGCTATTCCACCGAGCGCCGTTCCGTTGGTACCATCACCTTCGTTACGGGAGTCAGTTCCGTAGCACAAATGTCTTTCGCCGCTCCCACGGCACTACCCCAGGGCTGGACCATTCCCCCAAGGTCTTCAGCAGATTCCCGGTAGAAGAAATTAGACGGCTGTCGGGGAGACAGCAAATTGATTGTTTGCTCCGGAGGCAAACTAAATGCGCGCAAGCCGTATTTTTCCCATTCTCTTCGTTGCAATGATGGCGCTGGTTCTGGCCAACACCGCCGTCGCGAACTCGGTCACGATGACCTATGAGGGTCACCAAGGCGTAGGTCCGCAAGGCGGTTCACCCTACATCGGATATCCCTACTACTTCTCCATTAACGGCAGTTCAACCTTCACACCGCTGATGTGCGATAGTTTTGATAACAACATCCGTGTGGGCGAAACCTGGCAGGCGACCGTAACCCCGTTTCTCGCGGGCATCGGCCTGTTTGGTCCCACGACGTCACTCGACTATCGTGCGGCCGGCCTGATCTTCAAAAGCATGCTTGCGGGCACGCTAACTTCAAACCAGGCGCAATGGGCCATCTGGGGACTGTTCTCGAGTAACGCTCGCAGCCAATCCTATTTCACGACCATTGGCGCCGGCCTGATCGACTCCACGTACCTGGGCCTGGCCGCGTATGCTCCAAAGAGCGACTATGCCGGCCTGTTCTTGTACACGCCGATTGCCGGGACGCAATCCTGGGGCTCGATGCCGCAGGAGTTTATCGGTTATAGCGCGGTTCCGGAACCGGCGAGTCTGACCTTGCTGGGCACGGGGCTGCTTGGTCTGGCGGGCGCAGTTCGCCGCAAGCTCGCCAAGTCGTAGGAGTTTATTCGTCAGGCTTCATCCTTCTGAACGCATCTCACTTTCACCCGCACAGCGCCCGCTGTGCGGATTTTTTTGCTGAACAGAACGTCGCCTCATTCGATCGCGTACGCGATCTTGATTCCGCGCGTCTCCACTTCGTCCAGGAACAGGTCAGCCGGGACGTCGCATTCCTGCAACACTGCGCCGCGCTTGCTGATCGCGTTCGAGGCCAGCATCTGCACCACAATCGACGCAGGAAAAGCTGTGGTGCGCATCATGGCGCTCATGTCGGTTTTGGCATCGTAGTGGTCGACCATGGTGAAGGACGCTACTCTCCCCTTCAGCCGCCCGCCCAGCAACCCGCGCACGCCCGCGCGATTCACCGACTCGTGTGCTTCAATCCGCATGAGGCAGACATCAGGCCCCTTCGAGGCAAACTTCCCTTCAAGAATCTTCGCCATCATCGCCCGGGGAGCGATTTCCGTCTTGCCGACTTTGATCTTTTCGCTGGAGAACAGTCCCAGTTCCTTCAACTCGCAGAGCAGGTCGTAGTGTCCGGGATAACGCAGCGTTTTTTCAAAGCACTCGCCAACTCTTCCTTCGAATGTCTCCGGCAGCGTCGAAGTGCCGCCTGAAGTGTGGAACGCAATCAGCGGCGGAAATCCCGGCATGTAGAAATCTTCCGGCTCGGTCAGCGGATCAATCGTAGTCAGCTTGCCTTTGCGCAGGATGCGCGCCGGCTCGACGTATTCGTTGATCAGCCCCTCGACGGAGAATACAAGCTGATAATGAAATGGAGGCGTGGGCTGCTCCGGCAAACCACCAACGTAGAGCCGCAGCGCATCTGCGTGGCCGCCCAAGCGCCGGACGAGTTCCCCGCCCAAAATCGACGCCATACCCGGGGAAAGGCCGCAATCGGGCGCCAGTGCGACTCCGTGCTTCTCCGCCTTCTTCGCCAGCGCCAATTCCTGCCGCACCACGGTATTGTTTCCGCCCAGATCGGCAAAGTGACACCGCGCTTCGATCGCAGCTTTCGCCAGACCGAGGTTGAGAAAATAGGGGACGGCCGAAAGCGCGGCGTCATGCCCGCGCATCAAGCGGGCTGCCGCTTTTTCGTCGCTGGCATCGAGCGCGAGCGCCCGGACCTTCTTTCCCCCGGTCATGCGATTCACCCGCGCCGCCACCTCGCGCGCCCGCTTCACGTCGCTATCGGCCAGCGTAACCGCATCCACGGCCGGCGTGCGCGCCATATCGAATGCCGCCGCCGATCCCATCATGCCCGCACCGATCACCATGAGTTTCATAAGAAGTCCTTTCGTAAGATCTCGTTTATTCTCCAGGGACGTCGGAGAGTCGCGCATCCGTGCGCGCTCTGCCGCAAGGAACCAGGAGTGGTCGCAGGAAGGAGCCGGATCGCCGGCTCGGAAGCGTGAGATTTAGACAGGATCAGAGTCCGGACGGAGCGATCCGTTCACAGACATAACGGCGAAGATCGAGCCGGAGAGGATTCACATGACAGAATACCATTCAAGCGACGCGAACTGACAAGGGGAAATTTAGGCGGGGCTTCCAAGTCAAGTAAGAACAGCGCTGGGTAGTGATGCAGCATCACTACCCAGCGCTTGCGTAGAAGAGTGGCTTCCTTTGAAAGGCGTCTTGTTTGCGATTGCACGATCCAATTGCGCGTCGCCCAGTCGGTTGCGATGCATCCGAGCGGGGACCTATCATATTGAGTTCTGGTTTTGTCGGTTGGGACTCGGAGCGCATACTCGGTTTCATTCTTATGTCGTGAACTTCACTCGGGAACTTCGTGGTCCCGGACAAGCTCACATCTAGACAACATATTAAATTAGATATAGTCTAAAGGGTTTTATGGACGCCGATGCGATCAAACGGTCTTTAGAGGACGCCGGGTTGCGATGTACTGCGCAGCGCTACGCCGTGATGGCATTCCTGATGGACCACAAGGGGCATCCCACGGCCGCGGAAATCTTCGACGCCGTGAATTGCGTGGATCCTCTCTCTTCCAGGGCCACAACTTATAACAACCTGCGGGACCTGGTGAGAGCGGGTCTGGTGCGTGAAGTGGCCGTCGAAGGCCGTGCAGGGCGATTCGATGTGATCGGCATGCGGCACCACCATTTCATCTGCGACCGCTGCGGCAATGTTGAGGACGTGGATTGGTACGACGTGCCCAAGCCTGCCTCTCGTTCGCTCGGTAAGCGAATTGTTCGCGAATGCCAGCTCATTCTCCGGGGACTCTGCACGAAGTGCGCTCCGCGCCGCACTTTCCGTTAGGTTTCGTAACGTGTGGACGTCGGAGAAGAAGTCGCGAGGTGGCAACATGCGGCCTGTGACTTTGTCCAAATCGGCAAGCCGGAATGGTCTTGATTGCAGTTTTTTTGAGTAAGTGAGGAGGATGAACTTATGGCAACACAAGTCGCCAAGCAGGAACAAAACGCGTCAACCGAAGCCAAGTGCCCATTCACGAGCGTAGCCACCGCACACACGAACCGTGACTGGTGGCCCAACCAGCTGAACCTTCAGATTCTCCACCAGCACTCCAACCTGTCCAATCCGATGGGCGAGAAGTTCGACTATGCCAAGGAATTCAAGAGTCTCGACCTGAATGCCGTGATCAAGGACCTTCATGCCTTGATGACGGACTCGCAGCCTTGGTGGCCGGCCGACTTTGGCCACTACGGCGGGCTATTTATCCGCATGGCGTGGCACAGCGCCGGCACGTACCGCATCGGCGACGGCCGCGGCGGCGCTGGAGCCGGTCAGCAGCGCTTTGCTCCTCTCAATAGTTGGCCCGACAACGTGAACCTCGACAAGGCGCGCCGGCTGCTCTGGCCGATCAAGCAGAAATATGGCCGGAAGATCTCCTGGGCCGACCTTATGATTCTCGCCGGCAACGTCGCCCTCGAGTCGATGGGTTTCAAGACGTTCGGTTTTGGCGGCGGGCGAGCGGACACCTGGGAGCCCGAAGAGGACGTCTACTGGGGCCCCGAAGGCAAGTGGCTGGCAGACGAGCGCTACACGGGAGACCGCGATCTCCAGAATCCGCTCGGTGCCGTGCAAATGGGACTGATCTACGTGAATCCGGAAGGTCCGAACGGCAATCCGGATCCCGTCGCGGCGGCCAGGGATATTCGCGAAACCTTCCGCCGTATGGCAATGAACGACGAAGAAACCGTTGCGCTCATTGCCGGCGGTCACACCTTCGGCAAAACCCACGGCGCTGCCGATCCGAGCCGCTACGTCGGCCCCGAGCCAGAAGCCGCCCCCATCGAAGAGCAAGGCCTGGGCTGGCACAATACTTACGGCACTGGCAGCGGTGACGATACCATCGGCAGCGGCCTGGAAGTCATCTGGACCACGACGCCGACGAAGTGGAGCAACAACTTCTTCCATAACCTGTTCGAGTACGAATGGGAACTGACTAAGAGCCCGGCGGGTGCGCATCAGTGGAAACCGAAGAACAACGCAGGCGCCGGTACGGTGCCGGACGCGCAGGATCCGTCCAAGCATCACGCGCCATCCATGCTGACCACGGACCTTTCCTTGCGGTTCGACCCAGCTTACGAAAAGATCTCGCGGCGCTTCTACGAGCATCCGGATCAGTTCGCAGACGCGTTTGCCCGGGCCTGGTTCAAACTCACGCACCGCGACATGGGCCCAATCGTCCGTTATCTCGGCCCGCTCGTGCCCAAAGAGACGCTGCCTTGGCAAGACCCAATCCCCGCTGTGGATCACAAACTCATTGGGGAGAAGGACATTGCCGCTCTGAAGGCAAAGATCCTCAAATCCGGACTGTCGATCTCCCAACTGGTCTCGACAGCCTGGGCGTCGGCATCGACCTTCCGCGGCTCCGACAAGCGCGGTGGAGCGAACGGGGCGCGTATCCGCCTGGCTCCGCAGAAGGACTGGGAAGTAAACCAGCCGGCTCAACTGGCGAAAGCGCTGAAGAAGCTCGAAACGATCCAGAAAGAGTTCAACAGCTCGCAGACCAATGGCAGTAAGGGCAAGAAAGTCTCGCTCGCCGATCTGATCGTGCTAGGCGGCTCTGCAGCGGTCGAGGAAGCTGCGAAGAGGGCCGGGCACAAGGTGGAAGTTCCCTTTACGCCGGGGCGCATGGATGCGTCGCAGAAGCAGACCGACGTCGAATCGTTCGCTCCGCTAGAACCCAAGGCTGACGGGTTCCGTAACTATCTCAGCAGCAATGGGCACATGTCGGCGGAGGAGCACTTGGTCGATCGGGCGCAATTGCTCACGCTGACCGCGCCTGAGATGACCGTTCTCATCGGCGGCCTACGCGTGCTGGGCGCGAATGTCGGGAACTCGAAACACGGCGTCTTCACCAAGCAACCTGAGACGCTGACGAATGACTTCTTCGTCAACCTGCTCGACATGCATACCGAATGGCATCCCTCGGGGAATGGCTCGGGAGGCGTGTACGAAGGGCGCGACCGGAAGACCCACCAGGTCAAGTGGACCGGCACTCGTGTCGATCTGATCTTCGGTTCGAACTCGCAGCTGCGAGCAATTGCAGAAGTCTATGCCTGCGCGGACTCCAAACAGAAGTTTGTGAAGGACTTCGTGGCAGCGTGGACCAAAGTGATGAACCTCGATCGCTTCGACCTCGCCTGATCTCGGCGGAGAGGTTTTCGAGGCTTCTAGGGGACACCACGACTCGAGAGCGAGCGTGGAAGATTCTATGTCTACGGTGCAGCCATAGAACATGGCGACGCCAGAGGGAGAAGGTCGGCTGCATGACCCTACTGCACCTTCTCCCACACAATTTTCCAGCGTGCAACGGAGGGGTTGTCCTTCTCAACATCGCTGAGGATCAGACGGTTGCCTTCAAAGCGATAAGGCCGGATCTGCCGCGATCCCACGTATCCGGGGTCGGTAGCCACTTCCGGCAGATGGACAATCCGCTCTTGCTTAATGTCGATCTCGTACCTGCCGCAGTAAGCAAAGGTGCCCTCTGCGGCAGCCGCTTTTTCCTCCGGCGTGGCGGAGCCGGGCCACCCGTGAGTGACGATAAGCGGCAACGCATTTTCATGTTTTGACCGAACGTGAATGAAATGAATATCCAGCCCGTCGATCTCGGTAATGAACTGCGGCAAGGCATTAAGTTTCGCTTCGATTTTGCGCCAGTCGTATTCCGCGCCCCAATACTGCGCGAGCGCTTGGATTGTTGCGAGTTGCACGCCTTGGGTTACATCGGTGACCGTCTCCTTCTCGGGCCATCTCGTTGCGTTAATGCGCGTGCGCAATTCGGTGAGATCCGCTTCTGGAAAGTTCACCTTGGCGAACGGACGAATTGCAGTTCTATCAACTGCTTGCTGGTTGGCTGGTGGTGTGGCAGTCGTTTGCGCCATGGTGTGCTCCTTTTGTAGGTTATTGCTCGGATTTCCGATCGAGCCGGATAAGATGGCCGAATTAGAACATGACCACCGGATTCGGACAATTAGACTATGGTATTGGCGTCTTCAAAGCAGGACTTCGCCCGCAAGCTTTTGGTGGCGCCACCACGGGCCCGAGCTGCGCCGCCATCCTGACAAGGTCGGGCATCGAGTACGCCTTCATCTTGCGCATAACGTGCCCGCGCTCGATTACCGGCCGGTAAGCACTGAAGCAGCAGCGTAACGGAAAGGATTACGACACCTTTTGCGACACACCGAAAAACCACAGCCTCGGCAAGCCATTGAACACTTGGCAATCCGGAGAAGACGGACTCTCTTGGCCGGATAATCGGCGGTCAGCCGTCCATCCTCGCCGATCCCTTGTCGTCGTTACACCAGTAATGCGTCGCTTGAATGTTGTCCGGATGGTCATCGCGCCAAGCACCACCCATTCCTTTCGGGTTTCTGTGGTCGGGCACGAAATGCCGACTTTGGGAATATGCCGACTAGATCGGTTGTCGTCAACGCCCGCTCACACCTCATGAGTTTGAAGTCGGCATAGTCCTGACGAGCTGACAGAGAGGAAACTCCTTCTGAACCTGAAAGGAGGTTCCAGATGAATGATCCGTCCCGGGTATTCGTATCCGGTCCCTTTGCAGCTTTTAGAGAAGGATTTTTGCACTCACTTCTTGAACTGGGCTACACACCGGACTCCGCGGCCAACCAGCTCCAGCTTATGGCGCATTTGAGTCGCTGGCTCCTCGGTGAAGGCCTTGATGTGCACACTTTCCGCCAGAACGACTTGGAGCGATTCTTCCAGTTCCGGCGCCACGTTGGGTACTCCAACTGCGTGAGCCTGAAAGCAATGCTACCAATGCTGAGCTATCTAAGAGCCGAAGGCATAGCACTCTCGGCATCCACGCTTATCAGCCGTGGGCCCGTAGATCTCGCCATTGACCGGTATCGCGATTACCTTGTCCACGAGCGCGGCCTTGCACGGTTGACCATCCATAACTACATCAATGCCGTTCGTCCATTCCTGCTGAGCGAACTCTCACGTGATGGAGCCAAGATCAATTGGGAGTCTCTGAACGCGGCTCGAGTGACCGCGTTCGTGGTCGCTCGCACTCCGAGTCAATCGCGAAGCGTCGCACGCACGACGGTGACTGCTTTGCGATCATTTCTTGGATATCTCTATGCCAACGGTTTGATCAAGGAGCAGTTGACAGCGGCTGTTCCTGCGGTGGCTGGTTGGCGGTTGGCTGCGCTGCCCAAGACCCTACAACCTCGGGAGGTTCAGGCACTGTTGGAAGCGTGTGATCGGCGCACGCGAATGGGGCGCCGAGATTTTGCCATTTTGACGATGCTGGTTCGCCTTGGGTTGCGAGCCAGCGAACTCGCAGCGCTTCGCCTCGATGATATCGACTGGCGTGCTGGCACGATCCTCATTCGAGGCAAGGGCAACCAGATTGAGCCTCTACCTTGCCCGCAAGATGTCGGTGAAGCAGTGGTCGCTTATTTACGCCAGGGCCGCCCCACGACGGCAGCAGATCGTAGTGTATTCGTGCGTATCAGAGCACCTCACCGCGCGCTTAGCGGAGTCGGGGTGAGCGGGATTGTTGTCGCGGCGGCTCGTCGCGCAGGCCTCGGCGACATCCGCGCACATCTACTGCGCCACACACTGGCTAGCCAACTACTTCGTGTCGGGTCGTCATTGCCTGAGATTGGCCAGCTTCTGCGCCATCGCCATATTTCAACTACAGCGGTCTATGCCAAGGTCGATCGAGACGCATTACGAAGCATCGCGCGTCCGTGGCTGGGAGGTGCAGCATGAGCCCGCTACAGCAAGCGCTTGTTGATTACTTGGCAGTCCGCCGTTCGCTCGGATTCAAGTTAGGTAGAGCCGAGGGACTACTCCTGCAATTCGTCAGATACGTTGAGGACCGAGGAGAAGATCATCTGCGCACCTCCACAATGCTCGCGTGGGCGACCCTGCCGGTTCACGGTCATCGAAACTGGTTGGCGAAGAGGCTTTCAATTGTGCGTGGTTTTGCTTCTCACCTGCACACGATCGACCCTGCGACCGAAGTGCCACCAGTAGATCTGTTGCCGTGGCAACGGTGTCGCGCAACACCTTATCTTTACTCCGAAGACGAACTGGCTGCGTTGATTTCGGCCGCGTCGAGCTTGCGAAAGGGTTATCGCGTCCTGACGTTCCAGACGTTGATCGGATTGCTGGCAGCTACCGGGATGCGCGTGGGTGAAGCTCTAACACTCGATCGTAGGGACATAGACGTGGGACAAGGCGTGTTGACCATTCGTATGTCGAAATTCGGCAAGTCGCGGGAACTGCCGGTCCATCAGAGTAGTGTGAAGGCCCTGCTTCGCTATCTCCGCCATCACGACCGTCCACATGTGGCCGCAAGTGTCCCCGCAGTTTTTGTTTCGAATACGGGCACGCGGTTGTCATACGCGAATGTTCAGTGGACGTTCCAAGTATTGGTACAGCGTGCAGGACTCAGGCAGCGATCCGGAGCATGCCGCCCCAGGATCCATGATCTTCGCCATCGATTCGCAGTACAAACCATGCTTGACGCATATCGCCACGGGGAAAATGCAGAAGCACGGCTTGCGGTTCTATCGACCTATCTCGGCCAGGTGAACCCGAAGGCCACATATTGGTATTTGTCGGCTGCCCCCGAGTTAATGCAATTAGCTGCTCATCGCCTCCAGAGACATCTCGGAGGTGGCCTATGAGTTCACTCGCCCCAACCTTGCAGGCGTTTTTCACGGATCGTCTTGTTCGTCAGCGGCAAGCAAGCAGCCATACTTTGGCCTCGTACCGCGATACGATGAAGTTGCTCGTACGCTTTGCGGCCGAACGGCGAAAGACGCAACCGGCGAAGCTGGAAGTGAGCGATCTAGATTCCGCACTGATCAGCGCGTTTCTTGATCACCGTGAACACGAGTGCGGGAATAGCGTGCGCACACGCAATGCCCGACTCACTGCAATTCGGTCACTGTTTCGCTACGCGGCTCTTCGTCATCCAGAGCATGCGGAAGTTATCCAGCGAGTACTTGCGATTCCACCAAAACGATTCGAGCGCCGCCTCGTGAGTTTTCTCACAGATGCAGAAGTCGCTGCTTTGCTCTCAGCGCCGGACCGAACCACGTGGGTCGGCCGACGCGACCACACGCTGATCGCGACGACAGTACAGACCGGGCTTCGCGCATCGGAACTCATTGGTTTGCGGACCGGTGATGTTCACCTAGGCGTCGGACCGCACATTAGCTGCTTAGGAAAAGGCCGGAAGCAGCGGATCACTCCGCTCACCGCGCCAGTGGTGGCACTGCTCCGGAGTTGGTTCTCCGAAGCTCGTAATCAGACGCGAGAGTGGGTTTTTACTACACGCTCGGGACGGATGCTCAGCCGTGATGCCCTCGAACATAGGCTCGCAGGTTGCGTTGAAAAAGCCGGTCACCAGTGCCCGTCATTACGAGAAAAGAGGATTACGCTTCACGTACTGCGACATACTGCCGCGATGAGGCTCTTACGTGCAGGAATCGATCTATCGATCATCGCCCTATGGCTCGGTCATGAGCAGATGGAAACCACACAGATCTATCTTCATGCCGACCTCGCAATGAAGGAAAGGGCGCTCGCAAGGACGGCGCCGGTAAACACCAGCCCCGGCCGTTTCAGACCACCCGACACGCTCTGTGCGTTCCTTGAGGCACTCTGAATATGCCGACATCGTTCGGTCGCGGACCGCCTGTTTGGACCTTGTGTGCGAGGTTGTCGGCATATTCCCAAAGTCGGCATTTCGTCCCTTATGCCGATGTCGGCATAAGGCACTATGTCGTTGTAATCGGTGAACTCTTCGTGGCAGATCGCGCATATCCCGCCCTGTTGTCGGATCTTGCGGTTCAGCAGTTTCCGCATCTCGGGCGGTGACCGCAATTCCCGATATCCTCGAGGATGATGCGGATCTTCAATCCTCTGAATTCCTACTCGTACCAGCTTTGGCTTGGGAATAAGTTCGCGGCCACAACAAGAAAGCGATCTGTGGATCGGGCATAGTTCATTCGTGCGAAGTCTCATGGCATTCCTCTAATTTGCTGTGAAATGGAAAACAAACGGGAACTAATCGCGGAAGCGCCGGAGCCGACTATTTCTGGCCTGCTACAATTCCAGCCCGAGGAGAATCAATGTCGAACCTGACCAATGTCGTCCGGCAGTTAAGGAAGGAACGGGATCAAGCGCAGAGGAGAATCGAACAGCTGGACGAAGCCTTGAAAGCACTGACCGGACTCGCCGGAGTACGTGGAACCGACGGAAGACGGGGCCGTACGCAGATTTCGGGCGCGAAACGAAGGACCATGTCAGCAGCGGCTCGCAAACGGATCGCTGCCGCCCAGCGTGCGCGCTGGGCGAAATGGAAAACAGCCCGTCGCGGCAAATAGGCGAAATCAGACCGCGTTTTCCACATTTCCATTCACAGATATTTTGTTTTTACGCCGAGAATTGCGTTGACATCGATAAAGCAACTGTTTAGTTTGTTCCCCGTCGACGGCTGAAAGGATTGGCGAAGTAAACCTTGTCAGTCCGAAGTAGGCTGAGTGATCTGCTCCTCAGGGCAACCTGAAGAGCAACCAGACCCGAAAAAACCAGCTGACTTCTGCGAGGAGAAGCTGGGGTTTGGAACCGCGAAAGCGGTGATCGCATCAAGGGCTGCGACGGTACGTGCATCCACGCTGTTGGCTCCCTCGCAGGAGCAGACGGCTGGAGCATAACCAATGTCGCAGCCTTTACCATTTTCGGCGCTGGCGATCCCGTATAAGCGATCTGCTATTTTCAAGACCGCACGGATTACGTCAACTGCCCTCATCTTCTTCGTTGCTTTCCCCCGGTTTTCAACATGAATTGTGAATAAGCCTGTTCACGATTCTCTCGCAAACCCGTCCAGCTTGGCGTTAACCGGTTTGCACCACCGACGGGCAGTACTCTCAGCAATAAAATGCAGTGGAATGGGAGTGACAATCGAACTGCAGAATCTCGGTGATGCTCAACTGTCCAAAGAGATCACTGCACACATCGACCACGCATTTGCCGACCGACGCGGCGACTGGCGAGTGTCCATTGCTGGATCGCGCGCGACCGAGAATTGGGAGATGCGGGTGGAAGGAACGAACGGCTTTGAACGATCGTATACTTTGGCGGGTTCTGCCGGAGAACATGAACCTGAGGCAATTCGCAGATTGATTCTCCAGTTGATGCCCGCAAGTTCCGTGTAACAACGCCAGGGTCCCGCCCCGGCATTACTTCATGTCTAACACTTTTCTGATGGCCGGCGCCGGAACGCCAGAGCGCATCACCGCCGTACGGAGATCATCGGCAAGCGCCAGCAGTTCGTCCGGCGCCTGCTGCGCGTGCCAGGCGGCACCGACTTCGCCGAACTTGGAATTGCAAAACAGTCGAAGCAACCATGCCAACACGAATACCGGAGTGATGGCGAGGACCTGCTGGCTGGCGGGCACGATCTTGTGCCCCAGCGCCTTCAGCACCGGAATGGTCTCGCGCATGGCCGCGGCAGCCAGCTTCAGGTCGCCGGGTGAACGGGCCGCCGCCTTGAGATCGTTCCGGTACTTCACCGCCAGCGGCGTTATCGCTGCCACACCAGCGGCATGCGTGGCGAGGTAATCGACAATGTTGGTTGATACCTTCGACCTGAGGCCGGCCCGATTGAGGAGCTCAACCAACCTCTTCAACCGCGGAGTGACCTTTCCGTCGATTTCGCCGAAGGGCGTCAGCATCAGCGAATGATCGAATGGGCCGATCGCCCGGATAACCTCCCCTTCGCGCTTGCCTCCCGCAAAGACAAAACCGAGCATCGGCCGCTCGGAACCCAAGGCTGCAACGATCTCCGCGGGGCCGTTGAGATTGTTGTTCATAAAGACGACGTTGGGCGAAGTGTTGGCAGCCAGCGTCGGCAGCAGATCGGCAACTTGGTTGCGGCGCACGACGACGAGGATGTAGTCGTAGGTGTCCCCGGGCGCCAGTTCACCGATGGCCCGGACCTTGGCGACCCTTCGCTTTTGGCTGAACGGGTTCTCGATGACGATCCCGTTACTCTCAACCTCAGCGAGCCGCTTGCCGCGCGCCAGCACAGTGACGTCTACGCCGCGCTCGAATAGGCGCTCGGCGCAGACGGAGCCGTTCACCCCGGCGCCGATCACGAGGATTCTGGCGTTATCACTCGCCATAACGTACTTGCGAACAACCGGTCTAAACGTACATTCCCATTTTTACGTCGTTTACGACGCTAAGTTAACATGGAGTGTCCGAGCCAGTACTTAAACTTGGGATTTCAGGAGGAGCATCGTGACCGTTCCGAAGGTTCTAATTTTGACGGGAGATGCTGCAGAGTCTCTGGAGGTCATGTATCCGTACCAACGCCTCAGAGAAGAAGGCTATGAAGTACATATCGCCGCCCC
>JASHPH010000364.1 GCA_030038255.1 Candidatus Sulfotelmatobacter sp. | reverse complement strand
GCCTGCTTCGGGCTGTTCATCCATCAGGGCCAAATCTGCATGGCGGGGTCGCGGATCATCGTGGAGGCGCCGATTTACGAAACGTTCCTGGAGCGGTTCGTGAAGAAGGCGGAGATGATGAAGGTGGGGGACCCGCGCGATCCGCACACGGTGATCGGGCCGCTGATCCGTTCGTCGCAGTGCCCGATGATCGACCGAAAAATAAAGGAAGCGGTGGCGAAGGGAGCGCGGCTGCTGACGGGCGGAAAATACGAAGGCAACTTCTACTATCCGACGGTGATTGCCGACGTGACGCCGGAAATGGCCGCGTTCCGCGACGAGCTGTTCGGGCCGGTGGCGGCGGTGAGCCGGGCGAGCGACGCGGAGCACGCGCTGGCGCTGGCGAACAACTCGACCTACGGACTTTCGTCGGCCGTGCTGACGAACAACATGCAACTGGCCATGAAATTCGCGATGGAACTGGAAGCCGGCATGGTGCACCTGAACGGCCCGACGGTGCACGACGAAGGAATCGTGCCGTTCGGCGGGGTGAAGGATTCCGGGAGCGGGCGCGAAGGCGGCCGGTGGTCACTCGAAGAGATGACCGAAGTGAAGTGGGTGACGATCCAGATGGGACGGCGGCAGTATCCGTTCTAACCAAGCCGTTACCGGCTGTCGAATCCGTGGCGGCGCGAAAACGAGTAAGCGCCGCTCCTCCGTACGAAGCTTTCGGCAAGGCGCGGCCGAAAGAAGCCAGAAAGCGAATCACTTAGTCTGGGAAGCCCATTTTGGCGCGGATGGCGCGGAAGCGAGGATCGGAGCGGACGAAGTCGAGCGGGGGCTGATCCCCAAAGTCCGCGAGCCCGTTGGAGTGTTCTGCAAGGGCTGCCTCGAGCCAGCGGAGGGTCTGGTCTTCATCCTTCAGCGTGGCATAGCAGAGGGCAATCGACATCGGATCGACGTAGGTGCCCCCAGACTTCTGCTTGAGAAAGTCATTAAGCTCGCGGCGGACAACCGCTAGCATGCCGCCATTGGGGTAGGCCTGGGCCTCAGCTTCGGTGGGCGCAAGCCAGCTCGCAGCGCCACTCACAGATCCCGCCTTTTTCGATTCCGCCAGCCACAAGTCGTATCGTCCGCTATAGAAATACGCATGAGCCAGGAGGACATGGGCATTTGAAAAGTTTGGATCCATCTCGAGCGTCTTCTGGAGTTGCGCGACGGCCTCGTCTAACCTTCGCGCGCCGATCAATGCGAGCGCGAGATCGACGTTGTACTTCACATTAAGAGGCTCCAGCTCAATGGCGCGCTGGATCTGGGCGACGGCCTCCTGGTGGCGGCCGCGTTGGGTGAGGAAGTAACCATACCAGTGATGGGCGTTCGAGAGTTTGGGATTCAGTTCCAAAGTCTTTTGAAATTCGCGGTCGGCCGCAGCCCAGTCCCAGTCGTCGCAGTAATACGTGGCTAGCGCGAGATGTGCCTCGGCGAGCTGCGGGGCCAAAGAGATTGCCTTCTCTGCGGCGGCCTTTTCGTTGGGCAACGCTTCGCTGATGGGAACAGGAGCGTAGTCCGGAACCACATACCAGTAGTCGGCCAGACCAACGTAGGCCATAGCGTAGTCCGGATCCCTGGCGATGGCCTGGGTGAAGAGATCGCGGGATTTGTAGAGTGCGTCGGCAGTGCGCTTTTCCCAGTAAAAGCGGCCTTTTAGATAGAGCTGGTAGGCCTCGGGATCTGCCGTGCCGCCCAGGGCGACGAGGGGTGCAGGATGTTTCGCTTCTGCCCCCTCCAGCTTTTCGCTGAGGCGGGCAGAGACTTCGTCGGAGATTTCACGCTGGACCGTGAGGAGGTCGGACATTTTGCGGTCGTACTGGTGGCTCCAGAGGTTGCGATCATTTCGCGCGTCGGTCAGTTCGACGGCGATGACCAGCGAATCGGCACGGGAAGTCACACGCCCACTGACCACCGCGGCCACATTCAGATCCTTGGCCACAAGCTGCGCGTCGGGATCCTTGCCCTTGTAACGATTGACGGAGCTGCGCGGACGGACGGCTAGATCGGGAATCTGCGAAAGGCTGCTGATCAGGTTTTCGGTGAGACCGTCGGAGAGATATTCGGTGTTGGGGTCGGCGGTAACGTTCAAGAAAGGGAGGACGGCAATGGAATCGATTTTCGCCGGCGCACGCCGCAGGAAAAGAACCGCAGCACCGGCCAGAAGCACCACCAGGACAGCGGCTGCAAGGATTGCCGGAGCGCGGCTCGGAGCGGCGTGCGCGGCGCGTCGACGGCCGGTCGGGTCAGCGTCGGCGACTGCCTGGACGCCGGACTGGCCGGATTCGGTTTCGCGCTTGAGCCGCTTGAGGTCGGCCCGCATGTCTGTGGCGTGCTGGTAGCGGACCTCGCGGTCCTTTTCGAGCGCTTTGCGGGTGATGCGCTCGAGCTCGGGGGGCAAGTCGGGATTCAGGCGCACGGCGGGAACCGGGTCAGCAACCAGAATCGCTTTGAAGATGAGCGCTGTAGTCTCGCCACGAAACGGAAGCGCACCTGTCGCCATCTCGTAGAGCACGACGCCGAACGAGAACAGGTCCGTGCGGGCGTCCAGCTCCTTGCCTGCGGCCTGCTCGGGAGACATGTAGGCGACGGTGCCGAGGGTGGCGCCAGGGCTCGTCAGGTGCTCTTCGCCAATCGACATCGTTGGTGAATTCTCCGCGGGGATCGCGCTTGATGAACCAGGAGGAGGCACGACGGCAGCGAGGCCGAAATCCAGAATCTTGGCGTGGCCGCGGTCGGTGACGAAGAGATTGGCCGGCTTAATGTCGCGATGCACGATGCCCTTGGCGTGCGCCGCGTCCAGCGCGTCGGCAATCTCCAGGCTTAAGCTGAGCAGCAGCTCCAGATCCATGGGCCTGCCGGCGATGCGATGCTTGAGCGTTTGCCCTTCCAGGAACTCCATGGCGATAAATGCGCGGCCGTTCTCTTCGCCGATGTCGTGAATCGTGCAGATATTCGGATGGTTCAAAGCGGAAGCGGCTTTGGCCTCGCGGCGAAACCGTTCGAGCGCCTGCTGGTCGTGGGCCAGTTCGTCGGGCAGGAATTTGAGGGCCACAAAGCGATCGAGGCGGGTGTCCTGAGCCTTGTAAACAACACCCATTCCTCCGCCGCCGAGTCTCGCAAGGATGCGGTAGTGGGAGACGGTTTGGCCGATGAGTGAGGGCGAACCGGCCATAGTGGCGCAATGTTAGGTTGCGGGTGCAAGGCAAGTCAACGCTGGCTTCCGAACGCCGCGCCAGTCAAAACCTTGGCCAGGGATTGGCTTAGAATAGCCGTGTGGAGATTTTCTTTTATGCAGTGAGCCTCGCCTTGTTTCTCCTGGCAATTCTGACTTTTGTCTTAATCGTCCGCGAGGCTTTACCCTTGTTGAATTCCGAAGACCAACTTCTGCTTCGCAACTATTGGAAAACGCCAGGAGGGTTGGGCACATGGCGCAGACGCGACCTGGCCCTAAAGCGTGTTTGGAGCGAGCACGCCCGAAATTTCCCGAATAGCCGCAAACCCCTGTTATTCGCGGTCTTTTTAATCACTGCGGCGGTATCCGTGATGTTCGATCCGCTTTGGCTGTTGATGGGTCGAAAGTGAGGCCCCACTTTTTTGACCATCCCGAGAACTCGTCTTAGGGTGCGGGCGGCTTGCGCAGTTTTTCTCCTCGAATCCGGACCAGCGGGAGAAGCGGTGAGCCGGAAGATCGGTCGATGCACTGACCTGGCAACGAGCTGGCTTCCGAATGGCCCGTCATTGATCAGGAATCGGCGGCGGACTCTGCAACCAGGTTTGAGTTTGGAATTTATTGACAGCTTACCCGGTCACATCTGGACGGGGACGAAGCGTCTACGGTTTCGTGAGTGGGACTGGAGAAGGAAACTGAGTCGGCAGCATGACCCAGCCGTCTTTGGTCATAAAGAGGTTGATCGTTGGGTGACCCGAGCCGATGACCACCCAAGGCAAAGTGAAGCCAGCCAGTTCGCGCACT
>JASHPH010000363.1 GCA_030038255.1 Candidatus Sulfotelmatobacter sp. | reverse complement strand
GCGGCTTTTGAGGGAAATTCCCTGCAGAAACCCCTCCACAGACATTAGCCCGCCGAGGAAGACAGCGGTAAGGTCACCGAGGTAACTGAATTCGTAATCGAATGCTCAAAATGGGGCGCGGGGCAAGGCATCTCGGCTGTGATTCAAATCACAACCCTCCGTGCAGAGCTTCACCGAGGGTTTGCCAGAAACCCGATAAAAAGGTCGCAACAGCTATGGAGGGGCCGGTCAAGCGCTCCGCTTTGCCCGGGTCGGTCGATAGCGTATGATTTCTAAGTAGTGAGTGACCTGGAGGCTCAATGTTTGAAGGTCTATTTCAACCGATGCACCTGCTGGTGATTTTCTTTATCGCCTTGCTGGTGTTCGGCCCCAAGAAACTGCCTGAACTCGGAAAAGGCCTGGGCGAGGGGATTCGTGCCCTCAAAGAAGGCATGAAAGAAGGCGCGTCGCCGTCTTCGAGCGAGCAGAGCAAGAATACCGAAACCAAGGGCTGAGCTGGTCCCTTCTGGGACCATGCGGGCAGTATCCTCTGGTAGCGACTCCGCCGCTTCGTCGCTGTTTCATTTTCCGTTCCACAAATAGCCCTGGGGATTCCAACGCTTTTTATTTCCAAAAACTCTCAATGTGGAGGTCGTTGTGTTGCGTAAGTTTGAACTGTTGACCCTAATTGTGTTTTTGGGACTGTCGTCCGCTCTGCTGGCGGATCAAATTACTTTGAAAACGGTGATCGCCTCACCGGGAAGATCGTGAAATCCGACGGTAAGACGCTGGTGGTACACACCGACGCCGCCGGCGACGTGACCCTTCAGTTTTCGGCGATTCAGGAGATCAAAACCGACCAGGACTTGCACGTCACCCTGAAGGATGGCAAGACTGCAGTCGGCCCGGTCACTACAACGGACGGCAAAATTGAGATTGCCACCAAGACGGCCGGTACGGTCGAGGCCGCCACGGCCGATGTGACCATCATCCGCAACGACGCCGAGGAAACGGCCTATCAGAAGTCGCTGTACCCCGGCCTCAGGCATGGATGGAACGGCGGAGCCAACGTGGGCTTCTCGCTCGCGCGCGGCAACAGCGAAACCGAGAACCTGGCGTTGGCATTCAACGCGGCGCATCCCACGCTGAAGGACAAGATCACACTATACGCGACTTCCATTGATACGAAGAACGATCTCGCCAGCCCAACCACGGTTGCAAACCTCGAGACTGGAGGCTTCCGTTACGATCGGAACGTGAATCCGCGGCTATTCGTTTTCGGCGCGGCGGATTACATGGCCAATGCCTTGCAATCCCTGGATCTGAGGCAGGTTTACAGCGGTGGTTTCGGCTTCCACGCCATAAAGACAGCGCAGACGACGCTGAATGTTTTGGGCGGTGGCAACTACACGCACGAAACCTATTCGAATGTGACCAAACCGAACACCCCGCCGGCTCCGCCGACGATCGTTTCCTACGGCGTGACCCATCGTTTCGCGGCATTGACCTTAGGCGAGGAGTTGACGCAAAAACTCGGCAAGACGACTGTCGTCACACAGAATTTCTACATCTATCCCGATCTTCAACAGACAGGCGAGTATCGCGCCACGTTCAGTCTGGGCACCGTCACGAAGATCAGCAAGTGGTTTGGCTGGCAGAACCAGTTCACGGCGATCTACGTTTCGAACCCTCCCACCGGCTCGAAAACCGACGACGTGATTATCACCACCGGCCTGAATTCCTCGTTCACGCACTAGCAAGGACTAGTTAAGACTGGAACCACGCGCGATGGAAAATGCGGCACGGTCCCTGCGCTGTGCCGCACCGTTTCCGATTCCTTGTTGCTCCTGCTCAGGGTTGGATGGTAAGCAGAGCCGCGCTGACCGCGGGTATGGCGATAGTGTAGACACTGCTTACTGGCTGGGCGATCTCGGAATACGCTGTTCCCTGAGGGGTGCCGTCGGTACTGCCATCAAACGTCTGTCCGCCTAGCGTCACCCCAGTTGTTGACGAATAAGAGGGAGCCATCAGCCGGGTTACCGTGGCTTGACCGTATCCGGCGAGTGAAACCGAGATTGCGCCAGTAGCGTTCTGATCTTTGTTCAGAAGCAGTAAACGGACGGTTTGCGTGCCGTCAATCGTGGCCCATGCCTTGATGTTCGCCTGCGTGGTCAACGACACCGGCAGCAGGTCGGCTTTGTTCTGGACCGTCTGCGCGAACATCAGAAGCCCGTAGTAAAGCGGATTGATGTTGCGCACGGCGTAGGTGTTGCCACCGCTGCCCTCGGTAAATGTGAAGTCAAATGGCGTGTAGGCGTTGGCCTGGTTGGGATCGCCAGGAGAGAAAAAGTTGACGCCGCTGACGCCGACATTGGCATACGAGAACGAGATATCCATCGCCCACAAAGCGGAACTGAAACTGTTGCTCACTCCGACCTGGCCGCCGCAATTGATGGAATTGAGCTCTCCGATACGGAATGGAATTCCCGCCTGTTGCGCAGCCGGCAAGTACGCCGGTATGCCGACCGGTCCGGTGAGCGGCTGCGTGTCTCCGTCAACCGCCGGTTCGGTCAGCAGGTAATCAGCGGGTTCGGTCGCGCCGTTGCAGGCTGTTCCGGAATAGTGATGAACTGTCACGACTGCAATGGTCGAAGCTTCGCTGGAGATAAAGGATTCCAGGTTGCCCATCCAGCTGGAACTCAACCCTGCCCACACCGGAGCCGATAGCTTCACGCCGGCAGAGGCCGAGATCAGCGAGGGAGCAAACTGCTGATACTCCGAGAGGTACTCGCTGCAGTCCCATCCCGCCGGACGCTCACCCGAGTTGCCGTAAAGGTCAGGTTCATCTCCCAGTTCGATCCCCTGCAGCTCGCTGCC
Source organism: Candidatus Sulfotelmatobacter sp. (assembly GCA_030038255.1). GTDB lineage: Bacteria > Acidobacteriota > Terriglobia > Terriglobales > Acidobacteriaceae > Sulfotelmatobacter. The sequence continues at coordinate 8,915 of JASHPH010000363.1, read as the reverse complement.
GGAGAACGCTGCTGCCAACTGCTGGGCTTCACCCGTTGCCGTCGTTAGATCGTCATCCTCAAAGTCCACGCCAATGAAGAATTGCGCGCCGAGGTCCTGGGCAACTTTGGAGATAGCCCCGAGATCCTGACCGTAGTCATTCACGTCTTGTTCGACGTCGTTCGAATCGCGAATGAGCAGAGGGGCGTTAGCGTATTGAGTCAGGTTCTTGAGCAGTTGCTCAAAAATCGGATTCACGTTGGACGATGAAGTGCCCACCATGGAGGTCGTATCGCCTATCTGCATGCCGATGCTTAGAAAGTTCGGTGCTATCGGCGCCGGCGTGGCGGAGGGATTGACTTGTATGCTGGCGATCGGAGTGGACGTCGTCGTCACCGTGACCGTTGTGGTTTTTTGCGCAGATCCGGCCGAGTTCGTAGCGGTGAGCGTGTAGGTGGTGGAAGTTGCAGGCACGATCACTATGGAAGACGAAGAGGCCGGCAGCATTCCCGACACATTGCTGAGCTGCAGCGAAGTTGCATTGCTCACCTGCCAAGCCAGCGTAGTGCTTTGTCCCAACGCAATGCTTGCCGGAGTGGCCGTGAAACTACTGATGACCGGCACGGACGGAGGTGGAAGCTGGGTCGCGGTACCGCTGCCGCCGCAACTGCTCAGGAAAACGGCGAGACCAAGAAAAGCGCCTGCCGCGAAGCTGGTTCGAATAGGAGGAAGGCCCACTTCGTACGAATCTCCTATTGGACTTTCAGGACCGCAGCCAGTCTACAACGCGTCGGTTACTTTCTCTAGTCGATACCGTGAATTCTCATGTTGACCAGCTGATCGATGGTGAGTTCGCGCATGCCGCGGGCGCGCATGTCGGCGATATATTCCGGAGTCACGTTGTGGATTCGCATGGCAATCAGCTGATCCGGATCGGGATGGGAGTAGCCCAGGCCCTGCAGTTTCCCGATGAACTCGGGCGACACTCCGTGAATGCGAAATGCGATCAGCTTTTCGAGATCGACGTGCTCGTAGCCGCGCTGCTTGAGCTGATCCATCCACTCCGGCGTGGCCCCGTGAATTCTCATCGCGACCAGCGTCTCTTCGTCCGGCGAATATCCGGCCTGCCGCAGGCTGTGCACCATTTGCGGAGTCACGCCGTGAATGCGGAACGCGACCAGTTTTTCGCTGTCGCGAGCCGGAAGCCCTTCAGCGCGCAGGTCGTGAATGAACTGTGCGTTCACGCGGAAAATGCGGAAGGCGATGAGCTTATCGGCGTCGAGGTTCTCGAGATGCTCGTTCTTCATTTCCCGTGCGAAGTCGAGGCTCACATCCTGAACCGCCATGGCGAACTGCTTTTCCTCATTGATCGTAAAGCCGAGAGAGCTCATCTTGCCGGCATAGTCCGGGTTCGGTTCAAAATGAAAGACTCCTGCGCCCTCGCCATCTTTCAGAAAGCCCTCGCAATCAATCTTCCCCGCGTCGCGCGCGATGGTGAAGTGCACGTCCTGATGGCCTGGTTTGGCGAAGTCGACTCCCGGAAACGAACTGACGGGCCAGTCGGACGAGTGGCTGGAATTGCCGCTGTCATGGTGCTCGCTGAGAGAAAACTCAACTCTACCGGGTTGGTCGGACTTGTTGATCGTCCAGTTGCCGTTGTGCTCTTCAGCCGCGCGGTTCTTGATCACGCCGAAGAGAACGCACGACGCGAAGACTAAGTAGGCCAGGGTTCGACGCACTCTCATAAATCTCCTCCCGCAGGAAAATCTCGCTCGCGAAAATCTTCGGACTTCACGGCTACAGTTCGGCCTTGGGCTCCAGAATTCCCAGGTGTCGCAGCTGAATGAGCTTTTGAATCGTCAGATTCTTGAATCCGTGCTTGATCGCCTGCTCGATGAACTCAGGCGTCACGTCCTGCACCTTGGCGCTGATGATGTCGTCTACATCGCCCTTCAACCCCGCGGACTGCAGGGCTTTGATGTAGGCGGGCGTGACGTCCTGCACTCGCATCGCAATCAGCTCGTTGGCGGTTGGCTTCAGGCCGAGCGCCTGAATGTCGCGTGCGTACTCGGGCGTTACATCTTGCACGCGCATCGCGATGAGGTTGTTCGCGCTGGGCTGAAGGCCAAGGTCGCGCATGGCTTTCAGGAAGGTCGCGGTGACATCCTGCACTTTCATCGCAATCACGTCGTCAGCACTGAGGGCGAGGCCGGCATCACGCAGTTCGCGCACGAATTCCGGCGTCACGCCTTGGACTTCCATGGTGATCAACTCGTTGACGTTGGGCTGCAGGCCGGCGTCCTTGATGCCGCGATCATAACTTGCGTCCACGCCTTGAATCTTGAGAGCAATCAGTTGGTCGAGATCAGGATTGAGGCCGTCGGCGTGCAATTCGCGGATGTATTCCGGCGAGATGTTCTGCACCCGCATGGCGATGAGCTTTTCGACATCGGGGTGCAAACCTTGCGCTTGAATTTCCCGAACATATTCGGGCGTGACGTCCTGAATCTTGAGAGCGATGAGCTGGTCGGGGGTCAGATCAGTTAGTCCGGCGGCCTTCAGTCCGTCGATGTAGGAAGAAGACAAAGACGAGCCGGCCTGAGCCTGCTCTGCTATTTGCGCATGAGCGGGCGATGGCTTCGCGGCTGGCGTGGGCTTGGTAACCGGAGTGGCCGCCTGGCTCATCGTTGCCGGTTCATCTTGCGCAAGTGTGACTGTCTGAGCGGGCTTGGCATGAGCGATCCCGAGCAGCACGTTTCCCGCGATCAATGCTGCAGCCAGACACAAAGTGCTGGCGGCAAGTCCGAAGCCGCGCATGCCGTCGCCGAAAGTCCGGACGCCGAGCACGCGCACAATGCGCTCGGTAAGCGGCCCGCGGTTGGCGGCCATGGCGAGAACGGGCGCGCTGCGCAATTCTTCCAGGCGGGTAAGAGCGCGGGCATACTCGACCGCATTGCGGCAAACCGCGACCGCGATCTCGTCGCAACAGTGCTCGCGCTCAGCGCGGATGCGCTTGTTCAGCCACCAGACGGCGGGGTGATAGAAGAGGAGCGTTTCGACACAGACCTGGAATACATTGACGAACGCATCCAGACGGAGAATGTGAGCCAGTTCATGCGCGATGATCGATTCGAGTTGCTCTTCGGAAAGCCCGCTGAGAACCGTCACGGGCAGGAACACGACCGGGCGGAACCAGCCAATCACCGCTGGCGCCTTGAGCCACTGGCACTCGCAGTAGGCGATGGCGCGATCAAGGCCGAGACGGTGTTCGAGTGCGTGGCAGACTTCGAGCACACGGGAACTTACGGCCCGCGATTGCCTGCGCCGCTCCCGCTCAAGCAGCAGGAATCCTCCGGCCGAGCGCAAGCTGAAGAAAGCCACCCCCACGAGCCATGCCTCCACCAGCCACGGGAATGCAGTTTGCCGCCACACAGTATCATGGGAACCCAAGCCGGCGATTTTGGTGTAGCCGGCCACAGGTGCCGCTGCTGTGACGTGTTTCAACTTCTCAGGCAGAGCGTCGGCGAGAAATGCCGCAGCCGGTTTCACGGTGTCCGCTTCACCGGAATACTGCTGCGAATAGAAAAAGACCGTCGCCATCGGGGCCGCGAGCATCAACGCGAGAGCGCTCACGCTCACTAGGTAGCGAACCGGGGCACGGCGGCACAGCGCCATGGCCGCTGCAGCCAGCGCGGCCAGCGCCGTCCCCTGCCACAGGAAATGGAGCAGAGCCCAGCCCAGGGCGTACGTCACGCCCGGTGCCAGCAGGTTCGTCAGTGATAGCGGAATCGCTTGCAGACTCATCGGCGGCTCCTTTCATACTCGCCCTTTTCAATCTCATCCAGCAGTCGGCGCAGTTCGGTGATTTCGTCCGCGGAAGCTTTGCGGCCGGCCAGCGCGTGCATCATCAGCTGGCTGGCTGAGCCCTCGAAGACCCGCTGCAGCACGTCGCCGGCAATTTGTCGCTTGGTTTGCTCCGCGGGCAGGCATGCTTGATAGACGTGCGCCCGCTGGGTTTCGTTTCGCCGCACCGTGCCTTTTGCGGTCATGATCTGAAGCAGCTTCAGCACGGTGGTGTAGCCCAGAGATTTCTTCTCGCTCAGCGCCTCGTGCACTTCGCGAACCGTGGACGGCCCGCGGCTCCAGAGGACGCGGAGAATTTCCAGCTCGGACGACGTCGGTTTCTGCGGGGACGATTTCATGGCGAGCACCATACTACGAAAATATTCGTAGTGTCAACGAAAATCTTCGTAGTTTTTAAAGGCGTCGATTCCACCGAGATCCGGGCCTCCATTCACCGCTCCCCCGGTATACTTTTCTCCGCGGGAACTTTTCCACAAATCACGCCGTATCTGCTAACCGAGGCTTGGCAAGAACGTCCAGTAAGACGTAGAGTACTTGTCGTCTCAATTCCAATCCCAAGTTCCATACAGAGGAGTCCGCTCCCATGCGTCACGCAGTGATAGTGCTGGTGGCCATTTCGTGCCTGACTGTCTTCACCTTCGCGCAAACCGCCGACGAACTGGTTGAAAAGAACATCCAGGCCAGAGGCGGGATGGAAAAGATCAAAGCGATCAAATCCCGCAAGACGACCGGCCTGTTCAACGTCGGCGGCGGATTCATGGCGATGGCCGGCCAGGAGAACGAGCGCCCCAATCTGGTGCGCCAGACCTTCACGCTGCAGGGCATGACGGCCATTACAGCCTACGACGGCACTGCCGGCTGGCAAATCCAGCCTTTTGAGGGCCACAAGGACCCGGAACTGCTCGGCGAAGACGATCTGCGCAGTCTGTTGCGCGACGCCGACTTCGATGGCCCGCTCGTCTACTACAAGGAGAAGGGCAACGCCATCGAGTACCTCGGCCACGACACTGTCGACGGCGATGATGCCTTGCGGCTGAAGGTCACGCTCAAGAACGGCGACATCGTCTACCAATATCTTGATCCCGACACGTATCTCGAGATTCGCGAAGAGGTGCAGGAGTTCATCCGCGGCTCGGTTCACGAACACGTGATGGAGATGGGCTCGTACAAGCCGGTCGCCGGAGTGATGTATCCCTTCTCGCTCTCGATGGGATCGAGGACGAATCCGGCGGAACAGACCATCACGATCGACAAAATTGAAGTGAACGTGTCTTTCGACAAGGCCGACTTCGCCCTGCCCGCTTCTTTGAAACAAGGAGCCAAACCGGAGGCCGAGAAGAAGTAGGCCTTTCAGACTGCAAGACATCTTGTGCCGAGAAATCCTGTGCTGAAAACAGTATTGAAAAAGAAGACGAGGAAAGAGGACCGCGAGTCATGACTACGTGCGCTATCGATCGCAATTTTCGGATGACTTTGAACCTGTGCTTTGGTGTCGCCATACTCTGCTGCGCCGCGCTCGTCTCCGCGCAGAGCAACTACCGTTACGATTCCGGCACCATCTCCGGCCTGTCGGCCCGCAATATCGGTTCGGCTGCCATGAGCGGCCGCATCGCAGCCGTCGATGCCGTCGATCAGGACGGTCGCATCACCGTCTTTGCCGGAGCGGCCAGCGGCGGCGTGTGGAAGTCGGTCAACGGCGGAACAACTTACAAGTCCGTGTTCGACCGCGAAAGTGTGCAGTCCCTCGGCGCCGTGGCTATCGATCCGTCGAACTCGAAAACCGTGTGGGCGGGTACCGGCGAAGCCTGGGTGCGCAACAGCGTGTCGATCGGCGACGGCGTTTATAAGTCCACCGATGGCGGTGAGAACTGGACCAACGTAGGTTTGAAAGACAGCGAGCACATCGCGAAAATTCTGGTCGATCCGAATGACGGAAACAACGTCCTGGTCTGCGCGCTGGGACATCTGTGGAATGACAGCGACGCGGGCGGCGTTTTCAAGACGACCGACGGCGGCAAGACATGGAAGAAAGTTTTGGCTGGAGCCAACGGTTCGTCGGGCTGCGCTCTTCTCGCAATGAGCCGCCAGGAGCCGAAAACGATTTACGCTTCCATGTGGGACTTTCGCCGGCAGGGGTGGACGTTCCGTTCCGGCGGCCCGGGCAGCGGGCTGTTCAAGTCTACTGATGGCGGCGACCACTGGTCGGAAATCAACGACAGCACCGCCAAAGGGCTGCCGCCCAGGCCCTGGGGTCGCGTGGCGATCGCGGTCGCGCCCGCGAAGCCGCAGGTGGTCTACGCCAACATCGAGGCAGAAAAAGGCCGCGGCCTCTACCGCTCGGACGACGGTGGAGCGAACTGGACCAAGGTCGACGCCAGCAATTACATGGTGTGGCGGCCGTTTTACTTCGGCAACCTGATCGTCGATCCCAAGGACGAGAACAAAATCTTCAAACCGGATCTCATCCTGCTGTGCTCCACCGACGGCGGTAAGAGTTTCAACGTGGTTTCAAGCGCCGCGCACGGAGATTTTCACGATGTGTGGATCGATCCCAGGAATCCCAACATTGTGATTGCCGGAGACGACGGCGGTCTGTGGCGCAGCGAAGATGGCGGCAACCGCTGGAAACATCAGATGAACCTGCCGGTTGCGCAGTTCTACCACGTAAGCGTCGACAATTCCGATCCCTATCACGTCTATGGCGGATTGCAGGACAACAGTTCCTGGGTGGGCGATTCATCTTACCCCGGCGGCGTGTCCAATTCGCGCTGGGAGAACATGTTCGGCGGCGATGGATTCTGGATGTTTGAAGATACTTCCGATCCGAACTACATCTACGCGGAAGCCCAGGGCGGAGAAATCGGCCGGGTGCAGCGCTACACGCACGAAACTCGCGAGATCAAGCCGCTGCCGAACTATGGCGAGAAGAAGCTGCGCTTCAACTGGAACACGCCGATTCACATGAGCCCGAACGAAAAGGGGACGATTTACATTGGCGCACAGTTCCTGTTCCGCTCGCGCGATCACGGCCAGTCCTGGGATCGGATTTCTCCAGACCTCACAACGAACGATCCCGAAAAGCAGAAGCAGGAAGAATCGGGCGGCGTGACCATCGACAATTCCGAAGCGGAAATGCACACCACGATTTACTCGATCTCGGAATCCCCAAAGAACGGGCAGGTCATCTGGGTGGGCACGGACGATGGCAACGTACAGATCACTCGTGACGGAGGAAAGAGCTGGACCAACGTCGTGGGCAACGTCAGTGGCCCGGGGAAGAATTCCTGGGTATCGACCGTGGAGGCGAGCCGCTTCGATGAAGCGACTGCTTATGTAACCTTCGATCGTCACACTTTCGGCGACATGAATCCTTACTGTTACAAGACCACCGATTACGGCAAGACCTGGACGGCGCTTCCCGTGCGGGAAAGCGGAGCGCGCGGCTATGCACACGTGATCAAGGAAGACTCGGTGAATCCGAATCTTCTCTTCCTGGGCACAGAGTTCGGGCTCTGGATTTCCGTTGACGGAGGGCAGCACTGGGCGCAATACAAAGGCAGCAATTTCCCGGCGGCAGCGGTGCGCGACATTGCTGTGCAGGCACGCGAGGGCGACCTGGTACTGGCGACCCATGGCCGCGGCATTTGGGTTATCGACGATATTTCGCCGCTGCGTGCATTGACTCCCGACCTCATGTCGAAGGAAGCCGCGTTAATTCCGGGCAAGACGATCCAGTACTTCGACGTGTTCGCCGGCTGGCCTGAAGGAGACGAGAGCTATCACGGCCCGAGTCGGCCGACAGATGCTCAGATCACCTACTACCAGCGGGGACGGCATATCTTCGGCGATCTGAAGATCGAAATTCTGGATTCGAATGGCAAGCTCGTCGATACTGTGCCGGGCAGCAAACACCGTGGACTGAATCGGGCTGCCTGGTCCATGCGGATCAAGGCGCCGGCCGTTCCTCCTGCGGCGACGGCCCTGTTTGAGGCGGCGCAAGGTCCGCGCGTTCTGCCCGGAACTTACACGGTGAAGATGACCAAAGGCGACAACGTCTACACCGAGCAACTGAGCGTGACGCTCGACCCGCGGGCGAAGTTCTCGCTGGAAGATCGCAAGGCTCAGTTCGATCTCACCATGAAGGTTTACCACACGATCGAGCACATGACGTGGGGCGTAGAAGCGATTGAAGGCGTGCGCAATGGCGCCAGCGCCCGCGCCGGCAAACTCCCGGAGAAAGATGCGCTCCGCAAGCAGTTGGAGGATCTCTCCGCCAAGTGCGACGAACTGCGCAAGAAGATCGTGGCCACCAAGGAAGGCGGCATGATCACGGGCGAAGAGCGCATCCGCGAACATCTTGGCCAGCTGTACGGCGCGGTTAATGGCTATGAAGGACGGCCCGCAGATTATCAGGCGGCGCGCAGTGAATCGCTGGCGCACGAACTGCAGGACGTGATCGACGATTTCCAGAAGCTGGCGCAGAAGGAGCTGCCGGGAATCAACGCGTCACTGAAGAAGAAGGGCGCGGCGGAAATCACCGTGCTGACGGAAGCTGACTGGCAGAAGAAGCACGCAGCCGAAGGCAGCTCGGGAGCTGCCGCCGGCATGCGATTCTTCAGCCAGACGGCGGAAAACGACTAGGCCGCTCTTACTTCCTGACGTAGGGACTGGTTCGCGATCCGAATCAGTCCCTACGTCGTTGTCTCCCTGTGCGCGCAAAGAACCTTCCCGCGGATTCCTGCTTTCTTACGTTGATTCCCAAAGCCGACGCGAGTAGATTGGTGTATCCCGAACGAAGCCTCCATAACAAGCCGAGGAGAATCCCCACGATGAAACGTTTTATTGCGCTTATTTCTCTGCTCGTTTTTCTGCTCGCCGGCCTGGCCGTGTTCTCGTTCGCTGCCGACGACGACCAGAACGTCTGCAAAGGCGACCCCGACCATTGGCAACAACTTTTTAATGGCAAAGATTTGACCGGCTGGAAACATGTGGGCCCCGGCGGCGACACGGTGGAAGATGGGCTGATCCGCACGCACGGGGGTATGGGCCTGCTCTATTGGACGGGGGGCAAG
>JASHPH010000362.1 GCA_030038255.1 Candidatus Sulfotelmatobacter sp. | reverse complement strand
CGAGGACGTCGAGAACATCATCCTGAAACTTCTGCAGGCCGCCGACGGCGACGTCAGCCGCACTCAGACCGGCATCATTTACATCGACGAAGTCGACAAGATCGGGCGTAAGGACGAGAATCCGTCGATCACGCGTGACGTTTCGGGCGAAGGCGTGCAACAGGCACTGCTTAAGATTCTGGAAGGCACCATTGCCAATGTGCCGCCCCAGGGCGGGCGCAAGCACCCACATCAGGAATTCACTCCCGTCGACACGACGAACATTCTGTTCATCTGTGGCGGCGCGTTCGTGGGGCTCGACAAAATCATCTCCCGCAGAATCGGCAAGAAGTCACTCGGCTTCCGCACTGGCGAAGAAGCGGAGAAGGAAGATCTTTCGCTCGCGCGCAAGCGCAATTATGAGCTGCTGGGCGAAATCCAGCCGGAAGACCTCATCAAGTTCGGCCTGATTCCCGAATTTGTCGGCCGCCTCCCGGTGGTCGGAATGCTCGAAGACCTCGACGAATTTGCGCTGATCGAAATCCTGACGCGGCCGAAGAACGCCATTGTCAAGCAATATCAGCGGCTGTTTGAGTTCGAAAACGTGCGGCTGAAGTTCGCCGATGAGGCCATGCGCGCGATTGCACGCCAGGCCATGGCACGGAAGGTGGGAGCACGCGGGCTGCGCATGATTCTGGAAGAGCTCATGCTCGACCTGATGTTCAACCTGCCCAGCCAGAAGAAAGTCAAAGAGTTCGAAGTCACGCGCGAAATGGTGGAGAAGCGCAGCGCTTCGTTCGCCACCGTCATGGAAAAGGCGGGATAGGATCGGGTAAGGTTACCGGACAGTTACCGGTGCGGGGAAATACTTTGGACATGGCCGCTAAGAGCCATGCCGTTTGGCGTTCTGGCAAGGTAGAATTCTAGTTGGCGCGTCTGTTCTTTCATCCCAGGGAGACTCAGTGACTACATCCAAGGAAAAATTCGAATCCAGAAAGTTGCCCATGATGCCCATCCGGGACGTGGTCATCTTTCCCTTCATGATGACGCCGTTCGTGGTGGGCCGCGAATCCAGCGTGCGCGCCCTCGAAGAAGCGCTGGCGGCGGACAAGAAGATTTTCCTGGCGACGCAGCACGACGCCTCCATCGACGAGCCCAAGGCCAACGAGATTTACCAGGTGGGCACGATCGTCAACATCGTGCAGAGCCTGAAGCTGCCCGACGGCAACATTAAAGTTTTGGTCGAAGGCATTGAGCGCGGCAAGATTCTGCAAGTGACCGACAGCGAAGGCTTCATGCAGGCCACCCTGCGCGTGGCCCGCTACACGACCGAATCGAATCCGGCAATCGAAGCCAGCATGCAGCGCGTCACGTCGCTGTTCGAGCAGTACGTGAAGCTCTGCCAGGCACTGAATTACGAAACCATGATTTCAGCCGTGCGGATGGAAGATCCGGCCAAGCTGACCGACGTGATCGCGGCCAACCTGCAACTTTCGATCGAAGAAAAGCAGGAACTGCTGGAGATTTTCGATCCCGCCGAGCGCCTGACGCGCATTGCCGACGTGCTCGATATCGAAATCGAGAAGCTGAATGTCGACCGCACCATCCAGTCGCGCGTGAAGCGGCAGATGGAGAAGGCGCAAAAAGAGTACTACCTCAACGAAAAGATTAAGGCGATCCAGAAGGAATTGGGCCGCGGCGAGAAGAGCGAGTTCGACGAACTGAAGAAGAAAATCGAATCCGCCGGCATGCCGAAGGATGTCAAGGACAAGGCTCTGCAGGAACTGAAGAAGCTCGAAGCCATGCCGCCCATGTCAGCCGAGTCGACGGTTTCGCGCAACTATCTGGACTGGCTACTGGCCGTGCCCTGGAAGAAGCGGTCGAAGGAAATCCGCAACATTTCCCGCGCCGAAAAAGTTCTGAACGAAGATCATTATGGGCTGGAGAAGATCAAGGAGCGCATCCTTGAGTTTCTCGCCGTTCGGCAGCTGGTAAAGAATCCCAAAGGGTCGATCCTTTGCTTCGTTGGGCCTCCGGGTGTGGGCAAGACTTCTCTGGGCATGTCGATCGCAAAAGCCACCGGCCGCAAGTTCGTGCGCATGTCGCTGGGCGGTGTGCGCGACGAAGCCGAGATTCGCGGTCACCGCCGCACCTACATCGGCGCCCTGCCGGGTCAGATTATCCAGATGATGAAGAAGGCTGGAACGAAAAACCCAGTCTTCATGCTGGATGAAGTCGACAAGATGTCGATGGATTTCCGCGGCGATCCGTCAGCGGCGCTGCTGGAAGTGCTCGACCCCGAGCAGAATTACATGTTTGTGGATCACTACCTCGATGTTGAGTACGACCTGTCGCAGGTCTTCTTCATCGCCACGGCCAACGTGATGCATACGATTCCTCCGGCCCTACAAGACCGCATGGAAGTGCTGCGCCTGCACGGCTACACCGAGCAGGAGAAGATCGAAATCGCCAAGCAGTTCCTGGTGAAAAAGCAGATGACGGCGGCGGGGCTCTCGGAGAAGAACATCGAATTCACCGACGAGGCCATCACCACGCTGATCCGCTCATACACACGCGAAGCTGGGGTGCGCAACCTGGAACGCGAAATTGGCAACGTCTGCCGCAAAGTGGCGCGCAAGGTCGTCAAGGAAGGCGCGAACTATGCCATCACGATCACGGCGGAGAACGCGAATGACTTCCTCGGCGTGATCAAGTTCCGCGACACGCTGGCGCATGAAAAATCGGAAGTCGGCCTGGTCACCGGCCTGGCCTGGACCGAAGTGGGCGGCTCGATCCTGAGCACCGAAGCGACGGTCGTGGATGGCAAAGGCAAGCTGACACTGACAGGCAAGCTCGGCGACGTGATGCAGGAGTCGGCGCAGGCCGCCATGTCCTATGTGCGCTCGCGCGCACACCGGCTCGGCCTGAACCGCGACTTCTATCGCAACCTCGATCTGCACGTGCATGTACCCGAGGGCGCGATTCCGAAAGACGGGCCGTCGGCGGGCATTACGATCGCTACGGCCATTTCAAGCGCGCTCAGCAAGATTCCAGTGCGCCGCGATTTGGCGATGACCGGCGAAATCACTCTGCGGGGCAAGGTTCTGCCGATCGGCGGCTTGAAGGAAAAACTCCTGGCCGCGCATCGGGCTGGTCTCTTCGAGGTAATCCTGCCCAAGGACAACGAGAAGGATCTGGCCGAAGTCCCCGAGAATCTGCGCAGCGCGATGAAGCTGCATTTTGTGGACACGATGGATCAGGTGCTGCAACTCGCGCTGGAATCGCCGCTGCCCGCCAGCGTGGAAGAAGCCACGCAAGCGATTGCTCCTCCTCTGACTACAGGCGGCGCAGAAGCTCCGACCGCACATCAGTAAAGCCAACCCGGTTCCCAGTTGAAAAACAGGCCCGCTAGCGCGGGCCTTTATGTTGCTGGGAATCCAACTACGCGCAGGCAGCCCGCAGCCGTTCGCAGACCTCGGCGAGCGAGCGCTCGATGCAACCGGTGAGCCAGTGCTCCAGCAGAGCGCGCTCGGACTCGGGAATTTGCGTGAAGCGGATGCCGGCATGATCAGAGGTCGCCCAGACAACTGTGCCGGTGGGATGGAGCGTGTCCGTGCTGCTGGGCAGATCGAAGCGCAGGTCAACTTCTTCACCGGGATTCAAGTACGCGCCCACTGCACCGTCGCTGGCGTGTAGGCGTAGGCCCGCGCCGCCTTCGGTCAGATTCACGATCATCACTTCGGCAAAGGGCTGGCTCCGGCTGCTGAGGGTGGCCACGACGTTGACCGGTTCGCGGTGTTGCTTGCGCCGCCGCGCCACTGTGGCGCAGTAAGCGGCGCGCAGGCAGCGTTCAATTTGAACCTCGGACGCGGGCTTGTGAATCAGGAAATGCACTCCGGCGGCGAAGGCCTGGCGCAGATCAAGCAGGTCGCGGACGATCGCCACCAGAGCGCAGTCCGGATTCAGCGCCGAACGGCGGATGCAGTTCAAGAAATCTGCGAGGTTCTCAACCTGGCGCCAATCGAGGATGATCACGTCGAATTCGTTGGCGTCAATCAGAGCCTGCGCCTCTTCGCAGCCGCCCACAATCTTCGGCGTGATCTGCATCTGCCCGAGAACGGTCCGGGTGATGCCAAGAAACTGCACGTCAGAGCAGAGCAACAGCGTGTGCATGGGGAATTTCGTTTTCGGCATGACGTCCATAAGTATTTCCGGGCGAGGCAGGCGGCCTTGCCCTCTGGAGCATCCTCCAGCGACCGACCGCCGCGATCTTCCGCGTCACACAATCAATCGGCGATCGCACAAGGAAGTTGAATCGGCCATAAAGATCGGCCGGAGCAGGAGTGGTTACTTCTGTTCTGCCGACCGCTCAAGTATTCCGCCACTCCCTTTGCTTAGGCGCCGCTTGCAAACCGCCCGCCCCAGATGCAAACTGTGATCAATAAGGGCTAGGCTCGGGCATCGAGGGAGTATGGTCAAGATTCCCGTTCGCGGCAGGGCAGCGCTGATAACTGCGGCAGTCCTTGTGGCGGTAACGCTCATCTGGCTGCCGGCCTACCGGATTTTCTTTGTCATCAGCGTGGGTATCGGCGTCGTGATCGCCGGCGGAATTCATCTCTGGCACAAGCTGTTCCCCGTCCGCGAGGAAGATACCGAGAACAAGCGGCCGTTGGGATTGAGCTAGGCACTCACAAGCTTCTCATGAAGTCCTCTAAAAGCCCTTCGATCCTCACTAATCGACTCCCCGGGGCCTTGCCAATTTTGCTCAGCGCATTGCACACTTGAGCATGAGGGTTCTGGCACGATTTCTGGCGGCGGCAACGAACGTCGCCCACTTCCCTGCCCCCGGCTTGCCGGAGATCGCTTTTCTCGGCCGCTCCAATGTCGGCAAATCAAGCGTGATTAACTCCCTGGTCGGCACCAAGCTGGCGCGCACGAGTTCCACGCCGGGACGCACGCGCAGCATCAATTTCTTCGAAGTGCGCTGGCCCGGAAAACCGCGCCCGGAGCTGATTTTCGCCGATCTTCCGGGCTACGGCTATGCCAAGATATCGCGCGAAATTTCTAAGGAATGGCCGACGTTTATCGAACCGTACCTCAAAGAGCGGCCGACGCTGGCCTTGTGCGTGGCACTGGTGGACGCCAACGTCCCGCCGCAGCAGAGCGACCGCCAGTTGCTCGATTTTCTGAGCGCCACAGGCCGCGATTTCCTGCTGGTGGCGACCAAGAGCGACCGGCTGTCGAATCAGCAGCTGACCAACGCTTTGCGCACCCTGGCGCAGGAATATCCTGCAGCGCGGTTGCTGCCTTACTCGGCGAAGGCCGGGGCGGGCCGCGACGAACTATGGAAGCAAATCCGGCAGGCGGCCGTGCAGATGGCAGCTGCAGCGGCGTCACCAGCCCCGCCGCATTAGAAAGTTCCCATCTCCAGAAAATCTTGGCTTCGTCTTTTGCTACTGCAGTAATCCTGCATGCGTTTTCGTCCGATAGGTCCAACAGGAGCCGTGGGTCAGTAGCGCTCGCACTGAGCGACGGGCGTGAGTTTCGCGGCAAGCGAAACAGGCTTGTCGGCAAAGGACACCAATGGCACAGGAAAACAATGAAGGCATCGCGTATCTGATGGCGTTAAAGAGATCGGCCATCGGCGACCACGCAACAGCCCCAGCAGGGGTGTCGACGCCGAATACCCCTGCAAGTGCGAACGCCATGGCAGACCCAGGCACGGGGCAGCTCTACGGTGGCCCGGAAAAGCGGCGCAGCCCGCGCTATCGCTGCGAGGGAAGCGTGGAGGTGTACGAAGAAAGCTGCGAGGTGCACACCTGGGCCACCTTCAAGGACATCAGCCTGCACGGATGCTACGTGGAGGCGCAAGCCACTTTTCCCGTTGGAACGAACTTGCTCCTCAAGCTTGAAGTCAATGGAATCAAAGTGCAGACCAAGGGAACCGTAAGGGTCAACTATCCCTACCTCGGCATGGGGATTGCATTCACGGAAATGCCGGAGCAGGAGCGGGCGCAGCTGCGAGTCTTAGTGTCCTCGATCGCGCGGCCAGTCGTCGTTATGGGGCCAGCCCTGGCGTCTGCTTCTGCCGCGAGCGAGCCGTTGCCGATTCCTGTGATTATGCAGCCTGAGGCGGCGATTCGCGCATTGGCGCAGTTCTTTGAAAGCCGCCCGACACTCATGCGGGCTGATTTTCTGCGCATTCTGCGGACGAGCCAGACTTCCAAAGCCACGCCGTAATCCACACTGTTCAAGTCGGGTTCTCGTACTGCGCAACTGAATCTCGCATCGTTCCGATAGAGCACCGGCATCTCTGACGCATTCCACGCCGCACTGAATCTCGCCCATCCGCTATCATCAACAGGATATGGCTCTCTACCTCATCACAGGAGTTGGCGGCTTCATTGGTTCGTCATTGGCCCGGGCGCTTCTCGCGCGCGGCGAGAAAGTGAGAGGCGTAGACAACTTTTCCACTGGCAAGCGCGAAAACCTGACCGAGATTCTCGATCGCATTGACTTCTGCGAAGCTGACATCTGCGACCTTGACGCCATGCAGCAGGCCTGCGCCGGCGTTGACTTTGTGTTGCACCAGGCCGCGATTCCGTCGGTGCCGAAGTCGGTGCTTGATCCGCTGGGCAGCAATCGCGCCAACGTGGATGGCACGGTCAATGTATTGGTCGCCGCGCGCGACGCCAAGGTCAAGCGCGTGGTATATGCGGCATCATCTTCCGCCTACGGCGACACGCCAACGCTGCCCAAGCACGAAGCCATGCGGCCCGATCCGATTTCTCCTTACGCCGTGGCCAAGCTGGCGGGCGAGCATTACATGGTTTCGTTTTATCGCTGCTACGGGCTGGAGACCGTCTGCCTGCGCTACTTCAACGTGTTCGGCCCGCGGCAGGACCCGTCT
Source organism: Candidatus Sulfotelmatobacter sp. (assembly GCA_030038255.1). Taxonomy (GTDB): domain Bacteria; phylum Acidobacteriota; class Terriglobia; order Terriglobales; family Acidobacteriaceae; genus Sulfotelmatobacter. Next base: position 487 of record JASHPH010000362.1, on the reverse strand, counting down.
TCACCGTACTCGGGCGTGCTGGCGAAGTTCATCACCTCGATGCTGCATGGCGAGCAGCCCACGATTTTCGGTGACGGCGAGCAGAGCCGCGACTTCACCTACATTGACAACGTTGTCGACGGTAACCTGCTCGCGTGTTGTGCTCCGGCAGCGCGGGCAGCGGGCAAAGTCTTCAACGTCGCCACTGGCCGCAGAATCACGCTCAACGAGACCTTCCGCGCACTGCAGGCGCTCACCTCTTACTCAGGACAACCGAACTACGGTTCCGAGCGCAGCGGCGACATCAAGCATTCTCTCGCCGATATCAGCCGTGCCGAAGCCGATCTGGGCTACAGGCCCAGCGTAAGTTTTGAGGACGGCCTGCGGAAGACGGTGGAGTGGTACCGGGGAGAGTGAGTCGGTGAGCGTAATTGATTCCATGACAATGTCGGCTCCCAAGTCCGAGTAGAGTTGGTGGCGCTGAATCCAACCAACAAGGCTCGGGAGA
>JASHPH010000361.1 GCA_030038255.1 Candidatus Sulfotelmatobacter sp. | reverse complement strand
AACACACCCGAAAATTTCGCTTGGGTCATGCCCAGTCGAGTGCGGATTGCTTTCACGTCAACATCCTGGGGAACATGTGTTTTGAAGCCTTCTGGCTTCCCAGCAAGAAAAGCCTCGACGTCGTTAAGGCCATCCATCATCTGCTCGAATTGCGTTTTCATGCTACCTCCCGTAGGCCTCGAAAATACTGTCGGCTCGCTTCTTTAGCGCGTTCCGCTCTGCCATCGACAGATTCTGTTTCTCATTCTTCGGAAAAACCGTGATGAGAAAAACCGGGAATATCTCATTGCGCCAGATATACACAACCCGCGCTCCGCCACTCTTCCCCATTCCTTTGCGCGCAACCCGAACCTTTCGAAATCCGCCCGTTCGGCGGATCACGTCTCCACATTCCGGGTCCGCTGCAACAAGTGCCACGATGTCCGACAGGCTTGAGAATTGCGGCGATCCTGCCGTGAAGCAATGGGAACACCGCTTAGGACGCGCGTCTTCGAGCACATCTCGAACGACTGCCCCGCCCACTCTGCGATTCATGCTGGCATCGAGCAGCTAAAAGGCACCGCGCGGTCTCGTACAAAAGCGTGCAGTTTCGCGCCCGGCAGCTGTTTGTCAATCAGAAGCTTCCCCACGAGGGGTGAGTCATGTGTCTGAGAAAGTGAGGAAACTCCGAGCGGCTGCCTAGTCAAAGTTCCTCCAGTCGCAATTGAACATCAATGATCAGCGCCACTGGCGGAGTGCGTTGCTTTGTTTGCCCCGCTGGCCCAGATGTAAACAAAACCACTAGGCGACAGCTTGCTTTCGAGGGCTTCGCCGCGCGCAACCAAACGCCTGAGGATCACGTGAATCGACGGCAGAAGCTGTTTGTAAGAATCGGTATCAAAACCTATGGTGGGAAGAAGGTCTCTTACTAGAACCGGCGAGAGCCATATCCGATAGGTAAAGAGAACGTGACGAACCGCGTCGGTAAAACCAATGGGTGTCTTTTGTGTCTTAGCCGCGTCCGGCGGAATAACTACTCGGAAATTTCCCTCAGATGACCGCATCGCGGCCCAACGAACCATCTTTTGAAGCCTTGCAATCTTCTTATCGAGTTTCCGCCGCTGTCGGATCAGGTCCGAGAACTCTGCAACGGAATCCTTCATGATCTGCTGATGGTAGTCGATTGCCATCGCTCCCGCCCGAGTCAAATGACCTTGTATTCGAAACGGTACAGTCAAGGATACCGCCGAATGGTGATAAGAGTAAGACACGTTCGTAACTTGCCCACCGCCAATTTATCCCAATAGTCTTGATATTGACCACTCTCCCGCAGGGCTACGATGCGCTCCCACTTCAGATTGGGACTCAGGCTGGCGAGAAGTGGCAGTGAGGATGTCAATGACGCAAGCAAGATGGAGTGTCCGCGGCGAAAAGAGGGGGGGCCCTTCTCTGCGCGAAAGTCTATCGGTCGGGACATGGATTTTCGCTGCTGGAAATAATGATGGTGGTGTGGCCGAACAAGAAGCAAGATGCGCTGACTGCGGGAGAACTCCCCCCGAAATTGGCAGTGGCCTTTATCTTTGCAGCGGGTGCGGTAGACGGTTTTGTTTTGTATGTCTAAAAGAGCATCCATGCAAAGAACGCAAATAGAAAAGTCCGCCCTCCCTACGGAGTCCCAAATCTCTACCAGTAATGGATAAAGTGAATCAGTGCATGTTGTCGCCGTCATCCTTGATGTCTTTCAGTAGATCCGTGATGGTCGTCCATTGTGACCTGAGCCGCTCCCATTCACTGTCACAAACGGAACTATTTTAAAGATTCTGGTCAGTTAAAGTCCCTTTCTCCTCGATTGATGCGGGTTTCAAGAGGCTCTGGAGTGCGCCCCCCAGCAATGTAATGGCAAGTTCACGGGCAATTGTGCAAAAAGTTCAGGGTAAATCTTGGATGGCCGGACAGAGAGAAACTGTCCGCTGGTAATCAGGGTAAGGAAGACGTTCGTAACTTGCCCACGGCCAATTTATCCCAATAGTCTTGATAAGCGCTCTTTGCAGAGCCACGATTGCGCTCCTGCTTTAGTTGGGACTTCAGGCTTCTGAGAGGATGTCAATGACGCAAGCAAGATGGAGTGTCCATGGGGAACATAGGACCCTTCTCTGCGCAAAAATCTTTCGCTCGGGACATGGATTCACGCTGCTCGAAATGATGATCGTCATCGCCATCGGGCTGACTATGGCGGGTGTGACCTTCATGGCTCTGATGCCCCTATTCATGAGGGACGACGTCAACCAGGCTTATGACATGACACTCTCGGTGCTCCGCACCTATAGGAACCTGGCCATCACTCAGAGCAACCGCTACATCATCGTTCCCTCGGCTCCGGGAACCATTACGGTGCAGCTCTGGGGTTACTCCCCGCCACCCGCCGCGTCCCCCGCACCGGTGACTGTGGCGACTATCGTCCTGCCCCAAACGGTGCAGTTTGCCGTGCAGACTGGATTTCCCAATCCCGGCCCGGATAGCCTCGGCACTGGAGCTTTGGCGATTTATACCCAAAACACGATGACCGGCACGGCCGATGCGTGCACGGTGGTCGCGTCCGGCAACCCCTGCGTGATCTTCTATCCCGACGGATCGGCGCGGGACGATCAGGGCACCCCGGGCAACTATGAAAGTGTGGTTGTCTACATGACACAACCGGCCAACAACGCCTACAGTTCGCGGGCCATTGACATTATGGGGACCACAGGCAGAATCCGGGGCTGGCGCCTGTACAACGTGAGCGGAACCAACACGTGGGAGCAACAATGAGGCATCGCATTTCACGTTCGCCTGCGCAAGACGGGTTCACACTGATTGAAACCATGATCGCAATCGCGATCATGGGCATCGGGATTGTCACCTTGATCGCGGTCTTTGGCACGGCAGTCAGCGCCACCCAGAACGCCGAGGAGAACCTAATCGCACGCGAAAAAGCTCTGCAAGCGCTGGAAAGCGTCTACACTGCGCGCAACAATCAGCAAATCAGCTTCGCCCAAATTGCCAATATCTCGAGCGGCGGCATTTTCACCAGCGGGGCTACGCAACTGCTGTGCGCCGGACCCGACGGTCTGGTCAACACCAGTGATGACGTTAACTGCCCGGCCAGCGGACCCTGCGCCGCAGGACCGGAATGCGTCGTTCTTCCCGGGCCCGACGGCATCCTGGGCACTGCCGATGACGTAGGAATGAGTTTGGCCAACTTCACCCGCCAGATTCAAATTAATTCGGTGCTGGAAGCTGACGGAATCACGCTCAATCCCAATCTGAAGCAGGTCGTCGTGACCATCACGTACACCACGGGCGGGAACGGAGGTTCGACTCCCCACGTTTACACCGTAAGTTCCCTGATTTCGCCGTTCCACTAAGGGCAGGCAAGAGGCGACGATGATGAAGAAAAGGCAAAAACAAAAGGCGGCGCTGGGTTTCACGCTGGTGGAACTGATGGTTTCCATGGCCGTAGGCCTGATCGTGTTGGCAGCGATGACCGGCCTATTCAAAATGGGCATGACCTCCACCCTGCTGGTCACGCAGCGCGCCGAAACTCAGCAGAACATGCGCGCCGCCATCGATCTCATGGTCAAAGACATCAGCATGGCTGGCGCTGGCCTGCCCACGGGCGGAATCCAGTTGCCCACCGGAACCGGAAACAACGGCCTGTCGAAATTCGGCTGTGACCAGACCGGGACCTGCCATGTCGTAAACGACACCTACCCCGCCGGCAACTATATGTACGGCATTGTCCCTGGCTATTTGAACGGTGTGGAAGGCGGAGCCGCGGTCCCGGCCGCACCCGCCCCTGCCGTCAACGACAGCGTTACGGTGATCTACGCCGACTATAACTTCCCCCTGTGGGAGTACAACGTGTACTTCGCCAGCAGTACCAGCGGGGCCAATGTCACGCTGTCGCCCAACTCTACCTACTCTCCGGCGCCACCTGCGATCAACTCGGCGGGGGGAATCAACGTCGGCGACCTGATCATGATCTCGGGTGGCGGGCTCACCGCCGTGGGTGAGGTAACGGGCCTTAGCGCAACTACCATGGCTTTTGCCAATCTGGACCCGCTGAATATCAATCAGGATGGCGCCGCCTCGGGCAACCTGAAGGCCATCGCGGCTCTGGAGGGAACCACCACCGCGGTCACCGCCTACCGGCTGTTCGCCGTGACCTATTATCTGAGCGTGCCCACCGCGGTTGGCCAGACTCCGCGCCTGATGCGCCAAGTGAACGGGCTTACCCCGCAGCCGGTGGCGGACGACATCATCAACCTGCAATTCGCCTACGACGTTTACAACTCCACGACCAATGCGCTCGACTCCAATCAGGCCAACCCTCTCGGCGTGAGCGAATCCCCCAACCTGATCCAGAAGACCAACCTCGTGGTGATGGGGCAAAGCATCCTCAACAACGGCAACAAGTCCCAGAATATGTATCTGGCGACCGACGTCAGCGCCAGCAATATGTCATTTCACCAGAGGTATTAGTCATTGGTTCATTGGTTCTTGGGGGGCAGGAGACCCAACATGAGACGGATAAAAAACAACTCACGAGGATTTACGCTGATTGCAGCACTTTTGATCATGGTGTTGTTGTCTGGCGTGGCGGCCGGCCTTCTTTACTTGGTCACCGATGAAGTCAAAATGTCGGGCAATGACCTGGAGAACAATCTGGCCTACTACGGCGCCCAATCCGGCATGGAGAAACTGACGGCGGACCTGTCGGCTCTTTACGAGACCACGCAGAACCCGTCGAACACTCAGATCCAGGCATTGACCGGCTTGGCTCCTTCTTCCTCGATGGTCGGCGCGATGAACTACACCGAGACCATCACCTACAGCACGAATGCCAGCGGTGCGCCGGCCAGCACCTACGCCACGATTGCCTCGGGCGACGAGCAGGGTCTCTATGCCCAAACCATTCCCATGACGTTGAATGTGATCGCCACGCGCCCCTCCGGCGCTTCGGTCAATATGACGCGGCAGATCGAGGTGGCGCTCATTCCCGTATTCCAGTACGGCGTGTTCTGCACCTATGACTGCGCCTTCATGCCGGGTCCCGATTACAGCTTCGGCGGCCGGGTGCACGCCAACGGCAACGTTTTCCTGGGTGGCGCAGGCGACATGGTCTTCAACAATAAGATCTCTGCCGGCAAGCGGATCATCATGGAATATTTCGAAGATGGCTACGCCGCTTCCTCCGGCCTTAACGGTCGGGTGTATGTCCCCAACGCGGCGGGCGGCTGCCCCCTGCACACCTTCCCGCCAACCGGCAGCAATTGCATCGAACTGCCCAGCGTCACCACCGTCCCCGGGGACGCGAGTTGGAGCGGCGGGATCCCGCCTGCCGGCACGGCCAACACCAACTTCCCCAGCCTCTCCGCCGGAACCTTCAACGGATATCTCTCGGACACGACCACGGGCGCCGGCGACATTGAGATGAACTTTGTGCAGAATAACTGCAACCAAAACCCTCCGCCCTGCACCGATCCCATTTCCATCATTCGCAAGCCCCTGGCTGGCGAAGGCCCCACCGGCGCTTTGCCCCAATCCCGTATGTACAACAAGGCGCAAATCCGGGTGCTGCTGGCGGACACGGTCGCCGATCTGCACCCGGAACGTGGGGCGAGCCCGCTCTCTGACGGCCAGGACATTCAGCTTTACAGCAGCGGCAACACCTCCTACACCGTCCCGCTCACCAGCGGCACTGGCACGGAGTACTTAGGCGTGGCCACCGTGTCAGGGGCGACTACTTCCCCCTACTGGGTCGCTCCTTATATTAATAACAGCACCTGCACCGCGACGGCTGCGAGTGGCTGGACCTCCTATCCTCTGCACGGAGAGGTGACGACCTGCGGGCCGCCAGCCAACGGACAGGGCGCGTGGATTCGCGTCGAATACCTGAACAACAGCGGCACCTGGGTTGGAGTGACCACGGAGTGGCTGAACCTGGGCTTCGGCCGCCAGTACAACACCCAACTCACCGCCCCTTACGGCTCCTCGTCCGGAACAACCAATACGGTGAATCCGCAGGCCATCCTCATTTTGCAGCAGTTGCGGGCCAGCGGCCTCAGCCCCACCGGCGCGGGCACGAGCGGCAACTGGTATCCCATCAACTTTTACGACACGCGCGAAGGGGAAATGCGCGATACCTCGCAGGCGGCAGGTTCCTGCTCGGTCAACGGCATCATGAACGCAGTGGAGCTCGACGTCGGCAACCTGGCATTGTGGCTGAAGGGCACCACCGGCAGCAGTGGGACGAATGTCAACTACACAAACCAGAACGGCTACATTTTGTATTTTTCCGATCATCGTGGCTCAATAACCGACCCGAACCCCTCCAACGGAGGCCAAACCCCGGCGGGCGTGATCAGCGGCGAGTCCGGATTGGAAGACGTGGTCAACGCCAGTTCGGCGACCGGGCTTCCTCCCAACGGCACGTTGGAGCCCGCCAGCTATTACAGTTTTTCCCCCGAAGACTCGGACATGAACGGCAAGCTCGACAATTGGGGAGAGGTGAATATCGGCTATGGCTTTGGCATGAATACCAACACCAGCCCCCTGAATTCTTACGTTCGCATCACCAGCAATTGCAACCAGGTAGGACAGGCCAATGCGGTGACCGGGGCGCGGCACGTTCTGAAGCTGGTGGATGGCGGCATGAGCAGCGCGGCGGTAAGCTATCTGCCGATGATGCCCTCCAGCACCGGTTGCAGCTTTACTTCCAGCGGCTCCGGCTGCGGCGGCTTCACCGTTGCCTCGGAGAATCCGGTGTACATCCAGGGAGACTACAACAGCAGTCAGTACGACCCGTTTTGGGGCACCTATACCAGTGCCTCGCCGAGCAACAATACGCCGCATGCCGCGGCGTCGATTGTGGCGGACGCGGTCACGATCTTGTCGAACAGCTGGTCGGACCTAACGAGCCTTACGTATCCCACGGCTATGACCAGCCGCCCCGCTACGACCACCCACTACCGGGTTGCTGTGGCGTCCGGCAGCAACATCGCCTTTCCGCTCGCGAGCCCGATCAGCATAACGAACGGCGGATGGACTATCGGAACCGATGGCGGCGAAATCGAGATCCTGCACTACCTCGAAGATTGGACTCCTTCTTCTGGCGGCCAGCAAACCATATGGTATCTCGGCTCCCTCGTCAACTTTTGGCACTCGGAGTACGACACCGGTACTTACAAGTGCTGCATTACGGTTTACTCACCGGGCCAACGTAATTACGACTTCGACTCGCTGTTTTTGAACCCGGCCAATCTGCCGCCGGGCACACCCGCGTTGCAGGATATTGACAACCTGAGCTACCACCAGAACTTCACACCGCAGTAAGCGTGCAAATCCAATCCGCCGCCCCGGCTGCCGCCGCGCTGCCGGGGCGTGTGTTTGAGCATTAGAAATGTACTGGACGTTGAAGCCGAGTTGGACGGGAGCGCAGGTCTGGGGATAATGAACATTTTGAGCGAGCCGCCGGCACGGCGCTCTGCAACTCACCGGTGTAACCGGAGCAAAGGGAAAAAGGTGAGAGCTATGAAACGCATCGAATGCAACGGAATCGGACTTCTGCTGGCTGTGGGCCTGCTTACACTGATTGCCACCGCACAGAGCCAGCCGCAGCAAAACCAATCCCAGTCGGGTTCTGCCACTTCGACCGCAGGCCCGTCGTTGGGCGACTACGCCCGGCAGATCCGCAAATCAGCTCGTCCCGAGAAGCCGAACGTCTTTGACAATGACAATCTGCCCAGCGGCAATAAGCTCTCGATCATAGGCGCGGCCGCCCCCGCCGAAGCTTCAGTTGACACGAAGGCTCAATCCGATGCCAATGCCGAGAACAAACCTGCGGCGGCAAAGCCTGCCGGCCCCACGCCTGAAGAAAACCAGGCAGCCAAAGAGGCCTTGTGGAAGGAGTGGGGCAATAAAGTGAAGAGCCAGCAAGATCAAATCGATTTGCTGACGCGCGAACTCAATGTACTGCAGCGCGAGTACCAGATTCGCGCCGCCGCCATGTATGGCGACGCGGGCAATCGCCTGCGCAACCAGGCCGACTGGGACAAGCAGGACACCCAGTACAAGGACCAGATCGCCGAGAAGCAGAAGGCCCTCGACGACGCCAAGCAGAAGCTAGATGATATGCAGGAAGAAGCCCGCAAGGCGGGTGTACCTTCTTCGTATCTGGGCAGTTAAGGCGCGACAGAATCAGGATTCAAAGCTGCTTACAAGAATCGGCCGCGCTGGTAGCGGAGGAAGGCTGTCATTTTCAGGTTGTGTTCCGCCTCTGATGCCCCGGCTAGGCTATAAGTCCGTCATCTGGGCCATTGCCCATCGGCTCTGTCGTCTAGTTTGGAAGATCCTGCATGAAGGCGTGCGATTCATCGAACGGGGCGCCGAAGTCGGTCCCCGAGAAAAGAAGAAACGTGCCCAGATGCTGGCGCGAGCCCTTCGTAAGCTCGGCTATGAAGTCACCATCACCCCCATAAACCAACTTGCGGCCAAGCCTGCTATTTAGGTCGGGAGAGGATTTTCGACGGAGGATTTTCGACGGAGGATTTTCGACGGAGACTTCATGCGCGCCTGGCGCACCACTGGGCATGAAAATGGGTTTTCAGGAGACAGTTCGGAGGAGGCGGGGTCAGCCTCTGTGTTACAAGCATTCGTGGCGAGCGATTGCTTGAAGGTCGGTATAACACTCTGTGACGACACAGATCCCGCGACGGAGACTGACCCGCGTCGGTAAAGGT
>JASHPH010000360.1 GCA_030038255.1 Candidatus Sulfotelmatobacter sp. | reverse complement strand
AAGCCGTTGTGATCCTGCCGCCAGACTGTAGACGTGATCAGCAGGTTCAGCGAGGCTATCTTCTGGCGCCAGGACAAATGGTTGCAGATCGTCAGCCATTTGGCGTACTGGTTGAACATCGAATCGATAACGTGGACAAAAGCTTCGTAAGACGAGAAGAACCCGTTCCGACCTGTAAGCAGGTAGCCCTCCAGCATTCCCTCCATCGTGTGCTCGCTGAGCATCTCGATAACGCGGCCATCTGTCGCCAATTCGCCGCCATCCTGGTCTTCAGGAAAATATTCGGCAATCCAGAATTTCTTGGAAGCCTGATAGAGTGCCTGGAGTTTGTTGGAGGTTGTTTCGTCCGGCCCAAACACGCGAAAGTTGTTCGTGTTCCACTTCATCACGTCGCGCAGAAAGTTCCCCAATGGCGGCACATTTTCCGCCTCAATGGTTCCCGGGCGGTCCACCTTCAGTGCGTAGTCGCAGAAGTCCGGCAGGCGGAGAGCTCTTCTCAATTTGCCGCCGTTCGCATGCGGGTTTGCGCTCATCCGGCGGTTCCCCTCGGGCGCAAGCTTCTTTAGTTCCGGAATCAGCCTGCCTTGCTCGTCGAACAGCTCTTCCGGTTTTTGGTCGCGCATCCACTGTTCCAGGATGCGCAACTGTTCGGGATTCTTTTTCACCTCGGGCAACGGCACCTGGTGGGCACGCCAAAAGCCTTCGAGCCGATGACCGCCCACTTCTCTTGGTGCGCCCCACCCTTTCGGCGAGCGCAATACAATCATTGGCCAGCGCGCCCGCTTGCCCACGCCGCTCGCGCGGCATTCCCGCTGAGCTTTCTGGATTTCGAGGACGCAGTGTTCGACGGTCGCCGCCATCGCCTGGTGCATGCTGTCCGCGTCCGAGCCCTCGACGAAGTAAGGTGTCCATCCGTAGCCGCACATCAGGTTCTCCAGCTCTTCGTGGGTGATGCGCGCCAGCAGCGTGGGATTATTAATCTTGTAGCCGTTCAAGTGCAGGATTGGCAGCACTGCACCGTCGCGAATCGGGTTGAGAAACTTGCTGATGTGCCAGGAAGTTGCCAGCGGTCCCGTCTCCGATTCGCCGTCACCCACCACCGCGGCGACGATCAGTTCCGGATTGTCGAACGCGGCGCCGCAGGCATGCGAAAGCACGTATCCCAATTCGCCGCCCTCGTGAATGGAACCGGGAGTTTCCGGCGTGCAATGGCTGCCTATGCCGCCAGGAAAGGAAAACTGCCTGAAGAACTGCTGCAGGCCCACTTCATCCTCACTCTTTTCCGGGTAGATCTCGGAGTAGGTGCCTTCCAGATACCCCGGCCCCAAAACCCCTGGCGCGCCGTGTCCCGGACCGGCCATGAAGATCATGTCGAGGTCGAATTTTTTGATCAGGCGATTCAGGTGGATATAGATGAAAGCCAGCCCAGGGCTTGAGCCCCAATGTCCGAGCAGACGGTTCTTGATATGCTCCGGTTTTAGCGGCTCCTTTAACAACGGATTCGCCTGGAGATAGATCATTCCGAGCGCCAAATAATTGCACGCCCGCCAGTATGCGTGGATTTTCCCCATTTGCTCCGGAGTCAATGGAGTTCCTTGAACCGTGGACCGCGCTTTTCCATACGCGCTCAGAAGCACCGGAGCGGTTTCATCCACTATTGCTCTCGTCGTCATGGCCTAAGCTCCTTGAATTTCAACTCTGCGTGACGCATGTCCCATTCTCGATTTCCCTCGAGTGTGAAGCCCTCCATCATATTCCCGCATATCATCGGAAGTCACACTGTGACAGCCGTCACACATAAGACCCGGAAGACGCGGCGAAATCGCGATCGTCTGCCTCGGGCGATTCCTTTCTTGCCTTCCTCTGAAGCGGCTCCAGCAGTACGGAGAATACTCCCGCCGACCGGTTCGGGATTCACTTGCGGTTTGCCAGGCGCAAATGGCCGTTTGGAGTGTTGAGCCACTTTCAGCAATAATGCAGGGTTTCGCACGAGCCCGCCTCGGCGGCCCGGCCGCGCGACAGAATCCAGGAGACCGAAAGCCATGATTCGCGAGGACATTCTGAAGCGATTCCCCGAATTGTTCGGCAACAAAAAAGTCAACGGACGAGAGGTCAACGTCGAAATGGCGATTGCCTCGCTCACGCGCGAGTTCCGCGATCGATTTGCCGCGGTGCTTTCGGCTCGCCGTGCCGTCCTTTCCTCGCCCGCCCCGGTTCGCGAGAAATACGGCTGGCCGAGGTGGGACGCGACCTTTGAAGATCCCGTGAGCGGCAAGAAATGGACCTTCCGCCAGATTGTCGAGGGGTTGATCGACAACGCGCTCGGGCGCAACAGCGCGTGGCGCTGGCGGCTCAACGACGAGGCGCCCATCCCGCCCGACGCGCACCCGCTCGCCAACGCGGGCCTCGAGCTCACCGGGCCCTGGCATCCGCTGGATATGGCCTTCAACGCGCTCAACAGCCCCGCACCCATGAACATGCCGGATTTTGAGGACGCTTCGCCGCCGCACTTCCAGCCCGACGGCACGCCGACGGCGCAGCCGGTGGGGATTTTTGCCGCGTTGCAGAACGCAAAGGAAATCATGGAAGGGCGTTGGAGCGGGCGCACGTACGACGTGGAGAAAAAAGGGAAAAAGCGCTCCTACTCGATTCAAAACCCGCCGGCAAAGTGGCCCATCCGCTTCGCGCGGCCGCCCGGCATGCATCTTCATTATGACCACATCCGCGTGGACGACCGGCCGGTGCCGGCCATGATTCCCATCCTCGTTTTGTGGACGTTCAACAACTACGATTCGCTGCTGCGAGCCGGCACCGGCGTCTACTTCTACATCCCCAAAATCCA
>JASHPH010000359.1 GCA_030038255.1 Candidatus Sulfotelmatobacter sp. | reverse complement strand
GCGGCCACGCCAGCGCCGTTGTCGGAAACTCCGGGGCCATAGATGCGGCTTCCCTGCTGGCGAATGTTCAGCGGTGTGTTGGCGGGAAAAACCGTATCAATGTGGGCACTCAGCGCGACGTAGCGCCGCCCGAAGCCGGGATGCGTACCGAAGACATTGCCCACGTCGTCAATGCGGACGTCGTCGAGCCCGACCTCGCGAAAGCGCTCGGCCAGCCATGCCGCCCGCGCCGACTCGCCAAAGGGAGGCGCCGGGATGCGCGCCATTTCCATTTGCCACTGCGCCAGCTGCGGCTCCTGCATGCGGAACCAGTTGAACGCCGAGCGCACCTCGGGCGACGCGGCCAGGCGCGCGACCTCTTGCTGGATCGCAGGAGCAAGGCTCGGCATGTCCGCGCGCGGGGGATTGGGGCTCATTAGAGATTATTAAGCGAGTTTACAACGAGGGGGAAGGCCTCGGGATTGGCTAGAGGGGAGACTGGGGGGATGTACTGTTGGCCAATGGCTACGCCAGGTCCGGCTGTCGCCCTGCCGGGGCCTTATTCGCAAGCACACTTGCTCGTCAACGTGTCTGTCCTAAGCGGTGCCAGTGTATCACCGCTTCTGTCGTGCCTCTGCTTCGGCGAGCCAACCTCGGCGCAGCTTTTCGGCAGGGACGCTCGACAGGTAAGGCTTGATATCCAGGATCGACGTTCCATCCAGCATGTCAACGCCTCGAACGTACAGATTGACCCCTTGCCGGCAATGCAGTTCCACGACCGTCAGGCCAATCGGGTTCGGACGCCGCGGTGACCGCGTCGCGAACACACCGTGCGGTCGCGTGTCGCTGGGCGGTGTTCCAAGCAGTTCGAACCCTTCAGCGCGGTCGAATTCCCAAAGGATGATGAGGTGGGAGAAACCCTCGATATCGGTAAGGCCAGCCTCAAACTCGGGCAGGATCTTGAGCACACCCTCGGCTTCGTGTTTCGCGCCCAGTCCCTTGGGAATCTCGCTCGTTAGCCGGTAGGGACTGTTGACGAAGCCAATCGGCCGGGAGTTGAACACCAGGCGCCTCCATTGTTCTACGCGCGTTGATGCAGCGCCATTCCAGCCTTTTGCTCTACCACAGCGACCAGCTCTTTTGTGGCCGGAACGTTGATTCCGTGCTTCTGCGCGCCGCGCACGATCGGCCCGGCAATCGCGTCGAGCTCCGGCGGCTTGCCCTGCTCCACGTCTTTCTGCATGGAACTGCGCATGTTGCCCGGCATCTTCATGACGCCGGCGATCATCGCGTCCACGTCGATTCTTGCGCCCTCAGCTATGGCTACCGCACTCGCCTCCCGCATCACCCCTAACCCCAGTTGGCGCCATTTCGGGTCGCTAATGATGAAGCCGGTTGTCTCGCCAGAAGCGGTGGTGGTCAGCGCAAACGCTGCAAGAAAAATCAGCTTGGTCCACATGAGCGTGGGCTCGTGATCCACGAAGCGGCACTCGAAACCGAGTTTCTGCAACTGTTCCAGTGTGCTGCCAAGCAAGGCCTGTCCTTTCGAGGAAACACTCAACCGGGCGAATGGCGAACGATGGATGATGTGTCCCGGCGCGACGCGCTCGGATTCGACCGCGATGGTGGCGGCGATGACTTTGCATGCACCGTGTTTCCCGCGCAGCAGAGCGATGTGGTCGATACCGTTCAGCAAGGGAACGATCGCGCCAACGGACGCAGGATGCGTGATTGCAGAGAGGGCGGCATCGAGTTGCGTGGCCTTCACCGTAAGCCAGAGCACATCGCACGGAGGAACTTCCGCAGCGCGACCAACCGGAACACCGAAGTTTCCGAACGGACTTTCGAGTTGCAGTTGCTCAGGATATGTCGCGAGCGACTCTCGCCGGACCACCATCGTGACCGGAGCGCCGGACCGCGCCACACAGGCACCGATCAGGCCGCCAACGCCTCCCGCTCCGAGAATCGCGTGATGTAATTGTCCCGACACGTCAACTCTCCGTCATCCCGAAGCCCGCGCATTTTCCAGCGGGGCGAGGGATCTCCCCGGCAAGGCCTGTCCAGCCGGAAATCCTTCGCTCCGCCTGAAAAGCGGCTACGCTCAGGATGACGCCGCAGTGTAACAGAACGAGCCTTCAATCAAATCGGCTTCGCAGTGGCGTCCGCACATTCCAGAATTTCCGCCTCGGTCAGAGTGTGGTCACTCTGCTTGGCGCGCTGGTAAATGCGCTCAACCGTTTCCTCCGTCGGAGGAATGCCACGCCGCTCCAGCCAGAACAGCACGTTCGACTTCCCGCTCATGGGCCCGATGTCGATGATCTGGTCGAGGCCGAAGACGTGCGACGGCACGCCGGAATAAACCGTGTTGGCGAGCACGACGTCGTTCTTGTGATAGGCCTTGATAATCGCCGCGGCGTGCACTCCGGTCGCGGTGCGAAAAGCGTCGTCGCCCACCACGGGATAATTCTTCGGAATGGGCACGCCGGTGGCGCGCGAGATTGCCTGGCAATACTCCTTCAGCTTGGTCAGGTCCTGCTGGTCCCAGGGCGCAATGCCCATGAGTTTTAGATTCACCAGCATCTGGTCAACTTGGGTATTGCCGACGCGCTCGCCGAGGCCGATGGCGCATCCGTGCACCGAGTTCGCCCCGGCGATGATGGCGGCCATAGAGTTGGCGATGGCCAGGCCGCGGTCGCTGTGGCCGTGCCAGTCCACACGAATCTTTTCGCCGGACGGCTTAACGACCTCGGCAATGACGAACCGCACCAGCGCCAGCACGCCCATTGGCGTGGCGTGGCCGGCCGTGTCACAGATGCAGATGGCACGAGCGCCGCTAGCGATTGCGGTCGAGTACAGCCGTTTCACCGTCTCTGGGTCGCAGCGGCTCGTGTCCTCGGTGATATACATACAGTCAAGGCCAAGCGAAACCGCATACTTGACGGCCTTTTCGGTGGTGCGCAGAAGAAAGTCGTCAGTCCAGCCTTCGGTGAAGCGGCGAATCGGGCTCGATCCAATGAAGGTCGCGGCCTCGATGGGCAGGCCGGTTTTCTGCACGATCTCGGAGATCGGGCGAATGTCGTTCTCGTGCGTGCGCGCGGCGCAGTTGGCGCGAATCTTCATTTTGTGCGAGACGATCTCGCGCGCCAAAGCGGTGACGGCTTCAACGGCGCGCGGTCCGGCGCCAGGCAGCCCAAGATCGAGCGAATTGATCCCGAGCGACTCCATGAGATGGAGAATTTCGATCTTTTCTTCGACGGAGGGATCGCGCACGGATGGCGACTGCAGGCCGTCGCGCAGGCTTTCGTCGTTGATGAGAATCGGTCCTGGCGGCTTGAGCCCTGGAGGGAAGTTCTGGTTCCAATCGTAAATGAGGTCGGAGGTCTTCATGAGCTAGCTATTAGCTGTGAGCTACGAGCAAGGCTC
Source organism: Candidatus Sulfotelmatobacter sp. (assembly GCA_030038255.1). Lineage (GTDB taxonomy): Bacteria > Acidobacteriota > Terriglobia > Terriglobales > Acidobacteriaceae > Sulfotelmatobacter. The sequence continues at coordinate 11,817 of JASHPH010000359.1, read as the reverse complement.
GTCCGCACCGGTACGCAGATTGTCATCTTCCCCAGAAATCGAGATCTCAACCGATGCCGCCGCGATTGCCTGCTGTCCAACGTTCGCAGCTCATCGGTCGCTACTTCTTTTCTTCTTTCGGCGGCAGCGTCAGTCCGAAAACCGAAATCATGCCCTGGCCGGCAACGTTCACTTTGGCCTCGCCCGGAGTCGGCAGGTATAGCGCCTTGCAATTCTCGCAGCGATACACTTCGGCGTTCGGTCCCCAGGCCTTCTCGATGTCGCCACACTCGCGTTCGACCACGTCTTTCATGTAAAACCAGCGCTTCAAGTGGCCGCCGCAGAACTTTCCCTTCTCGTCTTTCTCGTTGCAGGCGCGCTGGCCGGCCTTCTTGACTTTGACCTTGTGATGGGGAAGTTGCTGAACGTTTTGAGAGCCGGAAGTCGCGACTTCGCTGCTTGCCAAAGGACTTGCTCCTGTTCGAGCGGCTGCGGTCATCCATCCGAGCGCCGCCGGATTCGGCCTGATGCGGCCATTGTAACTGAAATCATCGGAGCCACGGATAGAGAGCGTCTAGTTTCGCCCGGCCGGAAAGCGTGAGACCTGTCTCCAACACGTGATGTTACGATCAAATTCATGATCACGATCGTTTCGGGACTGCCGCGCTCGGGCACCTCGCTGATGATGCAAATGCTGGTTGCGGGAGGGCTGACGCCGCTTTCCGATGGCGAACGGCAGGCGGACGACGACAATCCGCGCGGCTACCTGGAATGGGAACGGATCAAGACCCTGCCCAATGATCCCAGTTGCATCGCAGAGGGGGAAGGAAAAGTGGTGAAGGTGATCTCGCGGCTGCTGCTTTCGCTGCCGGCAGGCCATGAATACCGCGTGATCTTCATGGAGCGCCCCATGCCAGAGATCTTGGCTTCGCAGGATCAGATGCTGCGCCGGCGTGGCACATACAAAGAGAGCACGAACGCGGCAATGATGGCGGCTGCATTTGAAAAGCACCTGCGGGAGGTCGATGCCTGGCTGAACGGAAAGCCGTACGTGAAGACGCTGCGGGTTGCGTATCACGACGTGCTGCGTAATCCAAAGGCCATCGGTGAAAAACTTGCGGACTTTCTCCGAGTCAAGTTGAACTTCGAGGCAATGTCCAAGCAGGTAGATCAGTCGCTGTATCGCAATCGCAGCTAGTCATTCTGGCTGCAACTTTCGCTAGAACTCGCGCTTGGGCGGGGCCTGGTCGGCCCCGACGCGCCCAATTTCAATGATTGCCTTGTGGTAGTTCTCGGCTTTGATGGGTGCGGCGGCCATGCGGCGCAACATCGCGATCTGGCCGACGTGGGTCAGGGCGTCGGCAACCGGTCCTTGAAACAATTTCTCCAACGGCGATTGGACCGGCTCGCCCGAAGCCAGAAAATCGTCAAACTTCTTCAGCGTGGCAAAAAATCTCTCCGTCTCCTGCTCCCACGGTAATGGCGTCGCGCTGTTCCACGCCTGCTGACCCTTCGCGATCGAGAGCGCCCAATCGAACAGATCGCCAATATGCGCGAGAATCTGTCTGGGCGTCCGCAGTCCTTCGCCGGGGTTGAAATCGGCAAAACCCGCAGGCGCGTTGCGCACGGCTTTGCCGCCGCGGTAGGCGAGCGTGGCCAAAGTGTGGCGGAACAGTTCCCGTTTGGGATCGGCAGAAACAGAGTTCGCGGGCTGAGTCATGCCCACAAGATTACACTGAGCAGCAGGAGGCGAAAAGCATGGCCGGAAATGCGGCCCCACTGCGTGCGGTCAACCGTGGCAACGCCGAACATTATCGCTGGGGCAACGATTGTGACGGCTGGCATCTGGTGAAAGATGCTCAATTGAGCGTGATTGAGGAGTTCATGCCGCCGGGAGCTGCCGAGATTTGGCATCAGCACAAGCGGGCACAGCAGTTCTTTTATGTGCTCGCGGGCGAACTGCTGATGGAAGCGGAGGGTGAGACTACGCTGGTTCAGGCGGGGAGTGGGATTTCTGTATTGCCTGGAACGCGCCATCAGGTACGGAATCCGTCATCAACGCCGGCGCGGTTTCTGGTGATCTCGCAACCGCCGACTCACGGCGACCGATTGAACGAATAGAGTGGAAGGGAAAGACACTCACGGGTGCACAGACGGTGTTACAGCTGCTTGCGCCTCACGATGCCCGCCGCGCGCAAGGCACCGCGCACGCGCGTTCCCAGTCTGCGGCCGAACTGCATATCCAGGAAGCCTTCCATCTGGCGACGGAAGCTCTCGCCGTATCCATGCCACCACAGTTTTTTCATGCCGGGCACGCGGTCGCTATCGAGATATTTCACTCTGACCATTTCATCCAGCCCAAAGCGGCCGTGCGTGCGGCCCACGCCGCTAGCCTTCACGCCCCCATGCGGGGCTTCGCTGATGCCGAAGCACGAGACCACATCGTTGACCATGACGGTGCCGGCATGGATACGCCGCGCCAGGCGTTCCCCGCGCTTCGGGTCACGAGTCCATACGCTGGCGGCGAGGCCATACTCCGAGTCGTTGGCCAGCTGCACGGCTTCGTCATCGTGTTCAAACGGCATGACCGGCAGGACTGGGCCGAAGGTTTCTTCGCGCATGATGCACATGTCGTGGGTCACGTCGGCCAGCACGGTGGGAGCATAAAAATTCTGTCCGATTTCCAGGAGCCGCTTGCCTCCGGCCAGCACGCGCGCCCCGCGCGCCCTCGCATCTTCCACATGCGATTCGACGATTCGCACCTGGCGCTCTTGGATCATCGGCCCGACATCAGCGTGCGAATCCATGCCGTTGCCCACGCGCAGGCGAGACGTCTTATCCGCACAGGCCCGCGCAAAAGATTCGTACAGACGGTTGTGTACATAGCAGCGCTCAACCGAAAGACAGGCCTGCCCGGCATTGACGAACGCTCCCCACACGGCTGCGCTTGAGGCCACATCCACGTCGGCGTCGTCGAGCACGAGCATGGGATCTTTGCCGCCCAATTCGAGCACGACCGGAAGCAGGCGTTCGGCGGCAGCGGCCGCGATGCGCTTGCCCGTGGTTACGCTGCCGGTGAAGACCAGCTTGTCGATCGGCGATTTGACGAGCGCCGCACCTGCCGGCCCTTCGCCCACAATCACCTGAAACACGTCGTCGGGAACGCCCGCCGCGTGCAACAGCGAGGCCAGTTCGAGCGCAACCAGCGGGGTCAGTTCTGACGGCTTCAGCACAACGGCGTTCCCTGCCACGAGTGCGGCCAAAGTTTCCGTCGCCGGAATCGAGAACGGGTAGTTCCACGGGGAGATGATTCCGATCACGCCATGCGGCTCGCGCAGGAGCGATCCACTCTTGAGTTTGGTGACCAGGTTTGCGTGCGGGACAGGCTCGTCGCGCAGCAGACCGAACGCGTTGTCGATGAGAAATCGGGCCGCATCGAGCACGACTAGAACTTCTGTGACCAGGGATTCGACCAGAGGCTTGCCGGCCTCACGCGTGATGGCCGCCGCAATCTCGGATTTTCTGGCGAACAGCCTAGCTTGAAATTCGCGCAAAACCGCAATGCGGCGGCGCAGGCCGAGTTCGGCCCAGGTTGGTTGAGCCAGCCTCGCCCGCTCGACTGCGCCAAAGATTTCGGCTTCGCCGGCACAATCGAACAGATGCAGGATTTCGCCCGTCGCGGGATTTACGGACTGAATTCTCCGTGCAGCGATTTGCACATCGGTGGCCACGAAGAAATGATAGTCCTCGCAGGCGACGGTTACCAGATTTCGGATCACCGTCTCTTCCGAAGCGGCTTCACTTCATCCCCGGATATTTCCCCTCAGACGGAGGACCAAATCTAGTATTCGACGTTCACCAGATACAACCCGCTGGCGGGCGCAGTCGCTCCTGCCGCCGTTCGGTGGCGCGCCGTGAGGATGCGCGGCACATCCTCCGGTACTAGTGTTCCCTTACCCACAAGAATGAAGGTGCCCACAAGATTGCGAACCATATGGTGCAGGAATCCGGAACCGCTGACTGTATATACGAACTCGTCCCCGGCTCGTTCCCACTCTGACGAAAAAATCGTGCGAACGTTCGACACCGGCTCTTCGCGCCCGCGCTCCGGATCCACCGCCGCGAACGACGTGAAATCGTGCTCGCCCACGACCAGCTCCGCCGCCCGCGCCATGGTGGCTTCATCGAGCGGATACGGGAAACGCCATACATATCGCGCCAAAAATGGCGGGCAGATCGGGGCACGATAGATCCGGTAGCGATAAGTCTTGGCCCGCGCCGAATGCCGCGCATGAAACTCCGCCGGCACTTCGGCCACCTCCAGCACACGCACCGCCGCGGGCAGAACGTCGTTCAGCGCCCGCATGAAATTTTCCGTAGGAACGGAAGACTCCGTGACAAATGTCACCACCTGGGCCAGCGCGTGAACGCCCGCGTCGGTCCGTCCCGAGGCTTGCGGCAGTACCTTTTCTCCCGTAATTCGTCCAATGGCTGAGGCAAGTGTGCCCTGCACAGTGCTGGCATCGGGCTGCACCTGCCAGCCGGAAAATTCGGCTCCGTCATAGGAGAGAATCAATTTGAGATTGCGCATCTTATATGCTGCGATCTTATATGCTGCCGTTCCGCGCTGCGACTTGCACGTTCGAGCTTTGATTCTTCGATCTCTTGATCGGCTCGATCTTTCGAGTCCCGCGCTCGCGTCGCTTCATCCAATTCGTTTCGGGCTCGGGAAAATGGTTGACCGGGACTCAGCCTTCGCCAGCAATGTACCAGTTTCAGAAGAGCGTCGGCCGGATTTGGGTCAGATATACTGGAACGTTTTCGCGGAGGTTGGCGCGCACGACGTTGCATCGCCCAGCTTTGCGGAACCTTCGGCCACTGCTTTGCGTACCAATGCCTGAGTAGGACTCTGGATTCTCGGCATTCGACAGTCCCAGGGCGAAAGCCGAGCTTATTGCTGCAGGGAATTATTCAACAGGTCTTAACGTCAATAGTCTTGACAACGGAGATGAGTAGATGCGATTCCCATGTTTAGCCGTGCGGCTAGCCGCCGCTGCCTGTCTGTTCTCACTGCTGACCTTCGCATGCTGGGCGCAGGATACGCCCGCGGCACCGGCGCCGCAGCCGTCGCAAAAACCGTTGCCGGTCCTGAATTATGCCGAGCCGGTGTCGCATTTTCCGAATCCGGTTGGGCCGTATACAGCGCGGCACCTGGCAGAGCCCAATCTGTCGAATACGGCGCGCATCGACGGACTCATGCACGACGGCAAGCTTTATTTATCGCTCAGCGACGCGATCGCCCTCGCACTCGAGAACAATCTTGATATCGCCATCGCTCGCTACAACCTGAACATCGCCGACACCGACGTGCTGCGGGCCAAAGCAGGCGCATCAACCCTCGGCGTAAATACGGGCATTGTGCAGAACACGCCCGGTGGCGGCGTGGGCGGACTAGGCGGACAAGTCGGCTCCGGCACCGGCGGGACAACGCTGGGCGCAGGCGGGGCAGGTGCGGGTGCCGGCGGCTTGGTCAGTTCGACGCTTGGCATCGGACCGTTGATTACGAGCTTTGATCCGGTCCTGACTGGGACTCTGCAGGAAGACCACGCTAACTACATTCCTACGAGCCCGTTCTCGGGTACGCTGCAACGAACTAGCACAGCGAATTTCACATACACCCAGGGATTCCAGTGGGGCACCAATCTCTCCCTCGGCTTCAATAACAGTCGCACCACCACCAACAACGCCTTCACCTTGGTAAGCCCTGGCCTGAGCTCCAATTTTCAATTCAAGCTCACGCAACACTTGCTGCAGGGTATCGGTTTTCCAGCCAACGCGCGCTTCATTCACATCGCCAAGAATAATCGTGAACTCTCGGACGTTGCCTTCAAGCTGCAGGTCATTACGAGCGTGGACCAGATCGAGAACATGTACTGGGATCTCGTATACGCATACGAGAACTTGCGGGTAAAGCAGGAATCCCTCGCGTTCTCGGAGAAGACGCTCTCCGATACAAAAAAGCAGGTCGAGATCGGCAGCCTCGCCCCGATCGAAGCGGTGCGGGCGCAGAGCCAGGTCGCCGCGGACCAGCAGGCTCTCACCGTGGCTAAAACCAATCTGCAACTCGAGCAACTGCTGATGAAGAATGCCCTGAGCCGTACTCTGCATGACCCGGTACTGGCTGGAGCCGAAGTGATTCCGACTTCGACCATGGAAGTTCCGGAAAGCGAGCAGATTCAGCCCACCGAGGATTTGGTCAATGATGCCATCCGCCATCGGCCTGAACTGGTGGAGGCGCGGATCCAGCTGAACAGCCAGGAATACAGCAACAGAGCCGTGCGCAGCGCATTATTGCCCACGCTCGATCTATTCGCCTACTACGGAGGATCGGGAATCGGAGGTCAGACTAACCCCGCCAACCTTTGCGTCAATGAGAGCCCGGAGGCACAGGCGGAAGCGTTCTGCTCCGGTCCGGATCCTGCCTACATAAATCCCGTAACTAAACAGCCAATTACCATCAATCCCCCGTTTGGCACGGTCAGTTACGGCGGCACTCTGCACGATCTGGTGAACTCAGCGGCCCCCGACAAGGGCCTTGGCCTGCAGCTCAACATCCCGCTGCGCAATCGCGCAGCCCAGGCCGTGCAGATTCGCTCCGAGCTCGAATACCGCCAGCTGCAGATGGCGCTGCAGCAGACCGAGAACCGCGTCAGCATTGAAGTGCGCAACGCGCAGTTCGGGCTGGAACAGAACCGCGCCAGTGTGGCTTCCGCCCAGGCCGCGGTAGACTACGCACGGCAGTCGCTCGATGCCGAGCAGAAGAAATATCAGTTCGGCACGTCGACAACCACGCTCGTGCTGCAGAACCGTAGTGCGCTCGCCAACGCCGAGTCCACGCTGCTGTCGGCCATGGCCGCCTACGAGAAGCAGCGGGTCGAGCTCGATCGCGCCACCGGAACCCTGCTCGACCACAACAGCATCAGCATTGACGACGCCGCCCGCGGTCAGGTCACGCACCTGCCTAACGTTCCCTACGTCGCTCCGCGCAAGGATCTGCCGGCGGCAGTGCAACAGTAACCTCGAGCGTCAGGGAACCCGCCGCACGGTCCTCCGCGAAGGATCTGTTTTCCGCCAGTTGCAGGCTGGACGAAAACAGATTCCTCGCTGGGTTCCTCGGAAGGACAGCCTCCCATCCTCGACAATTCTTTACAATCGTCGGCCCGCCCACCGCGCCTTTCCCGCTAAGATGAAGTGACGCTTTACCTGGTTCTGCATCCAACACTGGCGTCACTTCAGTCTCTTACCAAGCGATGCGTGTTGCTCTCATGCAAGGAGAATTCACATGTTTTCAGCGCGTTTGAGTTCCGGGCCTTTGAGTTCCTTCGTATGCTTGCCCCTGCGGTATGCGGCCTGCGCCGTTCTGCTGGGCGCGGTTCCAGCCACGGTATGGGCGCAGCAGGTGGCCCCACAATCATCTGCAGTCGTGCAGCAGCCGACGCAGCAGCAGGCCGCCCATCTGAAGGACTACTCGAGGTCCAACTCGCCCTTGCCGAACCTCCTGAAGCCCTATTCCCCACAGGAAGTTCCGCAGCCAAATCTGGGCAACTCGCCGCGCATCGATTCGCTGATGCACGACGGCAAGATTTATCTCTCAATCGACGACGCGGTCGCGCTGGCGCTCGAAAACAATCTCGACATCGATATCGCGCGCTACAACCTGAACATCGCCGACACCGACTATTTGCGCGCCAAATCGGGCGCCAACATTCTCGGCATCAACGCCGGCATCGTGCAGAATACGCCCGGCGGCGGCGTGGGCGGACTGGGTGGCACGGTCGGCTCTGGCACGGGAGGTACCACCGTGGCGGCCAGCGGCATCGGCACGGGCACTAACGGCCTGGCCCAGTCCACACTGGGCATCGGCGCGCCCATCACCGCGTTCGATCCGCAAGTCACCAGCACCTTACAGGTCGACAAGAACAACACCGAATCCACCAGCCCTTTCAGTCCTGTTCCTGTGGTTGCACAAAACACCTATACGGCCAACTTCGCTTATACCCAGGGTTTTGAATGGGGTACAGCCGTTAACCTCGGATTCAACAATACTCACGTCACCACCAACAACACGACCAGTTTGATCACGCCTCAAATCAACTCCAGCTTCCAGTTCAAAGTCACTCAAAACCTGCTGCAGGGCTTCGGTTCGCTGCCCAACCGGCGTTTTATCAGTATCGCCAAGAACAATCGTGAGATCTCTGATGTAGCGTTTCGCCTGCAAATCATTACCACGGTCGATCAGATCGAAGACATGTACTGGGATCTCGTCTATGCCTATGAGAACGTTCGGGTGCAACGGGAAGCACTAGCCTACGCGCAGAAAGCGCTGTCCGATTCCCAACAGCAAGCAAAAGTGGGGACCGTACCGCCTATCCAGGTGGTGAGCGCGGAGAGCACAGTCGCTACCGATCAGCAGAATCTGATTCTGGCCCAGAACAACCTGCAACTGGAGCAGCTCTTGATGAAGAATGCCGCCAGCCGCAGCATCGAAGATCCAATCCTTGCTGAAGCGGATGTGATTCCTACATCGACCATGCAGGTGCCGCAGGAGGAGCCGGTCATCCCGATGCAGGACCTGATCAACCAGGCAATCGATCATCGCGCTGAGCTGGTGGAATCGCGAATCGATCTGAATTCGCGCGATCTCAGCAGGACGGCAGTGCGCAACGACCTGCTGCCAACTTTGCAGGCTTTCGCCTACTACGGAGGTTCTGGAGTGGGCGGGGACATAAATCCCCTGTGCCAGACCAGCAGCGGGCCTTGCTTTAATCCGGCGACGGCGCCGCCGCCCTTCAAGCGGGGAGGCCCGGTGAGCTATCCCAGCACGCTCAACCAGCTGATCAACTCAACCGCGCCCGACAAAGGATTTGGCTTGACCCTGAGCATTCCCCTGCGCAATCGCGAGGCGCAGGCCAATCAGATTCGCGCCGATCTGGAATACCGCCAGGCGCAGGTTCGCCTTCACCAGCTCGAAAACCAGGTTCGCATCGAGGTGCGCAATGCGCAGTTTGACGTGAAGCAGAACCGCGCCGCGGTTCAGGCCGCGCAGGCTGCGGTTGACTTCGCGCGCCAGACCTTCCAGGCGGATCAGGAGAAGTTGAAAGTCGGTCTCACCACGCAGACGGCGATTCTGCAGGATGCGTCTACGTTGACCACGGCCGAGTCGAGTCTGGTCTCGGCGAAGGCAGCATATGAAAAGTCACGCGTCGAACTGGATCGTGCGACCGGCTTACTGCTCGATCACGCCGGCATTAATGTTGCCGACGCCACCCGCGGCCGGGTTACGCATTTGCCCAACGTGCCCTACGTCGCGCCGCGCACTGACGTCACACCTCCGGGGCAACCTGCGACGACGCCGCAGTCGAGCCAACCGCAGCAGCAGGGCGGGCAAATGTAGCTGGTTCAAGGTAACAGGCGCTCCCATGGATTGCTGTTGACGATTTGGTTTTGAAGGGGCGCGGCTTGAGCCGCGCCGTAAACAGCTGCCAAAGGGCCTGGGCTTTAGCCCCTGAGGGAAAAGGCTAGCCGCTGCGGCTGACCAGATAGCTTCCAGGCCCGTCATCTCATTCTCCATGTGCGGGAGGAACGTGTATGCTTCCTCCCGTGAACTTGTCCGTCGTCATCATCACGTTCAATGAAGAGGCCAACATCGGCCGCACGCTCGAAAGCGTGCAGCCGCTAGTCGCCGACGGCAAGGGAGAGATCATTGTCGTCGATTCAGGCTCGACCGACCACACCGTCAAGATCGCAAAGTCGTTCGGCGCGAAGGTGTTCGTCGAGGAGTGGAAGGGATTCGCAGCGCAGAAAAATTCCGCGATTGACAAAGCGCAGGGAGACTGGATTCTGAGCTTAGACGCGGATGAAGAGGTAGAGCGCGACCTAGAACAGCTAATCCGGTTTGTCACTTCAGAAACAAAGCCGCATCCGAAACAAGAGCTCCTGACCGCCATGGGCGCGACGATTCCCAGCGGCGACGCGAGCGGCTACTGGATGCGGCGACGCAACAAGTTCCTCGGCCGCTGGATCGAGCACGGCGGTTTCTGGCCCGATCCGAAACTTCGTCTCTTTCGCAGGAGCGCTGGCCGGTTCGAAAGTCGACTCGTGCACGAGGACGTCCACATCGAAGGCATGACTTCCAGACTCCTCGACGGGGCGCTCATTCACCACTCTTACCCCACGCTCTCCGACTACATCGAGCACATGAACCGCTACTCTTCGCTGGGCGCGGAGATGGTCGTCGCGAAGGAACCGGTTCGCTTCAGCTTCATGAACATCGTCCTGCGGCCGATGTTCACCTTCATCTACAACTACTTTTTCCGCCTCGGCTTTCTCGACGGCCGCGAGGGATTGCTGCTCCATCTCTACCACGCGGTCTATGTTTCGTGGAAGTACGCTAAGGCGTGGGAACTCTCGCGCAATCAGATCGCCAAGAAGAGCTGACCGACCGGTCGTTTTGACGCCGGCTCGTCGCCTTGCTCGATTGCGCCCGCTTCCCTATCATCAAAAGAGTTCGCCGGGTTCGCGGGGTTGAAGAAATAAATGATCGAAAAGAAGCCGTCTCGCCCGTCCAAGCCGCAAGTCGCCGAGAGTCCTGTCGCCGAAGTTTTCGAAGGCCGCCATCCCTCCGAAGCGGAAAAGGCCTGGGCCGATAAAACGCTCGCGCCGACTCTCGAGAAGGCCTCCGAGCGGCCGATCGGCTCGCCTACCGGTGTGAATCTCGACGAGCAAGGCCACGCCCGCTTCACCACGATCTCCGGCGTGCCCATTCACCGGCTCTACACGCAGGCCGATCTCCCCGTCGACTGGCGCGAGGAAAGCTACCTCGGCTATCCCGGACAGCCTCCATTCACGCGCGGCATTCACGCCACCGGTTATCGCGGCAAGCTTTTCACCATGCGGCAATTTTCCGGCTTCGCCTCGCCCGAGGAAACCAACCGCCGCTACAAATATCTGCTCGAACACGGCGGCAGCGGGCTTTCTGTAGCATTCGACCTGCCCACGCTCATGGGCTACGACTCGGACCATCCAGCGAGTGAAGGAGAAGTCGGTAAGTGCGGCGTGGCCATCGATTCGCTCGAAGACATGGAAATTCTCTTCAGCGGCATCAACCTCGAAAAAACCACGGTCTCGATGACCATCAATTCGCCCGCATCGATCTTGTGGGCGATGTATCTGGTGGTCGCGGAAAAACAGGGCGCCGACTGGAATAAAATTTCCGGCACCATTCAGAACGACATTCTCAAGGAATATATCGCGCAAAAGGAATACATCTACCCTCCGGCACCGTCAATGCGGCTGGTGGTCGACACCTTCGAGTTCGGTTCCAAATTTACGCCGCGTTTCAACACCATTTCGATCAGCGGCTATCACATTCGCGAGGCCGGCTCGACCGCGCTGCAGGAGCTGGCGTTCACGCTGTACGACGGAGTGGAGTACGTGGAGTGGGCGCGGCGGCGTGGCCTAGACATTGATGAATTTGGCCCGCGGCTGAGCTTCTTCTTCAATGCGCACAACGATTTCTTTGAGGAGATTGCGAAATACCGCGCCGCGCGAAAAATCTGGTATTACGCCATGAAAGATCGCTTCGGCGCGAAGAACCAGCGCACCTGGCTGATGCGCTTCCACACGCAGACTGCCGGCGTTTCGCTGCCCGCGCAGCAGCCGATGAACAATATTGCCCGCGTGGCTCTGCAGGCGCTCGCGGCGGTGCTGGGAGGAACGCAGTCGCTGCACACCGACTCCTACGACGAAGCCCTGACCTTGCCTACGGAAGAAGCTGCG
>JASHPH010000358.1 GCA_030038255.1 Candidatus Sulfotelmatobacter sp. | reverse complement strand
GCACCGCCGGCCCGGAAAAGGAGAGTGACCAAAACCGGGCCGGCGGCGATTCTGAAGGTTGTTGCCCCTCAGAAAGTCTGGGTGATTGGTGGTCCCGCGCGCTGATTCCGAGCGGGACCACCTTTGTTCTTTCGTCTTCCGTCTTACGGCAGGTAGTAACGGAACGACGTGAAGACCATGCTGTCGAGTCCGTGCGGCTCCAGGCCGGGCGTGCCAGCCGGCAGCGAGCCGTAGCCAGACCACGTGGCTTTGTTCAAGTAGGAGTACTGCACTCCCCACTGATAGCGGCCACGCGGTCCATTGTGGAATCGATACCAGAACCCAATTGTTCCTTCCGTTACGTCGCGGGCCTGGGCGGTGCAACTTTTGGATGAGAGAGCGGTCGGCTCGCCACCGGCCGGCGCGGGTTCCGTGTAGCAGCCCGAGTTGTTGAACGTCGGAGCGCCGTAGCCGACGAAGACGTTTTGAACGGAGTCATAGCTATAGGTCCGCTGAGCATACTCGGATCCCACGTAGCTGTAGACGTCCAGTTTCTTTCCGTGCCACTCCAGCGTGGCCAGACCCTGCAGATCTTTAATCAAGTGGACGGTCCCGTCGGCATTGATAGAGACGTCAGGGAGTTGCGATGCACCGTAACGGCCGATACCGCTGCCGCCGAAACCATGCAAGCCGAAGACGATGTGTTTGTCGAAGAAGGTCCAGCGAGCGTTGGCGCCGAAGCCGCCGCCGCTCTTGGAGCTGTTGTATACGCCGGTTGTCGTGCCGAAAGCCAGAGAAGGGCAGGTCAGCGGATTCCCAGTCGTTACCGGAGGTGTGCCCGAGGTTACAGACTGTTCGCAAGGGAAGACGCGATCCTGAAATCGATCCGCAAGTCCGAAGATCTCATAGTGTCCGAAACCGGGATCAAAGGCGATCTTGGCGATGAGGTCGGGCGAGGGGTTGAAACCGTAGGTGGAAGTTGTGTTGTTGGTGTTGCTCGCGCCAGCTTGAACGAGGATGTAGTCGGGTAAGTTTCCTGACGTGGTCACCGTGGCCTGGGGAGCCTCAACCGCGAAGGCGACAGCAAACTTGTCATTGAACTTCTTGCTCAGACGGAGTCCGTTCTGGCGTGCGAAACTGAAACCGACCGAATACTGCCCATCGATGGTAGCGGGGCGAGCATCGTTGGTTCGGCCAACGTCGTCGCTGGGCTGGATGCCGACTTTGTTTTCCGTCACCAGACTCCAGGCCTGGCCACCCAGAACGCTCCAGCCTCCGGGCAGCTTAACCTGGCCCCACGCTTGCCGGATGCGGAAGGTGTAGCCGTTGGTCTGGGTTGCAGTGGAGGTAACGCCTGAAGAAAGGAAGTCACCCGATACGTAGGCAGAGAAATCTACTTTCCCGTCGCGGGCCGCAACGTAGACCGTGGGACGCGTCTGACGGGCGGTCGCGAAGAATTCCGGCAAATTACTCTGCGAAGCTCCCGGCATGGTTAGATTGTTGAAAGGCGTGACGACGTCGGCCCCCAGAGCTCGGGAACGCCGCAAAAATTCGGCCGCGGCAAATCCGCCGGGCGTGATGTGGATGCCCTTGAAGCGGATGGTGAGCGGGCCCTCCATCTCTTTGTTGTAGACCTCCTGATCCTGGCCTGAACTGGCAGGAGTCGCTTGCTCAACGGCAGCCGCCGGACTGGCGCTGCTGGAGAACTCGCCGACTTCAGCGGAAGTGGACGGTTGCCCGGCCTCCGCTTTCGCTGCCGTTTCAGTGGCAGTAGCTTGGGTTTTCTGCAGTTGGTCCTCCAGGGCCTGAATTCTCTGTTGCTGCGCAGCAAGGGCGTCCTTCTGCGCAGAGATAGCGTCCTTCAAGGCTTGGATTTCAGTGGTGATGGCCGGCGGGGCCGGAGCCGGGGCTGGGGTTGCGGCTGCGGCGGGAGCCGGGTCTGAGGATCCGGTTGCAGGACCCGAGTTGGAGGCGACTTGCGTTTGTGCCCAAGCGCCGGCTGAGAAAGCCGCCAACGTCAGGGCTGTAACCAACAGCTTTTTTATCTGTTTCATGGAAGTACGGTCCTCTCCTTTTGAAAGATTTGTACTGCTTCGGGGGAAAGTCTTGACAATAGACAACTTGTTGCGACGACGTACGAACGGACTGAGCCGTTTGGGTTAGCACGGCCGAACTAGCCCATGCCAAAACTCAAAACGACTCCGAGCATTGCCATAAGGGAACTAGACATGATGCCGAATGCCTCGCGTCCTTTCATTAACAGGAGGTTAATTTTTCGAAGATTGCCCGAATGCCCGTCCTTGGGACGGCTGCCGCGAATGTCAGACAATTAGAATCGACTTTATCAGCTTAGTGGGAAAGGCAAACTGCGTGCCATCGTCCTGAAAGCTTGTGAAGTGAGTTTCGAATGTGGGATCAACAGGTTAGCAGCGGCCATTGCGCGCTGCGCATAAACCTATGTGCATTGGATTACACTTCGACGGACGGAAAGTGCCATCCTGGCGGTGGAAAATTCGTGCGCGCACCTTCCAGCACACTGACAGCTTTGTGCCACGAAAGAGGGTATTCCAGAAGCGCCAAGTGACCCGGAACTCAGGTGGAAATGCGCAGAATCAGCACCGTGATGTTATCCGGAGCACCCCGTTCCAAAGCCATGTTTACCAGCGCTTTGCACGCCTGGGCCGGAGGGTTGGTCTTGACTGCGCGAATCAATTCCTGTTCGCTCACCAGACTCCACAGTCCGTCGGTGCACAGGATCAGCGTGTCGCCTTTTTGCAGTGAGATTGGGAGCTCAGGAACATCCGGTTCCACATCTTTCCCTGATCCCAGGGCGGCGGTGAGAATGTGGCGCTGCGGATGCGACTCGGCGTCTTCCGAACGCACAATGCCGCTTTCAACCAACCTGCCGACGTAAGAATGGTCGCGCGTCAGCCGTGACGCGCTTCCCGCGCGAATTTGATACAGGCGGCTGTCGCCAACGTGGGCAAAGAAGAGTCGGTGATCAATCACCGATACGGCGGTGCAGGTGGTGCCCATGCCCTGCAGTTCCGGATGTTCCTGCGCGTAGTTCTGGATGTTGAGGTGAGCGGTCGTGAGAGCCTCAGTGAGTGTCCGTACCGGGTCGCCGGCAGGACCGTTTCTATATATTTCGCGAACGGTTTCGACGGCCAGACGGCTGGCTTCCTGGCCGCCTTCGTACCCGCCCATCCCGTCGGCGACCACGGCCAGGCGACCATGCCGTTCCAACTCCTCGTCGGAATCCGGCTCCCAGTAGAGGTAGGAATCTTCATTATTCGTGCGCTGAAGTCCGACATCGGTCAGGCACGCCACTTCGATCCCGGGTTTTACGCTCTTACAGTCAACTGCCATAGCTAAACTACGTAGTTGAAGTACACAATCCAGTTAACCGTCATTTGCCTGCGGTCGGGAAAGCGTTCAGGCCCCGGTCATTATAAGGGAAGGGTTAAAGTTCCGCTCTCATTGGCGCTTTTTGGCGCACGCAGGAAGGGGTAGCCTATCACGTTCGGAGCCGGTCGGACATTTCTGCTCGGTCCTGTTCCGCAAAAGAAAAAAGCCGCAGGAAATGCGGCTCTCTCTTCTACCCGAATCTGGAATCCGGACGGGAACGACTACTTGTCGTGCTTGTCCTTGTAAATCTTCTTGCTCATGTGGTTGGCTTCTTTGTTCAGCTGCTTCTGGTCTGCCTTGGTCAGGTGGCCGTTGTCCTTGGCCATGTCTTTCTTTTCGTTGTTCTCCAGGCGCTGTTCGCCCTTTTCCAGATTGGCGGCCTGTCCGGGCGTCAGTTGCCCGTTCTTCATGCCGTTGGCGATGCGATCCTGCTGGTTCTGTTCCCGCTGATTGACCTGGTTGACGCGCGGATGATTGGGATCGTCCACGCCCGGGCCAGCGCCGGAAGTGTTGGATTGTGCAGCAGCGGACAGCGACATCAGTCCACCTACCGCCAGGACTACGAGCGACTTGGTGATTTTGGACATGCGAATGTAAACCCCCGTGACACAGTTTAGTTTCGCCAAGGTTGCCCCAGGTAATGACCAAAGTGATACTACTTAAGATGCGCAGTCTGAGCAAGATCTGCGGGTGGTTAGCAAGGCGGTTACCATAGTCCCTTTTAAATGTGCGAGAACTTCCATTTCCAACGAGCCGCAGCGCTGCTTCTTACTGCGCTGCTGTTCTTGAGCGCGCCCCGGCTGGGCGAAGGACAAAGCAAGCGGCTTTGGGTGCTCCGCACCTCCGGTGAGATGACGGAGTACGATCTGGCAACATTTGAGCCGAAGCAGACCGTCAAGGTTCCAGCGGAGGCGGCGCGCTCGCCGCAGAACATCGCTGTCAACCATCAAGGGCAGATTCTGTTCTCGCCCACCGTGTCTCTACCGTTGGCGGAGGGTGATGTCGAGTCTGCAGCCAAAGTGTGGTTCTGGAATGGACGCAGCGCAAGTGAGATCGAAACCGGCGTGACGCGATCGGTCGCGGCTACGGGATCGAATCAGGCTGTCACCGAGTCGGCGCCGGCGGCGTATATTTCTGCCGATGGTGCACATCTGTTCTGGTTCGGCAATCAGGCGCGGCGGCTGCAGCGCGAAGACGTTGACCTTTCCACAACCAACACATGGCAGGCCTGGCGCACGGATGTCAGCGGCGCAGCGCGGGAAGATCTCGCCTCACTAAAGTTTCCCGAATGCCGCTGTCCTTCAGGTTCGTGTGAGGAAACGTGCGCTTACGGATCGGTATGGGTGCCGGCGGAGGGTGTGGGAAAATTCTTTTTGATGACAGAGCTGGTCACGGGCAAGACCGAGCCGCTTTACAGGGCCAGCACGCTCTATCTCGAAGAAGCGGGGAAGTGGATAGCTCATCCGCTCGCCGAGCCGTTGCGTCGCGTGCTCGACGCGGCGTCAGGCGGAGGCGTGATTGTCGAGGCCATTCCCGACACCGGTTGCTGTGGCTGGTCGAATCAAAGCAACGATCAGACGCTGGTGCACAACAACGGGAAAACTCTGACCGTATTCGATGAGCGGGCGACGTACAAGAATCCCGACTACGACGTGAGCTTCTTTACTTCCAACGCGCTTCTTTCGTCGGACTTGGGATCTGTTGCAATGACAATCACCGCGACCGCGCGACCGGACCAGACCATTCAACTGTCCGAAGAAGGCCAGGCCAACCCGGAAGAGTCGAAGCAGATTCGCAAGGCGCTGACGGAGTTGCCGGCAGTCGAAGTCAGGAGCCTCGAAGATTCTCCGCGGCGAATTGCATTTGTTCCGCACGCCACGCTGGTGGGATGGATCAGCGAGAAGGAAGTGCTGATCGTGGAAGATCACCTGCTGGTGGCCTACAACGTTGGCACTGGTGCCCGGAGGAAATCCAGCGTGCGCATAGAGGACGCAGCGCACGTATTCCTGCGGTAGCACTTTTCTAAGCCAGTCTGTTGTGTTGCCCGGCCCGATAAATCATCCAGCCCAGGAAGTTTGCGCCCAGCACGACTGCGGCAATCTTCCAGGAATAGTTGGACTCGCTTTCGACGCGGATGACAGGAAAAATCGAGAGAATGACGAACAGCAAAGTTACGAGAAAGCCTGACGCAGCGGCAATTCTGAGTGCAGGCCTCGGACGAAGCCCTCGGTCCTTCGGCGCCAACAGGGGAATGGCAAACAGCGCCAGATATGCGATGCCATAAAAAGTAAATCCCCAAGTCAAGAGAAGCTCGTAGGCTTCTTGCTCGCCGACTCCAATCAGCGCCGCGATGCTGGCGGCTAGCGTCGCGCCTCCCAGAAAAAGAATCGAGTTCACCGGCGTTTTGTAGCGTGCGTGCAGGCGCGAAAACCACGGCGGCAGAAGATGGTCCCAGCCGGCGGTCATCGGCAGGCGAGCGCTCCCGCTGAAATAGAGGCTGAAGGTGGAGAGATAATTCATCAGTAGAAGGTAGATCGCGATCGGGACGATGACCGCGCCGAGATTCCCAAAGCCGAGTCGCAGAGCCTGCGGGATGGGACCGATCACGTCCACCGAATCGGGAGAAACGTAAGCCAGAATTGCGCTGGTAGTAAAGATGTAAATGAGAGCGATCACCGGAGCCGTGATGAGGATCGAGCGCGATATGTTGCGCGCGGGATTCCGTGATTCTCCGGCGAAAATGGCAACGTATTCGAAGCCGCTGAGGGCGCCGAACGTCATCTTACTGAAGACGCTCAAGGTGAAAACCGTGGCTGGCGGCGCAACCAGACGCAGTGGGTTAAACGCGGAGAGTACCCCACGCCAAAGATTCACCAGCGGAAGGCCCACGAGCACGGCGACAGTAATCAGCACGGCCACGCTGCCTGCATTGTTAAACCACTTGCCCACGCGAAAACCGATCGCTGCCAGCAGCACTTGCAAACCGATCAGGGCGACCGAAGCGCCCAGCACGGCCCATTTGTTCGCGGCGATCCAGGCCAGCGACGGCACCGCGTACGCAACCGAGGTGGTCGTGACCAGGCCGATCACCGCAACGTACAGCATGATGAACAGCCAGAGATTCCACGCGACCAGAAAGCCGATTCGATCGTTGAAGGCAAGACGCGCCCATTCGTACAAGCCGCCTTCCAACGGCATGAGCTGGTTGAGGTGGGCGACAATCAATGCGAGTGGAATGAAGAAGAGAAGAATGGCGGCAAGCCACAGGACAACATGAGCCGGGCCTGCCTTGACTGCCGTGCCGAAGAAGTCAGGCACCACTACGAGCAGGATCTGCGCGAAAACGAGGTCCGTGATGCCGAGTTCGCGTCGCAGTGCGGAGGCGTGGGCACGAGTTTCAGACTCGGCGGTGCTGAAAGCGATATTTTCTGCGGCGGTCAAGGTTTGCGGTCGCCGCTCGGCGCACGCATCAGGAAAGAAAAGCCGTCAACTTTGTACAGGACTTTGCCGGGCGAATCTGGCGTGGGAGAAATTCTCCCCGCGCGAACCTCGGCAAACGCTGTCACGAGTCGCGGGAGCACTGAGGGCTGTGCAACCGGAACGTTGTGCGCACCGAGTACCAGCTTCACTTCCGGCGCCAGCGCGGCGAGCCGGCGGATCGAAGCGGCATATGCGTCAAGATCGGTTTCCGGGCGGTATAGCCAAATGGGTGCGGGGTAGTAAGTGTCGCCGGTGAAGAGAAGTTGGTTGGAGCGATCGATCAACGCGATGGCGTCGGGCGTGTGTCCGGGAGTTGCGATGACTTCGAGTACACGGCGGCCGAGATTGAAGCGGTCGCCGTCATGCACATAGGCTGTGATCTTCCACGGCCGCGTGACGTATGCTTTCGGGTCAAATCCTTTAGGAAGAGCTCCGCAAATCTGGTCGGGCGTGATCTCCGCCTGCGCATCTTCGCGCGATCCAAGGGCATTGCGCAGCGTGAAGTCAGTGTCCATGCCATAAATTGTGTCGAACTGCCAGTTGCCGCCGACGTGATCATTGTGCGTATGCGAGTTCAACACAACGACCGGCAGTCTCGTGAGTTCCGCCGTCACCTTTCTGATGTCGCTGATTCCCATGCCAGTATCGAATAGCAGCGCGCGCCTCTTGCCCACGATCAGGTAGCTGATGACTTCTTCGGCCTGGTGCGGTTCGTAGATGGCAAAAACTCCAGGAGCCGGTTTGTACACCTCAAACCAGGGATCGCTCACCGTGACGCGTTCGAGCGGCTTGTACTCCGGGCGCGGAAGGGCACGGCACCAGTCCGGGTTGGAAACTTGAGCTGGCAGCGCTACCGGCAGCAGCGCCGCGCAGAGGACTAGAACGAACCTGCGGTGATGCACCGGACGTCCTCCTACTAAGACGGTTTCAGAAAGGCGAATTATACGCGACGCTTCTTCGCCGTCAGCGCGGTGCGATAGGCAATGTTCAGCAGATCGCGCAGCGCGTCGGGCCGAACTCTGGCGAGACTGACCAGAACACAGGCGTAATCGCGATAGTGGTCGGTGATGAAGTAAGTGTCGGGGTCTTCGGCCATCAGCTCTTCGCGGCGGTCAAAGGGCATTCTTAGGACAATCTTGTCCAGGTCCTGATGGAGTCGGACGAAAAGTTGTCGTTTCACCTTCAACGCGGGCGTGCCGTACGACGTGCTTTCCTCGACGTCTGGCATCGCGAGAGCGAGGCGGCGGATGGTGTCGTAGGTGACGAGCTGTTTTGGCATGGCGCGCGATCGTTGCTGCTAGGATGATGGTACGCCACGGCGATTGCAGGTAGAAACATGCTTTCGAGGAACTCGGTGTCGCGCGATTTCATCCTGTGGGAAGTGGACGTTCAGGCCGACTTCATGTTGCCTGGAGGCAAGCTCTACGTGCCCGGAGCCGAGAAGTTGCTGCCCAACATCCGGCGGCTGACGGACCTTGCGCGGCAGGGAAAAGCATTCCTGGTGTCGCACGGGGATTTTCACGCGCCCAATGATCCCGAGTTCAAGATTTTTCCGCCGCACTGCGTGAAAGGGACGCCGGGAGCAGAATTGGTGCCCGAGGCGCTGACGGAAAGAGTTGCGCGCGTGCCGAATGAAGCCGCGGCGCAGATCCCCGAAGATCTGTTTGAGTACCAGCAAATCGTGTTGGAAAAACAGACGCTGAATATTTTTGAAAGCCGCCACGCGGACGAACTTGTACAGCGCCTAGGTACTCAGCCGGAGTTCATCGTTTTCGGAGTGGTTACCGAGTATTGCGTGAGCTTTGCTGTGAAGGGTCTGCTCGAACGCGGGCGTCGCGTGGCCCTCGTGCGCGATGCAATCGAAACGCTCAAGCAGCAGGATGGCGAAAACGCGATCGCAGAACTACAGCGCCTGGGAGCGAGGCTCACCACGACGGAGCAGGTTCTCCGGGCGATTGGGAACTCCTGACAGCCTGCTCCGCGCTGGCCTTTCGCGCCAACGTTTTCTAGTGATGATCGTGGTCGCCGTGGTTGTGGCGCCAGGTCCAGTATTCCTTCTGTTCCTCGGGTGGAAGTTTGCGGAAGTCGCGATGCGGATCGCGATGGGTTTCAACCGCCCAGCGATTGTAGTAGGTGATCTCTTCGTCGTTCCAGACGTGATAATCGGTGTAGTACGGATCGTACACGCGATAGTAGTGGTGTTCGCAGGCAATTCCAGCCACCGACGACGCCAGCGCCGCCGCCAGAAGCAATGAAGTCAGGGGACGCGAACTTCGAATCATGTGACTCTCCTTCCTCAATACAAAGAACACCATTGTCCCAGATTAGTTGCCGCATGGCTTCATCGCTGCCACAACCCGTGGATTATCCACGCTGACGTTTAGTTGCGAGCCGTAGTTTCATTTACTTTCGAATACTTTTCAACCGAGTCGGAAATGTAATAGACTACAGTGTCTTTCGGCCGGAAGGAGACTCTACGTTGGGAAATCCCCTGCGGGCCCTGCTGGAATTGCCAGATCAGGAAAAAGCCGAGCGCGGATTGGAGCACACGCCGCGCGAGATCCACCAGCAGCCGGCGAGCTGGCGTCACACCTACGAGCGCTGCCGCGAGCGCCGTGCCGATCTCGACCGTGCACTGCGCGAAGCCGGCATTGGCCGCGGAACGACCGCTTCGCCCACGGTTTATCTCATCGGCGCGGGCACTTCCGATTACACGGGCCGGGCTCTTGCTCCCTTCCTCCGGCAACGTTGGGCATGCGATGTGTGGGCGGTTCCCAGCACGACGCTGCTGACCGACTTTGACGACTTTCACCTTCCGGGCCGGGAGTATCTCTGGATCTCGTTTTCCCGCTCCGGCGACAGCCCCGAAGGCGTGGCCCTGCTCGAACGCGCGCTTCGCCACCATCGTGGTATCCGGCATGTGGTCATCACTTGCAATCGCCAAGGGCAGATGATCCAGCTGTGCGCGCGGCATCCCGATCGCGCCCTTGCCGTCGTCCTTGACGACAGCGTGAACGACCGTGGACTAGCCATGACCAGTTCGTTCAGCAACATGGTTCTCGCCGGCCAATGCATGGCTCATCTGGAGGATTTCGAAAGGTTCGGCGATGTCGTGGCGCAGATGGCAGAGACGGGTGAGCAATTTCTTCCCGCGGCGTCCGAAGTTGCGGCCGCTGTCACCGTTCTCGATTGCTCGCGGGCGTGCTTTGTCGGATCAGGAGCGCTGCGCGCGGTCGCCGATGAGTCGGCGCTGAAAGTGGTGGAACTCAGCGCCGGGAAAGTGACCACTCTGGCGGAGTCGCCGCTCGGATTGCGCCACGGGCCGATGTCGAGTGTGGACGCGCAGACGCTGTTTGTGGCGTATCTTTCGAGTGAACCGCGCCGCAGCGGCTACGAGCTGGACTTACTGCGCGAGATCGAACGCAAGCGGTTGGGACGCGTGCGCGCAGTAGTGACCGTACAAGAGAGTCATGACATCTCGTCGCTTACCGACTACTGTCTGTCACTCGATTGCGCAGCAGATTTTCCCGACGTGTATCGCCCCGTGCTCGATGTGATGCTCGGTCAGCTGGTGGGGCTGTTCGCCTCGATGCGCTGCGGCTTGAAGCCCGATCAGCCCAGTCCCAACGGCGCCATCTCGCGAGTGGTTCAACCGATCAAGCTGTATACGTAAGCCGCTGAGCACGCCTTGACGCACGAATCAGCGTCGGTCACTTGCCAACCCTGGCCTGACCTGCCGGACGCACCGCGCGTGTACTTCTGGGTCATGTGGCGTGCACTTCCGGTGATTGACGGGCGCAGAATTCGAAAGTAGATTCCCTCTAATAATTTCTACTCTCCCAGCTTGGGGACAGCCGATGGCCGGGTGACTCCCCAAGAGTGGTTTCTCCGCCGAAGAAAGCACGCCACCGATCTGTGTCTAGGTTTGCGCGCTGCGAAAACTACTTAATGCACGCATCGCGAAACTTCGCCTGACTCCGGCCCGCGCCGGAAGACTCGATCTTCGTGTCAGTGGAGAGGTGTGCAAAATGAAGCATTGGAAAAAAGCAGCATCAATCGCGACAATCTTGGCGGGAATTGCAATCGCCGCATCACAGATGACCGTTCACGATCCCGGACCGAGACCAGGACCAGCGGGGGCGGGAGGCTTTTTCCCGACTCTAAACGCAACCGAACAAGCCGCCTTCAGCAACGGCATTTCGCAGTTTATCGAAGTCGAAGGTGTGAGCGACATTCCGCAAGGGAATGGTGGACTGGGCCCGGGATATAACTCAACCAGTTGCGGTTCCTGCCATGCGCAGCCTGCGACTCTGGGAACGAGCCCCAACCCAAACAGCCCGCAGGTACCTCAACAAAACCCGCAAATAGCGGCTGCTTCGGCGAACGGTGCGACGAATACGATTCCGCCGTTCATTACTGCAAACGGCCCGGTGCGGGAAGCGCGATTTGTAACCCACCCGGACGGCACGCCCGACGGTTCAGTTCACAATCTGTTCACGATCGCCGGGAGAACCGATGCTCCCGGATGCAATCTGAAACAGCCCGACTTTCTGGCGGAGCTCAAGGCTGACAATGTGATCTTCCGCATTCCCACAGCTCTTTTCGGACTCGGCCTGGTGGAAAACACGCCCGACTTTGTTCTGCGCAACAACCTGGACGCCACTGCACAACAGCGTGCGGCGCTCGGAATCGGTGGGAGCTTCAATACCAGCCCGAACGACGCAACCATCATGAAGTTCGGCTGGAAGGCGCAGAACAAATCCCTGACCATCTTCGCCGGGGAAGCCTACAACGTGGAGATGGGAATTTCCAACGACGTGATGCCAAACGAGCGAAACCTGATCAAGGGATGCATCTTCAATCCGACTCCAGAAGACTCACACTCCCAGCCCGGCGGTTCCGATATCGACGCATTCGTCGACGCCATCCGCCTGTCGGCGCCGCCGACACCGGTTGCGCCAACGGCCGATACCCAGCTTGGACATGATCAGTTTGTGGCCGTCGGATGCGTTCTCTGTCATTCGGAATCCCTGATCACGTCCAATTCCTTTAACACCGGAATGAGCAAAGTGACGTATCACCCGTTTTCCGATTTTGCCCTTCACCACATGGGAACGAACCTGGCGGATGGAATTTCTCAAGGACAGGCCGGGCCGGACCAGTTCAGAACTGCGCCGTTGTGGGGTGTTGGGCAGAGAATCTTCTTCTTGCACGACGGCAGAACGCAAGACTTATTGAATGCTATTCAGCAGCACCGTTCGCCGGGCTCGGAGGCCAGCGGGGTCGTGCAGAAATTCAACCAGCTGACGCCGCAACAGCAGCAAGCGATCCTAGATTTTCTCAGATCGCTATAGCTAGATGGTTTTCGATGTCAGCTATTTCGGGCTGGTTTCGAATCGGTGGGACCAGCCCGTTTCCAGCGGCACCATCTCGCGCATCGTTCAACCATCAAGCTATACAGCTAGGGGATTGCGCGGAAGTCTAGGTTTCGGTTTTCGTAATGAGGTGGGTACATGCGTAGATTGCTGGTGTATCTGCTGTCTCTTCTGTGCCTCAGCCTCGGCGTGATGAATGTCCTGCTACAGCGGTCCCTTCACAAGCTCAACTTACAAGTTCAGGCGATGCAGCACGTCGATGGCCCAGCTGTCGGCCAGCATATGCCTAGGCTATACGGCACCACCGAAAGTGGGTCCCAGAAGGTGGTTTCGCTTGGGCAGTCCGGAAGGTATACATTGATCTTCGTTTTTTCACCGGCCTGCAGATTCTGTGCCGCTACGTTGCCAGCTTGGAAGGCCTTGAAGCAGACATTGCCCTCCAATACGGACCTGGTGTGGGTCGACCTAAGTAACACTGCGACGGCTTCTTATTTCTCGTCACACGACGTTGCGGAGCCCAATCAGATGCTGCGGCTTGGCGCCGAAAGTCGCGATATTTACTCATTACACGTAACGCCGATTACGATAGTGGTGAACCCGGATGCGACGGTGAATTCGGTGTTGTTAGGGCCACTTGATTCGTCCGGAATCGAACGAATCAGAAAAGCGCTGGCTGGCTAGTCTTTTGTTTGGCGTGACTAACTTATGAATTCCGCTATACGCAGCTCGTGCTTGTGTTTGCTCCTGCCGCTGGCCGCCCTGTACTCGGATGCGCTCGACAAACCACCGAAAACTGATCCTCGCATTTCCTTCCTGGCCTCCACTCAGGGACTTCCCATCGAGTACCGCGCGGATATCGTTCTGTCGGCGGTAGAAGCGCAGCCGGCCCTATTACAGAATGCGTCGGTTCAGCGGTCCGTTCGCGACATCTTCGATCTTGCAGGAACGGCGCAACATCCTTATCCCTTAGTGACCGCAATCAATCAAGAATACGCAGGCGATTCGGTTGAGTCCCAACTCACCGGCGACCTGAGCTTTCAGCATCTCGACGGATTGGGCATTCGTATTCGCGCGGTCAGGCTCCTTACCACATCCCAACCGAGCCTCGGGTACGCTTTATTCCTGAAGATCCCTGTAGCCCCTGAACCGATGGAATGCGGCTCGGCCATGGTGGCAGATGTATCTCAATACTACAACGAGCTTCCCCGCCTGATAGAACTGTGGAAGAGGGCGCGGCTGACGAATGAACAGAAGCTCACCGCTCAGTTAACTTCGCATATCAATGGTTTGCGCTCTCCGCTAGCGAGCAGCCCGCTGGCCGACGTAATAGTGCGGCTCGAGCTTGGCCAAGCCGACCTGCAGCAGGTTGTTGTGGCTTACGAAGGGTATTTGGACCGTGTTGCTGCGAGCGATCGGGAGTTCGGAGCAATCGTCGAGCAGGATGCCTTCACACGCAAAATCGGCCTCTTAGCGAGGCTCCTCAAAGACCGCGGTTTATCTCCGCTGGGCGTACTTGCCAGCGCGCGCAGGTTCCTGGTTGAGAGCACGCACTCTTCTTGTAGAGACAGCATCGTTCATCGCGATGCGCTCGTGGATCGCTTTAACCATGTCGTCGACGCTATGGGAGCTGATCAGTCGCTCAAGCTGTCTCAGTCTGACGTACTCCCGAAACAAACGTTAGACTCGGCTCTTTTACATGACGTCGGACCGGATCCTGCGGTGTCTGATAAGTTGAGGGCCCTGGATCGGTTCTCGGAGCGCAAGAACCACGGGCAGGAGGTGTCAGATCAAGCAAGTTGGGAGGAAGCTGCGGAGGACGTGCTCCATTACGCCGATCGGCTAGATTCTCAGACCGATTGCCCCCTCTGTCTCTTTTACCGCAAGTTTATTCTCTGTTACGCTGTAGCGAATTCCGCACCCCCAGGCCAAGTGGTTCAATCGGCCCTTGGGAGATACATTGACTACTTATCCTCCAGCCCGGTCAAGCAATCGGAGCCGTCTGCCTGGATCACGAAGCTGAAACTGTTCCTTAACTTTTCCAGAGAACAAAGCATCGACGATGAACAAGCGAAGCGAATTGCCAAGCTACAAGGAATGGGATTGTCGCTCATGGACCTGCCTACTCCTGATGGGAAAGTAGTACTGGAGCAAATGCGTTACGCTCGAGACCCGATCATGAACGCCTATTACACGAACGAATTGTTATTCAAGCCGAAATCGTCAGTTCCCTACTAATGGGCACGAACAATTGTAAGGCAGAAAGGACCACTCACATGTCGAACGCAGTCAGCAGCGTTGCAAGAAAGGTTACGCTACACTGGGGTTTCTTGCCCTGATCGCGGTTTTCTCGGGCACGTCCCTAAAGACTGCCCAGGCCACCCAGGGAGTTCATCAATTGGACATCTGTGGCAGCACAAGCTGCTATTCGAAACTCAACTACAAGTGCACGAGCCAGGGATGTGCTTACTGTGACCCGGCGACCAACTATGCCTGGTGTGCGGCTGGAGGCGGTGGCGGGGGAGGCGCCCCCGGGTGCTGCACTTGCGAGGACGGGAGCTGTGCCCTTGATTGCTGCACCGACGTTCGGCGAAACGACGCCGATGAGATCACCCGACTGCGCACAGCCATAGAGCGAGACGGCGTGGGTCCATTCTGGCACAAATAGACTCACGTAAACGAGCTGGCGGCGTGGGCCTGCGCGCCGGATTCACTGGCCGCATACTCCGGGCTCAGAAAACTGCCCACGCATGGGTCGGTCTGCGTTGCCATGGTGCTCCGCTGCTGGCTCTCAGACCGTTGTTGCAGCTGTCGCCGGCTCATATGGGCAGAATGGATCGGTCCCAAGAGCGTCGCCGGTATGCGCGAAGGCGCGTGCGCGCGATCCGCCGCAGATGTGGCTGTATTCGCAGGCGCCACACTTTCCGTGGAAGGTTTCGGGCGAATGCAGCGCGCGAAAGATGTCAGACCTGCGATAAACGTGCACCAAGGAGTCATTGCGGACATTGCCGCAACGCAGCGGCAGGAACCCGGACGGATAAATGTCTCCGAGGTTGGAGACGAAGACGATGCCGTGGCCGTCGCGAATCTGGAATCCCTTGTAGACCGAAGTGTTTTTCATTTCCGGCCCACCCATGCCGGAGGCTCGCATGGTTTCGATCGCGATGCGGCGATACGACGGCGCCTCGGTAGTTTTGATCGCAAACGGCGAGTGGGGCGAGAGATCGAACACCCACTTCATGATGGCCTCGCCTTCTTCGGGCGAAACTTCATTGAGCGCTTTGCCGCGTCCCACTGAGATCAGCATGAACAGGCTCCAGCGCATGACCGGAAAACTGGTGCGCAGCAGTTCATAAATCGCGGGCAAATCGTCGGCGGTTTCTTCGGCAACCAGCGTGTTGACCTGAATCGGAAGTCCCAGCCGTCCGCAGTGCCGCGCCGCTTCCATCGTGCGATCGAACGTTCCCGGCACGGCGCGAATGTTGTCGTGCTTCTCGGCGCAGGAGCCGTCGAGGCTGAGTCCCAGGCTCTGGATGCCGTGCTCTTTCAGCTTGGTGATGGCGTCGTTGGTCAACTCCGGCGTGGCGCTGGGCGTGACGGAAACCTCCAGCCCCAGGCCAATGGCGTAGTCGATGAGCCGATAAATGTCTTTGCGGCTGAGCGGATCGCCGCCCGTCAGGATTAGGTGCGGCAGCGGATCGCCGAAATCGCGGAGCTGCTCGAGAAACTGCTTGCTCTGCTCAGTGTTCAGCTCCAGCGGATGCGGATTCGGCATCGCCTCGGCGCGGCAATGCTTGCAGGCCAGACCGCAAGCCTGCGTCATCTCCCAGTAGACCAGCATGGGATTTCGCGAAAAGTCGTATTTTGGAAGATCATGAGCTCCACGGCCCATGTGTGAATGATTACCGGCTACCACCATGATGTCCCCCTTCGGCGTAAGAAGGCTTGCCACTTAACCTGAAAAGAACTCCCACAAGCACTTTGAGGTTAGTTTGGGTAGTAGAAAACGGCTGTGATTGCAATCACAGGGGAAAGTGACGGATTTCGCAAGAAACGGGTTTCAAGGTGGCAAAGTTTCAAGGTTTCAACGATGGTCTGAGGTTTCCCTTGCACCTAAGGACCTTGAAATCTTGAAACTCTGAAACTTTGAAACCTTCCAGAAAACAAAAGCCCGGGTCTGGGGGTGAGCACCAAGACCCGGGCAGGCTGTTCCATTATGTGGCGAAGGGAGGGGACCCGGCTGTGCGGCTGGCACGCCCGGAACACGCCGGTGAGCGGATCATACCCTCACATCTGCATCGCGGCTGCCTGCTTTTGCAGCCTTGCAGGTTCGCCCGTTGGAACAGCGATTTTACAACCTAGCCACTGATCCAACCACTTCTACTTTTTCTGCTCGCTGCGCACGTATTCGACGACCATTTTGATCTGGTCGGGGGTCACGCCCTTGGCAGCGAACGCGTGCATGGGTTTCTTGTCCTTGCCGCCATTGGCGATCGCGTCCGTCAAGTCAGCATCGGAGGCCTTTTTGGCATCGTCGGAAACCAGGCTGGGAATCTTGGCAGCAGGCTTTCCGGCGAGGTCGACGCCATGACAAGCGGCGCACTTGGCTTTGTAAACACTTCCGCCGTCGTCAGCCGCCCACGACAGATTGGGCAACACCAAGAACAGCGCCACCGCAATCATTACGATCAGGATAACCAGCTTCACCATCTTCATGAGTGCATTCCTTTCAGAACCTAGTGTCTTGGCTTCGTCTGCGCTGAAGCTTGGGAATCTCACAAACGAACACCCGAGACAAAGTAAGAAACTACTAATCGTCTTGCAGTTTCTACACCAGCGGGGGAATGGTCTGTGACCGTACTCACGTTTCGTCGTGATTCAAGCACGTCGCGGTTCAGGTCGCATGGCGGAAAAACACTCGCAACCCGCGTAATATGCCGCAGGAAATAACGCGCAGTCGGTCTGTTGTCTTTTGCAGCACTTGCAAGTTGCTCAAAACAATATCGTTGCTCTGCTGGCCGACAACGGGTTGTTTGGCCAGATCCTTGCGATTACGAGTTACGCGAGAGGTGTACCTAGTGGAAGCTACGTTCCTGGTCATCGGGCTGAACCATCGCACAGCGCCGCTGGCCATGCGGGAACGTTTCTGCATCAGCGAGAACCGGCGCTACGACGTCCTCCGAGAGTTGCAGAGCGCTGATGGCATCGAAGAAGTCGTCGTACTCGCCACCTGCTCCCGTACAGAATTCCTGTTCTGGGCCACCGATCCGTCGCAGGCGTCCAATTCGCTGTTGCACTTCCTCGCCAGTGAACACGGCCTTAAGTTGAGCGAGTGGGAGCACTTCTATCGCCTTTTGGATGAAGCCGCCCTCACGCACATCTTCGAGGTAACTTCCGGATTGGATTCATTCGTATTGGGCGAGCCGCAGATTGTCTCGCAAGTGAAAGCGGCCTGGGAACAGGCGCGCAATGTGGGCACCGCGGGACGCTTTCTGAACGCAGTGCTGGAAAAAGCTCTCAATGTCTCCCAACGCGTGCGCAGTGAGACCGGCATCGGCAAGCTGACCGGTTCGATTCCGACGGCAGCCTTCGATCTGGCGCGACAGATCTTCGGCTCGCTCGAGGGCCGCCGGGTACTTCTGCTGGGAGCCGGAAAGATGAGTGAGGTCTCGGCCCGGCAGATGGTCGACGGGGGTGCAGCAGCAGTGGTCGTGATCGACCAGTCCTCGGCGCGGGCAAAAGAACTGGCGGAGAAAACCGGAGGCACCGCGGCGACTTTAGCCGATCGCTGGAAGTGCATGTTGAGCGCCGACATTGTCATCAGCGCCACCGGATGCCCGCATGTCGTGCTCTCTCGCGAGGAAGCTGAGCGTATCGCCATGGAGCGAAACCGGGTGCCACTGCTCATCATCGATATCGCAATGCCGCGCGACGTCGATTCGGAAGTGCGCCGCGTCGATGGAATTCTGCTCTACGATCTGGATGGGCTGGAGCGCGCGGTAAAAGATACGGTTTCAGAAGATTCGGATGTCGCCGCTGCCAGCGCTGCGAAAATCGTGGCTGTAGAAGCCCAGGCGTTCCGCGGCGAATTACAGACGGAGAACGCAGTGCCCACCATCGTGGCGCTACGCCGCCGGCTGGACGAACTTTGCCGGCAAGAACTGGATTCCTTCATCGAAGAGCGCGGGCCGTTCAGCCGCGAGCAGGACCAGTCTCTGCACGCCCTCACGAACAACGTTATACGAAAGATTGCCACCTGTTTGGCGCTTGAGCTCAGGGGAATTGCAGATAAGCAGGAAAAGGAACAGATGGCCGCCGCGGTCGCGCGCCTGTTCCATCTGGAATCATCGCAGCCGGCGGTTGCCGGTGCCAAATTGCAGAACCAGGTCCTCGAGAGCAACAGCAACTCCTCAAGCAAAGCGCGCGCCATCGCAATCAACTACTAACCCCCTTGGTGGTGGCGTGCTCTTTTCTGAGTGCCGGCCGAGATCGGCTCAGAAACTGCTTGACATCGCGAACATTGTCAGAGGCGCCTGTTAACAGCAGTTGGACGTTAACCTCAGACCTTTGCCCCAAGTCCTTGACAGCGCGGGTTACCTGTCGCATTCTGCCCTTGTCCTCCCCCACCGAGGACCGAAAATGCAATTCCACGTTGCTTCTCATCGCTCCGCATTGGCGTGGGCTCTGCTGTTCGTGATCAGTGGGTTTTCTTCAGCTCAGGTAACACCGGAGAAAAAACGCGTTTCGCTGGCCGAGTTACGGTAAGCGCGAACACGGCGGCGCCTCTTACTGTGACGGTGACTACGACAGCGCGTCCTTCTTCCGGATTACCCATCCCAGGTTCGCCCGCGCCTTGGCTGTGGGCCATTGGGATTAATGAGATGGTCCGCCGCCGAGTAGGATGACGGCTCGGCAGTTTCCATAGGAGGATCATCTATGCACATCGCATCGATCGGCATCGATTTGGGCAAGACCACGTTTTACCTGGTTGCATTGGGAGAACTCAACAAGATTTTGCTGCGTAAGAAGTTCTCACGCACGCAATTGCTGGCCTATACCGCCAACCTGCCGGCCTCGCTCATCGGGCTTGAGGCTTGTGCTGGAGCCCACTTTGTGGGCGCCGCACTGCGCGAACAAGGTCACGAGGTACGACTGATCCCAGCGCAGTTTGTGAAGCCGTACCGGAAGTCGAACAAGAACGACTTCCTCGACGCCGAAGCCATCGCCGAGGCGGTGACCAAGCAGAACATGCGCTTTGCCCAGCTCAA
>JASHPH010000357.1 GCA_030038255.1 Candidatus Sulfotelmatobacter sp. | reverse complement strand
CCGTGGGCGTGCCTGGCTCAATACCATTTCCTATAGCATGCCGCTCGATGACTTTGCGAAGGAATTTGACATAAAAGACGATCCCGTTCCGGCCTGCTACCAGGAGTTGCTGAAGTTCATCATGCTAGAAATGACAGCTCAGATCGAAGAAGCGAAGCGTCATTTCGGTTCGGTCAAACGCGTCGTCTATGTCCTCTGCCACGAACGGTGCAGCCATGACGGCCTATACAGGGCCGCGTTTAACGCGATGATGAACGACCCGACTTTTAAAGGGAAAGAGTACTTTTCAACTATTTCGCCGCTTGGTTGGGAACGATGTGTCCCGCTGCAGCCTGCCGACATGGTTGCATACGAGACGTTCAAGGAGGCCGAACGCCAATTCACTGGCCGCGTGCGCAGGAAAAGTCTCGAATTTCTCATGCAGTCCAAAAGGTTCGGTGGTCGTTCCAAGCAAATTGAACGGAAGAATCTGCAGGAGTGGCATGACATCCTACGCAAGCCTATCGGTGAATGATTCGGATTGGCACGGCTGAAGCCGGGCCCTTCGCATCGTTGCAGATATCGATTCCCGCGTCCCTCCGGGACGCGGCTGTGTTTTGGGGTGTTCATCCCCGGCGTTGAAACGCCGGACTATTGTCAGGCGTCCTGCGGACCCGTTGTTTTCTGTGCCGTCCCTACGGGACTCGGTTCCTTTCTTCTGTGCTTACCCGGGGCTTACGCCCCGGGCTTTCGTGTTCCGCCGCTGCGCGGCTCGCATGAGGGATTGGTCTTTACACGGTGACCATCTTGCGTGACCAGGTCTTCACGAATGTGGCGAAGCGGTCGAGGGCCTTTGGGAAATTTTCCGCGCTGGCGGCGAAGCCGAGGCGGAAGTGCGAGGGCACGTCGAAGCAATCGCCGGGAGCGAGCAGGATTCCGTGCTCGGTGGCGGCCTGGCAGAAGGGGCGGGCATTTTCTCCGCTGAACCTCTCTCCGGCGATCTCTCCGGCGATCAGCCAAGGGAAGGCGGTCATGCCGCCTTGGGGCGGAATCCAGCCGAGTATGTCCCGATGCTCCGCCATGAAGCGCTCGAGGAGCTTCAGGTTGCGGGTGGCGGTTTCCTGGGCCTTGCCGAGCACGACGTCGCGTTTGCGGATGGCGATTTCGGAGAGAATTTCGCCGGTGGTGGTGTTGGAGATGGAGAAGTAGGCGCGCGCGTTCCAGTATTGCTGGCGGCGTTGGGGGTCGTGCTCGATCATCCATCCGGTGCGCACGCCGGGAATCGAAAATGCTTTCGACAGGTCGGCGATTACCGTCGCGTGCGGCAGGCGGGCTGCCGATTTCGTTGACTTGCCGTGGTAGATGGGATGGTAGACCTCGTCGCTGACCAGCTGGATGCCGCGGGCGGCGGTGAAGTCGTGGAGGGCTTCCATTTCGCTGTTGCTGATGGTCGCGCCGGTGGGGTTGTGAGGGCTGTTGACCAGGATGAGTTTGGTGTTGGAGTCGGCGAGGCGCTTGATCTCGTCGGGGTCGATGCGAAAGCCGTTCTCGCGGCTGACGCGATAGAAGCGGGTTTCGAGGCCGAGGGATTCCGGGAGCGCGGAGAAAGTGGTGAATCCGGGCAGCGGGATGATTACGTTCGCGCCCGGCTCGGCGGCGAGCCACATCAGGGCGACGAGGGCTTCGGAGGCGCCGGTTACAACCTGGACGGAGTCTACCGGAACTTCCTGCATTTCGGCGATGGCCTCGCGGAGACTGTCGGCGCCGGCGGGGCGGCTGTAGACCAGTTTGTGGTGCAGGAAGCGGTGGCGAGTTTCGTCGTCGGCGAGGGCGAGGATGTCGTTGACGGTCCATTTGGGGCCGGTGCTGGCGGCGAGGTCGAAATCGATATGGTGTTCGTACTGGTCGAGCCAGGCGTCGAGCAGGAAGGGCTTGAGTTGCATGCAGGCACCTCGAAGCAGAAGTTCGTTCTGTTATTGATTCGGCGGGAGGGCGCGGGGATGGTTTTTAGTTTTTGAGTCGAGACGCGCTTTCCCACCCTTTCGCGGAGAACGCGACAACCGCATAGCGTGCGCCCCGCGCGAGATCCCTCGCCCCGCTGCGAAAGCGCGGGCCTTCGGGATGACGCCATCAGGAGACCCTCTGCTTCGCGGGCACTTGAAATCTACGAGCTGCCGGCGGCGGATTGGCTGGCGAATTTTACTTCGAGCTGGCGGCGGTCGGCGTCGGAGACCTGGAACATCTGGCGAGGCTTGAGGCCCATAAAGCTGGCGAGGAAGACGTCGGGGATTTGGGCGATGCGGGTGTTGTAGGTGTTGACGTCGTCGTTGAAAAACTCGCGGCGGTCGGCGATGCGCTCTTCGAGTTCGGAGATGCGGTTCTGCAGCTTGAGGAAGTTTTCGTTGGCCTTGAGCTGGGGATAATTTTCGGCGACGGCGAAGAGGCCGCGGAGAGCGCTCATCAGTTGCAGATCGGCGACGGCTTTCTGGCTGATGCTGGCAGCGTTCATGGAGGCGGCGCGGGCCTGGGTGACGGCGAGCAGAGTCTGCTGCTCGTGCTGCATATATCCTTTGACGGTTTCGACCAGGTTAGGGATTTCGTCGTGGCGCTGCTTGAGGAGCACGTCGATGTTGGCCCAGGCGCGGTCGTTCTCGTTGCGCAGGCGGACGAGGCCGTTGTAGAGGATGACGGTATAGACGAGCACACCGATGACGAAGAGAAACAAGGCGAGGCCTTCGATGATGTTGGCGCCCATACGTTGTTAAAGGTGACAGCAGGGACGGTGGGCGGGCAAGTATCGGAAGGGTTGCGACGGTGGGGGCCTCAGGGCCGAAGCACGTCATTCTTGCCGGTGATCGGCACGGCTGAAGCCGTGCCCTTCCCGTTCGTGCTGATTTTCCGGGAGCGAAGTGAACGAAAGAAAATACCCACCCAACGAAAACCGCGTTGGGTGGGGCACCCTCAGAATTCTCTGATCTCTAGCCCCTCACCCCTAGTCCCTCACACCTAGCCCCTGATCTCAGTCCTTGCTGGGCTTCTTGGGGGTGATGTCGCACATCTTGTGGACTTCGTCGGTGTTCAGGCCGGCGGGTGAGAACTCGGCGATCTGGCGTCCGCCGGACGTGGGCAGGGCGATGTTGAGGACCTGCGCGCCGATCATGCCGCGGGCAGTGCCCTTGTCCATGGAGAGGGCTTGGCGGGGCATCCAATTCCAGCCCTTGAAGTAGTGAACGTCGTCGACGCGGACTTCAACTTCGATCTGGGGCTGGCCGTACCAGCCGGGCGGACGGTTGGGGCGGATGCGCACGCCGGGGTTGAAGTTGGCGATCTTGTACTTGCCGTCTTCGCAAATCAGTTCGACGCGAGGCTTGTAGTCGGGGTCCTCTTTGAAGTAGTTGTTGGCGAGCAGTTCGAAGCGGACCCGCTTGGCGCCCGTCATTTTGTCTTCCGATTGAAACTCCATCCAGTTGCCGCCGACGCTGACGCCGTCTTTTTCACCCTGGTACGGGCTCATGGCGCCGCCCTGGGCCAGAGCGGAGACGGCGGCCGCGCACAGGAGCGCGAGACACGCCAGGAAGGCCGGGGCCCGGCGGATGCGCTTTTGAGAAGATTGCATTCTTTTCACAATACCCTCCAGACAAGTATCCCTACCTATTATTCAACACGGGAGAGCGGGGAAAGTTGCCAGAAAAGGTGCATCTGGGCAGCTGTCCCTCAGGGGCGGGGGAATCTCATGCGGAGCTGCGCTCCGCAAGGCGGACGAAGGCGTCCGCCCCTACACAAGCGCCCACATTAGCGGGTGTCGATGTGGAGGTCGATGTAGACCTGGGGGCGGTCGTCGAACTGGCTGACGGATTTGCTGTCGCTCTTGCGGCCCTTGTACTGGGCATAGACCTCGTAGTCGATGGCGGTGGAGAGCGCGGGGAAACGGTAGGTGCCGTCGGGGCCGACGATGTAGGTCTTTACGGCGCGGGTGCGGGAGTTGGTGAGGTAGACGACGGCGTCGGGAATTGGGTTGTCGTGGGGATCGAGAACCTTGCCGAAAAGGAGCCGGCCGGTGTTCTTGTTCTTGTCGGAGGCGTGTGCAAGGGCAGAAAGGGCGCAGAGGACGGCTAGACTCGCACAGGTGACAATCAGGGCCCTGATCAGCGATCGCCGGTTCATGCTGGATGACATTGTCTCACGGGTTGCGCGGCGTGGTGATTAGTGAGTGAGGTGCAGGCCGGTGTCCTGGCGCTCGTCGTTGTAGATGTGGACGGTGACTTCTTTTTCGAGGCGGAGGGGCGTGCCGTCAGGCATTTTGAAACCTTTAAGGTCGGCCGAGATGATGTAGTCCTGCTCACCGGCGGGAACGCGCTGGGCAAACTCGCCCATGTGGTCGGAATAGAGTTCCCAGCGGACTTTGTTCGGCTTGTCGCTGGCGCGGCGGATCTTTACTTTCACGCCGTACACGGGATGATTGTCGGGGCTCCAGACGGTGCCGCAGATCAGAGCGTAGGGCTTCTCGCCTTTTGCGGGCGCGGCGTGCAGAAATTGCGGGACGCAGGTGGGAAGGGCGACGAGCAGAGTGAGGGCAAACGCGAACCACCGTGTGGACCCCAGACGTAGACGATGTTCAGGAGTAATCACCGTCTTCGTTTTCCTCGACCTCTTCTTCTTCGTCTTCCTCGTAGCCTTCTTCGACGGCCTTCAACTCGAGCGGACTGGTGGTGACGACTTCAAAATCCATGCCGCACTCGGGGCAGGAAATGACTTCCCCTTCGTCAACCTCTTCTTCTTCAATGTCCAGATTGGTGTCGCACTCGGGACAGACAACCATAAAACCTCCGTAGCCTTTTAGAACCCCCTGATAATATTTAGATTCTCAAAGGCAGTTGGTCAAGGGGGATCGGCGGGGCGCGGCGGTTGCCCTGGCTTGACAATTCCGGGGGATTCGGTTTCAGGCAGTTTCAATCATGAGGAATCCTGTGAGATTCAGCAAAATTATTGCGGTCATGCCGGCGGTCTTGCTGCTTACGGCGGTGGGCAGCGTGGGGCAGTCGAAGTCGTCCGCGGATCCGCAGATTGCGGAGGCCCTGAAGCAGGTTTCGGCCAAGCGGATTCAGGCGACGATCGAGAAGCTGGTGAGCTTCGACACACGGTCCACGCTGTCGTCCGGGGATGAGGCGCTGCTGAATGCAGGCCACGGAATCGCGGCAGCGCGGCTGTGGATTGTGGCGGAGCTGGAGCGTTACAGCAAGGATTGCGGCGGATGCCTGGACGTGGAGACGTATCGGTTTGTCGAACCGCCCGGGGAGCGGATTCCGGCGGCGACGGAGATCACCGATGTTTATGCGGTGATGAAGGGCACGGATGCGGCGAATTCGAAGCGGATGGTGCTGGTCACCGGACATTACGATTCACGCAATGGCGATGTTCTCGATGCTAAGGGGTATGCTCCGGGGGCGAACGATGACGCGAGCGGAACGGCGGTGAGCCTGGAGTGCGCGCGTGTGCTGAGCAAGATGAAGTTTCCGGCGACGATTATTTTTCTGACAGTGGCGGGCGAGGAGCAGGGACTGGTCGGGAGCCGACACTTTGCGCAGATGGCGAAGGAGCGGGGATGGGACATTGAGGCGGTTTTGAACAACGACATCGTCGGAGGGGACAAGAATCCGGATCAGGATCACTCGGTGGTGCGGGTGTTTTCGGAGGGAGTGCCGGCGGCGACGACGGAGCAGGAGATCCAGCGCATGCGCGGGCTGGGCGGAGAAAATGATTCGAGTTCGCGCGAGCTGGCGCGGTATATCGCCGAGGTTGGCCGCACGTACGAAACCGGAGTGAAGCCGATGATGATTTTCCGGCTGGATCGCTACCTGCGCGGGGGAGACCATTCGGCATTCAATAAGGAAGGGTTTGCAGCGGTGCGGTTTACGGAGTTGCGCGAGGACTTTCATCATCAGCATCAGAACGCGCGCATGGAAGGCGGCATTGAATATGGCGACCTGCCGAAGTTTGTGGATTACGAGTATGTGGCGCGCGTGGCGCGGCTGAATGCCGCGACGCTGGCGTCGTTGGCGTCAGGGCCAACGCCTCCGGCGAACGTGCATTTGCTGACGAAGGGGCTGGAAAATTCTTCGACGCTGACTTGGGAGGCTTCGCCAGGTGCGGAGGGCTACGAAGTCGTGTGGCGGGCGACTTCGGCTGCGGACTGGGAGCATGTGCTGAAGGCCGGCAACGTTACGAAGATCACGCTGCAGATTTCGAAAGATGAATCGATCTTTGCAGTGCGGGCCGTGGATGCGGCGGGGCATCGCAGTTTGCCGGTGGTGCCGGTGCCGGAACGGTGAAGCGCGTCGTGGCGTCCCTACGGGACTCGTTCCATTTTCCGC
>JASHPH010000356.1 GCA_030038255.1 Candidatus Sulfotelmatobacter sp. | reverse complement strand
TGGGCTATGTAGGCTCTGTAACCGCCGCCTGCCTGGCCGCGAAAGGACACTGCGTGACCGGTGTCGACCTGAGCGCTTCCAAGGTGGAGGCGCTCAACGCCGGCCGCAGCCCCATCGTCGAGCCCGGCATAGCCGAGTTGGTCGAGCAAGCCTACAAGGCATCCCGCCTGCGCGCGACCACCGATTCC
This sequence comes from Candidatus Sulfotelmatobacter sp., assembly GCA_030038255.1. Taxonomy (GTDB): domain Bacteria; phylum Acidobacteriota; class Terriglobia; order Terriglobales; family Acidobacteriaceae; genus Sulfotelmatobacter. Next base: position 5,712 of record JASHPH010000356.1, on the reverse strand, counting down.
GCCGAAGCGGTGATGCACACCGATATCACTTTCCTGTGCGTCGGCACGCCCAGCCTGCGCAGCGGAAAGCTGGATCTTGGCCACGTCGAGCCTGTTTGCCGCGAAATTGGCCACGTACTCAAGCACAAGAACGCGTTTCACCTTGTCGTTTTGCGCAGCACGGTGCTGCCGGGCACGGCTGAAAACATCGTCATTCCCGCGCTCGAACAAGCCAGTAGCAAACGGATGGGGAGAGACTTCGGCGTGTGCGTCAATCCGGAGTTCATGCGCGAAGGCACGGCTGTTTCCGATTTTCTGGAACCCGCCATGACGATTGTCGGCGCGGCTGAAACGTCTCATGCCGCGCGCTTGCGCGAACTCTACGCCTGGGTTCCGGGGCGAATTTTTGAGACTTCCTTCCGCTCCGCCGAGATGGTGAAATACGTCTGCAACACCTGGCACGCCTTGAAGGTTGCCTTCGCCAACGAAGTCGGCGCGCTGGCTAAAGCGCTGCACGTCGACGCCGAGGACGTTACTGAAATCTTTACCGCCGACAATAAATTGAACATCTCTGCCAGCTATCTGAAGCCCGGATTCGCCTTCGGCGGCTCATGCCTGCCCAAAGACGTCCGCGCCCTCGGCTATCGCGCGAAGGAGCTCGATCTGCGTTTGCCGCTGTTCGAATCAATCATGCCCAGTAACGACGAACACCTGCGCCGCGCCATTGAGATGGTGCTCGACACGGGGAAGAAGAACATCGCCGTGCTCGGTCTGAGTTTCAAACCCGCCACCGACGACCTGCGCGAGAGCCCGCAGGTGCAACTGGTCAAACATCTGCTCGGCGAGGGCTGCAACCTCAAGATTTGGGATGAAAATGTCTCCTTCGGCCGGCTGATCGGATCGAATCGCGACTACATTGAACGCACGATTCCTCATATCGGATCACTGCTGGAAAACGATCTGGGACAGATTCTTCGCGACGCGGACGTGGTCGTGATCGGCACGCGAGAGGTCGCGCGCGACGAGTTGCAGAAACACCTCAGACCCGATCACGTCGTGGTCGATCTGGTGAATCTGGAAAAGGCCCGTCGGCCGGCCGTCGCCAACTATGCAGGCATCTGCTGGTAGCAATTTGCGAATTCTCTGGGTCAAAGCCGGCAAGCTTCTGCCGCTGGACACCGGCGGCAAGATTCGCTCTTTCAACATTCTCCGCCATCTCGCCCGCCGCCACGAAGTGACGCTGCTCTCTTACTACGGAGGGAAAAGAGACCCGGACTATGAGGCTGAGATCACTCGCGAATTGCCGGGAACGCAGACCATCGCAACGTCCGCCCTGGATGGCGACGCCGTCGCCCAGTCTGTCGATTATTTGTGGCGCGTGTGGCAGTCGGCGCCGTTTGCAGTCAGCAAGTTCACCGAACCCGCAGTTCGGCGAACACTGGCCGCGTGGCTGGGCGCGGGGAAGTTCGAGGTAGCCGTCTGCGATTTTCTTTCTGCTTCCTTGAATTTTCCGCAGATGCCGGCAACGCCGGTTGTGCTTTTTCAGCACAACGTGGAAACGGCCCTTTGGCGGCGCATGGCATCTACCGAGGCGAATCCCTTGAAGCAGTTAGTCTACCGGGTCGAGGCGGCCAAGATGGCTCGCTACGAGCAGCACACCCTGCGCAGATTTCGCCATGTGATCGCCGTTTCTGAACACGACCGGAGGGAGATGCTCGCCGTAGCGCCCGCCTGCGACATCGCCGTCGTTCCCACCGGCGTGGACACGCAGAAATATTCTGTGGCTCCGCCGGCAACGGCGAATCCGCCGCGCATTGTCTTCACCGGTTCCATGGACTGGGAGCCGAACCTCGACGCGGTCACTTACTTTTGCAAGGATATCTTCCCGCGCGTGCGCAGCGAATTTCCGGCAGCGATTTTTCAGATCGTCGGGCGCAATCCGCACCCGAGCGTGAAGCAACTGGCTTCGGACTCCGTTCAGGTCACGGGCACCGTGCCTTCGGTTGCCGACTATCTCCGCGACGCGACCGTGGTCATCGTACCTTTGCGCGTCGGAGGAGGAACCCGGTTGAAAATTTTTGAGGCCATGGCGATGGGCAAGGCGGTTGTTTCCACTTCGATCGGCGCAGAAGGTCTCGATGTTCAGGGCGGCCGTGATCTGATTCTGGCCGACGATCCCGACGCATTCGGGGAAGCGATTCTCCTGCTGATCCGCGACGAAGGGCTTCGGCAAAATTACGAACGCGCTGCCGCCAAACTGGCCGTGCAATACGACTGGGCGAACATTGTCGACCGTTTTGCCGACGTGTTGCTGAAAGCCAGCCAGAGTGCTTCGAGCGGCAGAAGACTTGCCGGCATTCCCGTGGAATCATGAATGTTCTGGTGCTGGATGGAAATCAGAACCAGGCCGTCGCGAGCGTTAGGTCACTGGCTCGCGCCGGCCATGCTGTATACGCCGCCGAGGCCGCGCCATGGTCGAAAGCCGGGTGGTCCCGCGCCAGCCATGGCAGCTTTCGATATCCGGCGCCCAAGAACAATGTGGACGATTTCATCGTGGCCATCGTGGCCTTCGTTCGCCAGCATCCCGGGACTCTGGTGCTTCCCATGACCGAGGCGACCACTCTGCCGGTATCCAGCCATCGCGAAGCCTTGATTTCCGCTAGCGCCCGCCTGGTGTTGCCCGATCATCGCGAGGTGCTCCGCGCCTTCGACAAAGACGAAACCACACGTCTGGCTGCTTCGCTCGGCATCCGCGTCCCGCAAACCGTGACGGTCGCGAATCTCGAACAAGCGCGGGAACTCGCACGGTCGGTGCGATATCCTGTCGTCTTAAAACCGCGATCCTCGGAGGAACTTTCGACGTCTGGAAAAATACGCACTGGAGGACGTCCCCACTATGCCCGCAACGCGGCACAGTTTGAAGCGGCGTACACCGATGTCGGCAGCCGGTCTTCGGCGGTGGTGGTGCAGGAATTCGTCGCCGGCGAAGGAACCGGTTATTTCGCTCTCCTGCATTACGGTGAACTTCGCGCCGAATTTGCTCACCGGCGCATTCGCGATGTCTATCCCACGGGTTCAGGCAGCGCCGTGCGCGTCAGCGTTGAGCCGGACCCTGAAATTCGCCGCTGCTCTTTGAGTATCTTGTCGGCATTGCACTGGCACGGGGTCGCGATGGTTGAATACAGAAAGCAGGCCGGGTCCCCTCCCGTCTTTATGGAGGTCAACGGGCGCTTCTGGCATTCGCTGGCGCTGGCCTGTTATGCGGGCGTAGATTTCCCCGCGCTGCTGGCGCGTATGGCGGAACAGGGCGACATCGAACCGAGCATGGGTTATCGCTCCGGCGTGCGTTGCCGTTGGCTGCTCGGCGACGCGCGCCATCTCGCGGAAGTCTTGAAGGGACCGCCACGCGGCTATCCCGGCACGTATCCAGGCCGCCTGCGCACCTTGTTCGATGTGCTCACTCCCATTCGTGGCACATACCACGATCTGTTTCAATGGAGTGATCCTCTGCCCGAAGCGGGCGACTGGTTGAATCTTTGCCGGCAACTGGCCGCGAGGAGAACTGCTAACTAGCATCATGCGCAAAGGCGTCCTCCACGTTCACAGCCGCTACTCCGACGGCGAGTTCACGCTGCAGGAGCTGCGCAAAATTTTCCTCGCCGAGAAATGTTCGTTCGTGTGCATGACCGATCACGCCGAGTATTTCGACGAAAGCTCTCTACAGCACTACATGGCAGAATGCGAGTCGCTCTCCGACGCGAATTTCGGGTTCGTCCCCGGCATCGAATACTGCTGTGAACGCGACATGCATATCCTGGGCTACCACTCGACGCGGCTGACCCACTCCACTGATCCGCAGGAAGTCATTCGCCACATCGACGCGCAGCAAGCGATTTCTGTCATTGCTCACCCTAAAGATGAATTTTTCGAGTGGATCGAGAGCTTTTCTGCATTGCCGCAAGGCATCGAAACCTGGAACACGAAATATGACGGCCGCTACGCCCCGCGGCCAGGCACATTCGCCTTGCTGCAAAAGCTCAAACAGCGCGCGCCGGAAATGTACGCCTTCTACGGACTCGATTTGCACTGGAAGCGGCAATTCCGCAGCCTCTTCGTGGAACTCGACTCTGACTCCGTCGAAACGGGTGCAATTGTGGCCGCTTTGAAGGCAGGAAAATATTGCGCGCGCAAGGACGATCTACTGCTGGCTTCTTCCGGAGTCTTGCCAGCGCAAATGCTTGATCAATTTGGCCGCGTGCACGCGCGCTCGCATGGCATGCGGCGACTGCTCAAGAACGGCAAGAAGATCCTGGACCAGGTCGGCATCCGCGTTCCCGAGTCATTGAAATCGCAACTCCGCCGGATTTTCTGATGGGGCCGAAGATCGTATTCCTGATGTACCACGAACTCGAGTTGCCGGGACGGCCCTTAATCCAGTCCGACCCGGGATACGTTCGCTACATTCTCTCCCGCGAATCGTTCGAGTCTGAAATTCGCTGGTTGCGGCAAAACGGCTGGCGTGGCTTGGCTGTCGGCGAGGCTCTTCGTTATCCGGAAGGAAAATCGGTCGCCATCACTTTCGACGACGGTTGCGAAACCGATCTCATCGTGGCTGCGCCCATCCTCAAAGAGAACGGATTCAACGCCACGTTCTATGTGACTGCCGGATTCATCGGCAACCCGGGCTATATGTCGCCCGGGCAATTGCGCGAGTTGCACGCGCTGAACTTTGAAATCGGCTGCCACTCCATGACTCACGCGTATTTGGACGACCTGTCGCCAGCCGATCTGCGCCGCGAAATTTCTGACGCAGGGAAGAAAATCGCAGAGATTATCGGACAAAGGGTACAGCATTTCTCCTGTCCGGGCGGACGCTACAACGCGGCGGCGATCGCAGTAGCGAAAGAGTCCGGATACCTATCCCTGGCCACCAGCCGCGTCCACGCCAACTCGACCACAACCTACCCGTTCCGGCTGGGTCGAGTAGCGATCCTGAGCGGCACCGATAACGCCGGTCTCGAACGGATTTGTACTGGCGAAGCCCTGGCCAGAATGCGATGGATGGAGTCCGCGCGCGGCGCTGCCCGGAAGCTGCTCGGAAACGCGCTTTACGATCGAGTGCGAGGACGGATTCTTCGCGAGCGTTAGAAAGTAAGGTGGTGATCGGGAAGCACTACTCAGGATCCCGCCACCGCTCCGGAATGATCTCTCGCCGGCTTTGACTGCGGCTCGCGGCCGCAAGTCAGTTCTATATCGTCGGCAAGTTTGCGAGTGTTGTCATCGACCGAAAGTCGCGGCATGCGTGCCACCATGGCCGCATGGTTCTCCACCGCCTCGGCCATCAGCTTCAAAAGCGACTCCGGATCATCTTTGCTCCACAGTTCGACCCCGCCCGGACGCGTGCCGTTATCGCTTCCCAGCACCGGAACCCCCAGCGACAGAGCCTCCAGCACGGAAGAAGAAACACCATCGGTCATGGGAGTCCGGATGCACGCCACAGAGCGCGTCAGCATGGTGAGAAACACATCGTGCTCAACGGCGCCGGTGATGCAGACCGCATCTTTCAGGCCCTGCTGCTCGAAGAATGCGTGAAGCTGTGCGAGTTCCTTGTCGCTCGTTCCCACCAGCAGAAAACCGACTCGTGGATATCGCGCGCCAAATCGCCGGATGATTTCCGCGACAAACTCGAGCATGTATTCCTTGCGATAGCAGATGTAGAGAAAAAATACTTTC
>JASHPH010000355.1 GCA_030038255.1 Candidatus Sulfotelmatobacter sp. | reverse complement strand
CTTCAACGAATCAACGAGGGGAAAATCGAGATGCGGAAACAGAAGGGTTTCTCACTGATCGAGCTGCTGATCGTGGTGGCTATCATCCTGATCATCGCAGCTATCGCCATTCCGAACTTGCTGCGCGCCCGCATGGCGGCCAATGAGTCTTCGGCTGTCGGTGCGATCCGTACCATCAACACGTCGCAGATTACCTATAACTCCACCTATCCCACGGTTGGCTTTGCCAATGGCCTGCTCCTCTTGGGACCGAGCGCTGCGACTCCTTGCGCTGGCTCTTCGGCCACGGCTTGCCTGATCGACGCCGTTCTGGCCGCTGGCACCAAGAGTGGTTACACGTTCCTGACCTCTGCTACGGCGAGCGCGGGCAGCAACACCTTGAACGAGTACTTTGCTCAGGGTACGCCGATCACCGTGAACCAGACCGGCATGCGCAGCTTCTGCTCGTTCGAAGATGCTGTGGTCCGTTACAACACAGCCGGTGGGGCCGCTGGCAGCGAAGCGACTTGCCAGACCTGGAGCGCACTGAACCAGTAAGCTAGCTTGATTTGGCGAAGTACCTGGGGGAGGGTACAAGCCGGGGGGCAGCGAACCACAGTTCGCTGCCCTTTGTTTTTTCGGGGCGGGTCAACGAGCCTACGGGTTCAATAATCACTGTACGTGTTCGGCCGCCCCATTGAGATCGCGGGAGAGGCGAGCCGCCTCCTTGCGCGCGGCCTGCGCCGACTCTTTTTGCCCTTCTGTCTCCAGCGCATCGGCCAGCAGAAGGTACCCCGCAACGCTCGGCTGCAGGCGAAGTGCTTTCGCGTAGTCTTCCGCCGCCAGGGCCACATTGCCCTCCTTAGCCGCAACCAGTCCCAGTCCCATCCAGGCCTGCGGATTCAGGGATTGTTCCCCCAACGCCGAATCGAAGCTCCGCTGTGCGGCTTCAAGTTGCCCCGCTGAATAGTACGCATATCCCAAGTCAGTAAGCGCCGCCGCCAGCAGCCGGGGATTTTGCGTGAATCGCAAAACCGCCTGATAGCGTGTAATTGCCGATGGGTAGTTCCCCTTCCGCTGCTGGTAGGCTCCCAGGTTCAGGTTCGCGATCGGATCCTTGGGATTGATGCGAACGGCATTCTCCGAATGACGGGCCGCCTCGTCCAGTTTGCCCTGAGCCTCAAGCGCTTCGCCTACGCAGTCTTCCGCAATGTAGTTTTCCTTAGTGACCTCCAACGTGTGGGTCCAGAGCACCAGGTTGTCTTGCCAGAAACCAATCTGCCGCTGCGTCACCGCGGTCAATGCCGCCAAGACCGCGCCCGCCGCAAGAAATGGCCCTGCGCGCGGAACGTGCAGGTTCAGAAACAGATCGCCCGCGCCCCAGCAAACCATCACAAACAATCCAATGAGTGGAATATAGGCATAGCGGTCGGCCATGGCTTGAACCCCGACCTGCACCAGGCCAATCATCGGCACCAGCGTACCCACGAACCACAGCCATCCGACGATTAAATACCGGCGCCGGCTCAAGAAAACGGCGATCGTCACCGCCACCAGCGCTATTGCCGCAACGACCGCCTGCGGCACGCTGACCGTCACTCCCGGATGCGGATACAGCGGCGCGAGACCAGCCGGCCAAAACGCCTTCAACATGTATTTCCCATACGATAAGGCGGCATTCTCCAGTCGCACTCTTACGGGATATTCAAAATGCATGGCTCCCGCCTGTGCCCTCATGGTGATCCATGCGCTCGCGGCAGAGAGAGCGAACAACGGAATCTTTTCCAGAAAGAGGTAACGCCAGTTGTGACCGCTGCCTCCTTCCCCCTGTAGATCCCGAGTGCGTCCCAGGGGCCAATAGTCCAATAGGAGCAAAACGCACGGAAACGTAATCACCTGTGGCTTTGCCATCAGACCCAGAGCAAAGCTCAGGAAGACCGCCAGATACCGCCCTACGCTGGGCTTGCGCGCATACCAGACGTAGGCCATCAGGCCAGCAAGAAAAAACAACATGCTCAGGACATTCTTCCGTTCCGCAATCCAGGCCACCGATTCCACATTGAGGGGATGCACCGCAAAGAGCGCCGCCACCGCGAGACTCCGCCAGACAAAGCCAGTTGCCGCCTCCAGAAACAGAAAGAGCAGCACTACGTTCGCCGCGTGCAGCAGCACATTCACGTAGTGCGGACCGGCCGGGTTCAGGCCGAAAAGGGTCACGTCGAGTGCGTGCGACATCCACGTGACTGGATGCCAGTTCGATTCTGTATGGGTAGTAAACGCCCAGACCACTGTTTCCCAAGTCAGTCCGGCGTGGACATGAAAATTCTCGTAGACGTAAGCGTTGTCGTCCCAGTTAAGGTAAGGATCGCGGCCGACAGGATTGTAGAGAGCGAAAGTGACCAGCACCAGCAGCAGGCAGGAAATCAGACGAGTTTTTCGCGGCGAACCGAAGGCTGCCACCGCTGAGAATCCGGCATCCTTGCCCATTTGTCCAGCTGCCATACCTTCGGATTTAAGCACAGAAAATGGGCCAGTTCCGGGCGCGAACTGAAGGGCGAACCAACCCTGTCACACCGTGGGTTGCGCCGCTGCCGAGGCCAGTGACAGCTGTTTTCGCGAGGAAATACAGAGATAACTCAGTGCCCCAAGGCGACAACGCATGACAAAAATTGTCAGACCAATCCCGTTCCCTCATTGGCCTCGGCCCCGTCCCGGCAGTCGATGCCGTTTTCGTTACTGAAAACAAAGCCTTTGGCGGTTACCTCAGTGGGCGGTCGAGAGCCCGTTTTTGGCACCTCACGTGCGATTTAAAGATGGGGCAACTGGGGTCCACTGGGGTATTCGGGGCTCACTCGCGTTCCCAACTCTTAGCACGGGGATGATTTTACAATGCGAAAACAACAGGGTTTCTCATTGATCGAGCTGTTGATCGTGGTGGCCATCATCCTTATCATCGCGGCGATCGCTATCCCCAGCCTGTTGCGGGCCCGCATTGCTGCCAACGAATCGTCCGCGGTCGGTGCTTTGCGCACCATCAATACCGCCATGAACGCCTATCAATCGACCTATCCCACGGTCGGCTTTGCCACTGCACTCGGCAACCTGGGACCTAGCGCTGCCACTCCTTGCGCCGGCACCTCGGCGACCGCGTGCCTGATTGATGGAGTTCTGGCCGCGGGCACCAAGAGCGGCTACACTTTCGCCGCCACGGGAACAGCTTCCGGTGGCGCGGCGATTAACACCATTTACTACGCCACCGCAACTCCGGTCATGGTGAACCAGACTGGCGGGCGTAGTTTCTGCTCGTACTCAGATGGTGTGATTCGCTTCGATTCGTCGGGAAACCTGATCGCCAGCCTGAACGCCTGCGAGGGCGACGCGCCCATACAGTAGGCGACGCCTCAGTCCGCCGGCCGTCTCACGTCTCATATCAGTTTGAGAATCGTCATGCTCCGCGTTTACCCAGCAAGAAACCCGCGGTCAATTCGTTCTCTCACCGTGACTCCCGTAACCTGACCGGCCGTTCAATCCGCTGCTGCCTTGCTTATAATCAGCTTCGGACCTTTCCGCAACGTTAAGAAAAGATGGCCGCGATTGAAATTCTTGATATTGAGAAGACCTATCTGGTCGGATTCTGGCGCAAGCGGCCCATGCGCGCCCTGCAACCGCTCCGTCTCACGGTGGAAGAAGGTGAGATCTTCGGATTCCTTGGCCCCAATGGCGCCGGCAAGACCACAACTTTGAAAATTCTCATGGGACTGGTCTTCCCCAACGCAGGCACGGCTCGCCTTCTCGGCCGCGAATGGACCGATCCCGCAGTCAAGGCCCAGATCGGCTTCCTCCCCGAGCAGCCCTATTTTTACGATTACCTGACCGCCCACGAATTGCTCGACTACTTCGGGCAGCTTTCCGGCGTTCCGGTGAGCGAACGCAAGCGTCGCATCGAAGAAGTTCTCTCTCTGGTCGGCCTCACCGACATCAAGGGCTTGCAGTTGCGCAAATTCTCCAAAGGCATGCTGCAGCGCATCGGAATCGCGCAGGCCATCCTGCACAACCCGAAGCTCGTGTTTCTCGACGAACCCATGTCCGGGCTCGATCCGCTAGGCCGCCGTGATGTCCGCGACCTGATCGCGCAGCTCAAAGAGCAAGGCAAGACGGTTTTCTTCTCGACTCATATTCTTTCTGATGCCGAGACCCTCTGCGACCGCGTCGCCATCATTCACAAAGGCGAACTACGCGGCGTGGGAGCGGTGGACGATCTGACCTCAAGTGTGGCGGGAAAGATTGAAGTGATCTGGCAGGGCACACAGATTCCTGCCTCCATGAAGGCTCTGGGCGCCGAATGTCACGTCAGCGGAGACAACGTGCGCGCCGTGATCGCCGACAATCAGCAGGACGCGGCCATCGACGCGTTGCGCCGCGAGCGCATCCGACTGATTTCCATCACGCCGCTGCGCACTTCGCTCGAAACCTATTTCGTCGAGCGGCTTCAGCATTCCCAAACCACGGCGGGGAAACGAGTATGATCTCGCGTATCGCCTATATTGCCTCAAACACCTTCCGCGAAGCCGTGCGCGACCGGGTTCTCTACAATTTGATCGCCTTTGCCCTGCTGCTCTCGGGCGCGGCCATCTTCGTGGGCCAGATTTCGATCGATATCGAGCGCTTGGTCGTCGTGAATCTCGGCCTCGCGGCAGTTTCCCTTTTTGGTGTCGTCATCGCCATCTTCATCGGCATCGGCCTGGTTTCCAAGGAGATCGAGAAGCGCACGCTCTACACCGTACTTTCCCGGCCCGTGCGGCGTTGGGAGTTCATCATCGGCAAGTTCTTCGGGCTGGCGGGCACGCTTGTCGTCAACACGTTCTTCATGGCCATCGGCGTATTCTCCGCCCTGCTCTACGTCGCCCACAAGTTCTCGCGGCCTGACGCGCTGATTTTCATCGCACTTTACTTCATCATCCTCGAATTCCTGATGATCTGCGCGCTGGCTCTGCTGTTCTCGTCCTTCTCGACTCCGCTGTTGTCGGCCGTCTTCGCATTTTCGCTGTTCGTGATCGGCAGCTTTGCCGACGATCTCCGCGGATTCGCCGAGCTTTCTCACGGCCTCACGCACTGGGTTGCCGCGGGGGCCGCGTATCTTGTCCCCAATTTCTCGGCGCTCAACGTCATCAGCGCAGTGGCGCACCACCAGCCGATCGGAGCGCAACTTGTCCTCAGCAACACTCTTTATGCGCTGCTCTACACCACCGTGGCTCTCAGCGGTGCGGTGCTCATTTTCGAACGCAGGAACCTGAAATGACCGCGCAGCGCCGGACAACTGTGATTGCTACGTTGTGCCTCATCGTTTCCTTCGCCGCCTGCGTCGCGCTCCTGCATCACATCGACAGGATCCGTCCGCCGGCCCTCGTGGAAGATCAGCTGTACGTCTCTTCGCCGAAAATGATTCACCGTGCCAGCCTCGGCTTTGACGGCCTCATGGCCTGCATTTATTGGACGCGAGCCGTGCAGTATTTTGGCCATCGCCATTTCAATGGCGAGATGAGTTACAACGAACTCGCGCCCCTGCTGGAGATCACGACGGCGCTAGACCCTCAGCTTCTGCCCGCGTATCAGTTTGGCGCCAGCTTTCTGGCGCCGCGGCCGCCCAACGGTGCCGGTGAACCCGATCGCGCCATTCAACTGATGGACTACGGGATCCAGCACAATCCCGATCACTGGCAGCTCTATTACAATCTGGGCTTTGTGTACTACACCGAGCTCAAGGATTACAAAAGGGCCGCCGACGCGTTCGAGCGCGGATCCCGCGTGCCGGACTCCCAACCCTTTATGAAAGTAATGGCCGCGTTGATGGCGGAGCATGGCGGCGATCTCCTGACCGCGCGCTTCTTGTGGAGCAAGACATTCGAGACAGCGCGGGAAAAAGACATTCGCGAGAACGCCATTGCCCACCTGCGCGCCCTTCAGGTGGATGAGGACATCGGCCGCCTGCAAGCCGGGGTCACCGATTTCGGAGAGCGCACCGGTCGGCTCCCCACCAGCATGTCGGAACTTACATCGGCCGAACATTTGCCCGCCAATCCGACCGACCCTGACGGCAATCCTTACGTCATGACACCGCGAGGACTCATCGTGCTCGAGAAGCCCGATGATTTCCCGTTCGTCAGCCGCGGCCTGCCTCCGGGC
>JASHPH010000354.1 GCA_030038255.1 Candidatus Sulfotelmatobacter sp. | reverse complement strand
GAAGCCGGTGCTGACGACCTTGCCGCAGACAGTTGCTTGCTCTCCGATGTGATCCTTGGCCTCAGTTGCCCTAAAAGGTCTTCTGAGCCAGCGCTGGCGCAATTGCCAGCAGGATAAACGTAAGAGTCGGTGATACTACCGTGCGCCGGTACATGATGCCTCCCTTTCACAGTACGGAACCGACGGATCGGCGCATTCTCCGCCTTGCTTCGTTGCTGCGTCAAGGTGGGCTGTGGGGATTGTCACTGCTCTCGCCCTCCCAGGCCCCGTGTAGGTGCCAGCTTCGGTGTAACCGATCCAAAAGGCTAGGCCGGATCAATGAGTAGAATCGCCTGGGGACATCCGAGCGCTTGTTTTTCCTGTTGCTCAAACTGCCCTTCTGGCCCAGGCCGTGACGTGCTAAGCAGTCAGAATCGGGAAACACAGTCCGGACACACTCCATGGCTAAAGTTAGCCTCCGAGTGGGCCGTAATAAAGGATTCCAGCTCGGTCCAGTCTCCGGCCTCAGTGCGAATCCGCTTACACCAGGCGCAGACAGGCAGCAGGCCCTTGAGGGTCCTGACCTCACCCAGTGCCTTCTGGAGTTCCTTGAGCGCGGCCTGGAGTTGATGCTCCGCTTTCTTCTGTTCGGTAACGTCCATGGCGTGTCCCACCACATAGGGAGGACTTCCTTGTTCGCAAACGAGCAGGTTTCGGTAGAGCCAGACACGCTTGGTTCGATTACGAGCAACAACAAGCATATAGCCCGAATCTTGACCATGATCACGAACTCGCTGCAGATACGCTGGAAAAGTTTGCCGGACAGAGGGCGCCAGGAAGTCGGCCAAGCTCCGTCCCGGCGCACTGTAGGATTCATAGCCGAGCGCCCGAGCTGCGGCTGGATTAACGGTGAGCAAGACACCCCGCAGGTCGTGAGTGCAGATTAGCCCCAGGCTGTGCACAAAAAGGCGTTTGTAGCGATCTTCACTGCGCTGCAGCTCAGCTTCTACTCGTTTGTATTCGTCGTAGAACGTGCCTGTCGGCGGCTGGATGCCAAATATGGCTTGGTCGCGATCGGCGCACTCCAATCCGATGTGACCTTCTTGGGGGCTGCCTCTTTCGCCGACCCAAACAACACGATATGGTGCTCTGTCCTGGCCACACTCCATCAGGAGTATGGCATCCTTGGCCACTGGAGGCAGTCCCTTCAGTCGCGCTCCGCTGGCGCTGATCTCAACTGTAAAAGTGTTGATTGAGAACGGGTTGCCGTGTACATCCTGGCCCAGCACAGTAACCGGCTTGCAGCCAGCGATGCGCTGTTCTCTGCGAAGTCCTTTTGCCCAACCTGGTTTCGTGCCTGCGGACATGTGTTCTAGGCCCGTTAGTCGGCGTTTCGAGGCTTCTTCACCTGGCTCTTCGCCTTTAGCCAGTCGTGCAGAAAGACGAGATCGACAGGAGGTATCCGTACGAATTCGCATCCAGCGCGGCCGTACTCTCGCGACCAGAGCACTCGAGCATGGATCAGGATTTCCCTTGGCGTGCCCGGCAGTGGCAACCGGAACGACAGAACGTCTCCAATGATGGGTAAGTTTTTGCCGCTGAGTCCCACGCCGCCGTCCCCGATATCGGTGATCGTAACGGACATCGACCGACCATCATCGGAATTGGCGACAACGGGAATCATGAGTGCGTGGCGGGCGTGGCGCCGATAATCCAGCAGCATCCTGGAATACGCATCTCGGAAAGACTTCTCGCTATTCTCGGTGGTTAGGGGCTTTCTGAGGACTATGTGTGCACCTGGCACCCGGAAATCTGACGACGAGATTGCAACGACTGTTGGCGTTTTCCATTTCCCGCCCTTCCAGATTCTCTGCAAGAGTTCTGAGGATTCCTGCCCTTCCCAGTCGATCACCACGAGATCCGTGCTGCCCTGCGCGAGCATGTCGAATGCCGTTGAGCAGCTCAAACAGAGCTTGATCGAGATGGACAAGTCACGAAGGACTCGACCCACGGTCTTAAAGATCCCTGCATCCTTCGAAACGAACAAACATTCAAATGCCATATCAGACGTCATTTGTAGCCATCTCCAGCAAGAATTCGGCGCCTTGCGCGTCTCCTATTGGTTGAGCGCGCTCCAACCCTGGCAAGTGGATTCGGCGCCAGCGGCGGTGCCGGCGGTGTTGTTACGAACCACAGCGTCTTCAAACGAGCAGAAGCTGCGGTTACCGGTCTGGTTCACCGTGATCGGGACAGCCTGGGCATAGTACTCGTTCTTGGTGTTGCTGCCCGCGCTCTGCGCACCGAGGGTCAGGAACGTGTAGCCGCTCTTGGTGCCGAGAGCGAGAACGCCGTCGATCAAGCAAGCCGAGGCCGAGGTTCCAGCGCAAGGAGTCGCGGCGCTCGGTCCCAGGTTGCTCAGGTTAGCCGAAAAGCCAACCGTGGGATAGGTGGAGTTGTAGGTAATCTGCGATGTGTTGATGGTACGGATCGCACCGACAGCCGAAGACTCATTGGCCGCCATGCGAGTGCGCAGCAAGTTCGGAATAGCGATAGCTGCAATGATCAGGATGATTGCCACCACAATCAAGAGTTCAATCAGCGAGAAACCTTTTTCTCCGGACATTTCCTTCCTCTGCCCTGATCCGCGAACTGTGGCCGCGGGCACGGCTCACCGGGATAGGTGTGGCACTTATGGGACCAATCATTTCAACGTTAACTCCTTGCTTTCTTTGCGATTTCCAGTATGCACAGATTCGAAATGTCTTGAATCCAGACACCAACTCAGTTTCCACACAAATACAGACATTGGCTCCACGATTCGCGCAACATTTCGAATCTCTTACACGAGTGCAAGTTGTAAGTCACCTTGCCACAATGAGTTACGGTCAAATGGCGACCCAGCAGAACTGATGGACACAATCTTCGATTGGCACGCCTCGTGCCTCATTAAACGGGTGTGCGCAGGCACTGCGCACTCGGCCTAGGTTGTTTTCCGCGACGCCGAGCATTTGCACCGTGGTGGAAGCAGTCACTGATGTAGCTCGGAGGGAGAAATGCGAATTCTGGTGGCGGAGGATTCTAAGGTCTATCGGCACCTGATTACCAAATGTTTGAAAGAGTGGGATTTCGATTATGTCGTCGCAGAAGACGGGCTCGCCGCATCGGACTTGCTGCAAAGTGCTTGGGACCCTACAGTGGCCATTCTCGATTGGGTCCTGCCCGGGATCAGTGGGCTAGAACTCTGCCAACGGATAAGGGCAAGGGGGCAGAGCGAGCAGTATGTATACACCATTGTTCTGACAGCGAAGAATCAGCGCCATGACCTTCTGGCAGCCATGGAGGCAGGTGCCGATGACTACTTGCCAAAACCTTTCGATCCACTCGAACTGAAGGCGCGTTTGCTGGCAGGCAGAAGAATCATTCTTCTGCAAAGGGAACTGATCGCTGCCCGCGAGTCCCTCAGGTTTGCCGCTACACATGACTCTCTCACCGGCTTGTTAAGTCGCGGAGAGATCATTTCCGTATTACGCTGCGAGATTGCACGTGGCCGCCGCGAAGCGCGGCCGGTCGGAATTGTGTTGGCGGATCTCGATCATTTCAAGCGAATCAACGACACATTCGGGCATTCCGCCGGAGACACGGTTCTCCAAGAGGCCACGCGCCGTTTTCGGGCTGGTCTGCGGGAGTACGACGGTGTCGGAAGATATGGAGGAGAAGAGTTCCTCTTCATTTTGCCGGGCTGCAGTCTCGAAACCGCGACCCGTCGTGCTGACGCCATCCGGCACCTGATCGAGAAGGATGCTGTGGTGATACCCCAGGACACCCTAACGGCGACCGTCAGCATGGGAGTGACAGCCGCCGATTTCAAAGAAGATGCAAGCGTGGAGGCTCTCTTGGAAAGAGCCGACCGGGCGCTATATCGTGCGAAGAAGAATGGCCGCAATCGCGTCGAGTGTTGCGAGACGTCGGAGCCCGCCGAGTGCCCCTGCTAGCAAAAAACCAAGTGCCTAAGGAGCAAGTCGTCATCATCCTGGGACTCAGGAAACTTGTATCGCTCGACTCCTGTGACTAGCTTTGCCTCAGTTGTTCGCTAAGCCTGCTCTCCGATAACCTGCTGAATAGCATGAATCAAGGCCTTTCCGTCGCCATCCAGCGTAAGGTTTGACTTCTCAAAATAAGCAGCTGCCCCGGCCGCCCTCAATTTGCTCTCATTCTTCTGAGACAAACCGGAAAGAACGATGACTGGTATGACCTCTGTTACCGGGCACTGCTTTAGCTCTCGGAGCACTGCTATACCTTCCAAGGACGGTAGCATCATGTCCAGTAGGATTACGTCGGGGCATTTCTCTTGTGCTTGTAGCAAACCTACTTTGCCATCCCCTACTGCGTGCAGGTGGTAACCGGCCCTTAAGAGAATCCTCTCAATGATTATGCGCAGCAGTCGGCTGTCTTCAATAACCAGAATAGTCATTTTCGAGCCAGTTGACCTCGCACTCCCAGATAGCCATCCTTCTTTAACATCGAGTCCACATCATCGCAATTATTTGCTTGACCGAAGTCCCGTTAGTCGGTTTGGCCCTTGTTAGCCTCAAACACGAGCGGTACCTTGCCGTAGCTCGATCTGATCTGGCCGCCTTGCGGGCAAACAGCGAGGATGCCGGCGTCGTGGGTTCCTGGGCTCCGCTGGATATGGCCGTGAAGGTGATTGACAGCACCACACATGTTGGGTCCTTCGCTCGCATAGCAAATCCTCGCGTTCGATTGCGAATTCCGTCTGTCGCAAAAACCTGGGCTGCACAGCCCAGACGAGAGCGAGATCAAGGGCTTTAACGTGATTGCAATGCACCTGCCGAAACACGACGTGGATTAGGTCTGCAAGGTCAAGCAGTGGCGGAAGTTAGCAGGATAAGCATGCAGTGGAATCAGCGTTCCCTTCAGAGGAAGTCCTTATTCCGAGAATACTGTCTTGAAACTGGATTGGTAGCAGCCGCCGGGCGACGAATCAGACGTTCGATCCATCTGCACGATTTCAGATTAGCCGCAAGTGATGGTCATCACATCCTTTCTCGCGTCGCCAGCCCAAAATTAAAACTGAGAAGAAGGAAGGCAGGTGACTCGGTATGGGTCAGTCAAGCGGCGGAAAGTATGAGCCCGAGTGTCCAATCGCCCACGACCTGGTAAACAAGCTCTCAGTCATCGTGGGTTACTGCGATCCGATGATGAAAACAACTCCTGAAGATTCGCCATTGTTGAAGCAAATCCAGGCAGTGCGAAGCATTGCGAGAGCGATGGCGGGCGACTTGATTAAATTTCAGTGTGAACTCATCCGGCTACGGCCGGCCGTTAGGCAACAGACGGCAAACAGGTCATACCGCCCGAACCCAAACGCTGTGCTGTGGTCGGGGAGGCAAAAGCTTACGCGCCTGCCCAGGTGCCTCTTGTCAGTCGCGAGGGCGCTCGGGCAGTCAGCAGCCGTTCTATAGACGCTGCATCGGCAGGTCTAGAGAACAGATAACCCTGGCCCAGTTCGCAACCGAGATGCTTGAGCGCCGTCAATTGCTCCTGGCGTTCGATCCCTTCGGCAACCACTTCCAGACCGAGGCTATGTGCCAGCATGACGACAATTTTCACGATCTCGCGCGTCTCTTCGTCTTGATCCATACCGGCGATGAAGGCTCGATCGATTTTTAGGATGTCGACCGGGAACTGCCGCAACCGGCTCAGGGAGGAATAGCCGGTGCCGAAGTCGTCGATGCTCAATCGAACGCCGAGTGCTTTCAAATCTGACAACACGACGGCGGAGCGTTCCGCGTCGGCCATCGCAATGTTTTCGGTAATCTCCAGATGAACGCGATGCGGATCAATGCCCGATTGTCTGAGAATTTCGCCGGTCTGCGCGGCCAGATCCGGCTGCGCGAACTGTTTTGCGGTGATGTTGGTGCTGATGCTGAGCGGCAAGTTACCAGAAACCAGCGCCTGCCAGCGGCATACTTGCTCACAGGCCTCGCGCAGCAGTTGCCGATTGATGGGCAACGTCAGCCCGATTTCGTCGGCGACCTTGATGAACTCGCCCGGCATGACCATGCCTTCGGGGCGCTGCCAGCGCGAGAGCGCCTCGAATCCAACAATTTCGCCACTCTGCAATGAGACCAAAGGCTGGTAGTACACGCGGAACTCATCGAGCTCAAGGCCTTTGCGCAGGTCCGTTTCCAGTTGCAGCCGTTTCACCGCGTCAGCCTGCATGGCGCTGTCGAAGACTTCGTACCGGGCTTTGCCGGCCCGCTTGGCGCGATACATGGCAATCTCGGCATCCCGAAGGACATCGCTGGCTTCGGCGATCGTGCGGCTCCCGAAAACGATACCGATACTGGCGCTGATCACAATCTCGTGATCCCCCACGTTGAATGGAACGGCCAGGCGCTGCTGGATACGGTCTGACAAACGGATTGCATCGCTGGGATCGTGGAGTTCCTCGGCCAGCACCGCAAATTCGTCGCCTCCGGGTCGCGAAATCGTATCGCTGTTGCGCAGACAGGCAGTCAGACGCCTGGCAACCTGCGTGAGAAGATCATCTCCGGCACCGTGACCCAGGCTGTCGTTGACCACCTTGAATTCGTCAATGTCGATAAATAAAACCGCGAACCTGAAATCGCTGTGACGGAGCGAGACCGCTATGGCGCGCTGCAGACGATCGAGAAACAGGGCCCGATTGGGGAGGTTGGTCAGCCCATCGTAAAAGGCGTGCTGTTCCAGCAAAGCCTCGGCCCGCTTCCGGTCGGTGATATCCCGGTTGACAATGACTAATCCCTGGGCCTCGCCATTCTCGTCGGGAATCGCGCTGGCGGTGGATTCAAGAACCCGCCAGCTGCCATCCTTGTGGCGAATCCGGTATTCGAGCCGCTCGCCGCAGCCGGTGAGATAGGCCTTCGCGGCGGCTTCCAGCACGCGAACGCGATCGTCGGGATGGACTTGCTCGATCGACGACGTGGCCGCTAGTTCCTCCGCGGCATATCCCAGCATCTTTTCGTAGGCGGGGCTGTTGTAGATACGATTTCCCTGCCGATCGATGACCGCGATCATGTCGGCCGCATTTTCGGTGATCAGGTGGAAGAGTTGCTCGCGCTCGACCAGCTGCCGGCGAATCCGCTGCAATTGCAGGTGTTGATAGACGGTGTAGATGTCGAATAACAGGACCAACGCCGCAAGGCCACGAACCCATTCCTTCAGGTTAAGGGTGTACCACTCGTCAGTAGGCAGGTGAAAACTGGGGAAAGTCAGGGAAAAAATCCCGAAGGTCAGCACTAATGTGACCGCAATGGCATATCCCCAGAGCCACCACTCGCGGCCCTCCACCCGGCGGACCCGCGCCCCATCGAATGTCGAATCCAACCGACTTCGATCCGCCTCAGGGATGTTCGATCGCCATTCCATTCTGGTCTTCAACAAGGCTCTCTCACCGCAGTGCGCCAGCCGCTCTAACTCGCGGCAACTGCAACGTTACTGACAGGTGGTTACCCCCTGTTACTACCTTCTATTACATTCTCGCAATTGTCAGCCGGACATGTACTGCCGTAATGTCGACTCATGAAACATCGCAGCCAACCGCTGGCAAGCCCAAGACAGCCCACTGGCGCTGCGCAGCCCGTCCGGGCCAGAGGAGAAATTATGAAGTCGATATTCACGGCGGCCGTTGCCATGTTGGCGTTGTGCGGGGCAGCTGCGGCGAAAGAGCCTTTGCCTGATGCTCCGAGCGAGGTAATGGCCACGGCTGAATTCATTGAAGCCCCCGTGCCGAAACCCATTTCGGCCCCAATGCTGAGAACCGATGAGACGAAGACCGTTGATTCCAAGTTTCTCGCCCTCGCCGTGATTTCGACCGGCAGCACCTTTGCCGACTCCTACACCACGCTATTTGCCCGTGAAAACTGGCTTGCCGGCAAGAAGGGCGTGTGCAACATCGAAATGGAATCTGCGTACCTGTACGGGACTCACCCCACGGTCGCACGAGCCTACGCTGTGGCCTCGGGCAAGAGCGCAACGTCTATTCTGGCCGCCTACTATCTGCGCAAGCACCACAGCAAGTTCTGGAGCTTGCCCCTGGTTGCCAATTCGGTCGTGAGCTTGCAAGGAGTAACCCAGAACATGGTTACCTGCAACTGACTGGCTTGCCTGCTCCCCCTTCTTGCCCGTCTCTTATTGCACAACCGGTGTTAAGGAAAGCGCGTGCTTCAGGGACCCCGAACTCCCAGTGACCGTGACGGTATAGGTTCCCGGGGCCGTTCCCGTTTGCTTCTGCCGCCCAATTCCAGTTCCGCCGGCACAGGCAGGCGTAAACAGCACACTCGATAGCAGCAACGCGAGCACAATCGCCAACACCCAATTCTCTTTCCTGCGCAGTGAGCCAAGGGCCAGAACGGCCTTTAAGGATGCATGGCAGATTCCGAAAGCGGTACGTTGGCCAAATTCTTGCAACTCGATGATTACGTTGGCATTAGTAACCAATTGACTAAAATCGGCCATGTCTGGGGCAGGGGGCTCAGTCCACGTTCGAGACGGGTGTCTGGCTTAAGAACTCAAATCTGAACGCGCAACCAAATTTGTTCATCTCGTAATCTGAGCGAACGGTACAGCATTAGGAAAGTAAGTCTGTGGATAGCGCAGCGGTCCATTTAACGGACGCGGTTTCGCATTGACAAAGCTGCAAGTTATTGCTCGATCTTATGTTCCCTGCTTCTCAAAGATATAAGAAACAGGGACTTACTCACTTTTTTGAACGGACTGAGGGTTTTGGCCCAAACTATGCAATCCAGTTTCGTGCGAGTATTCGCTGCTTGCCCGTTGGCGGCCAGGGGAAATCTCCCCGAATGACGGCCAGCAGTGCTATTGAGGCGTCCGTCATGAGCAGTCACAGTGGAGATTCGTTTCCTGGCGATGAGATCCCAATCGCTCGTCCAATCCTCGCTAATGGGCTAACTGAAACTTGTCGCGATGAGCGCTATTTTGAAGCACTGTTTGAAAATGCGCCGGATGCCGTCCTGGTGCTAGACGACACGGCGCACTTCGTTGATGCAAATCCCGCTGCCTGCCGACTCGTTGGTCTTGACAGGTGTGAGCTCGTCGGACGTGGTGTTACCGATACGATCGAAACGGGGACCGACTTTGACTCGGCCTGGAGCAAATTCAGGCGAGAGGGAGAATACTGGGGGCAGCGTTGGCTCGTGCGATCCGATTTTGCCCGCCGGCTGATTGAAATCCGAGCCAAGGCTAACGTGTTTCCCGGACAGCACTTGGCCGTTTGGCGTGACGTCACGGACCGATATTTCCTGGACAGCCAGTTGCTGCAGCGGGAAAGAGATGAAGCTCTGGCTCGGCTGGCGGGAGGCATTGCACATGATCTCACCAATCTGCTCAACGTGATTGGCGGGCACACCGAACTAATCGTTCGGCAGATCACACCGGGTTCCGAGCTCCAGAAGCACGGCGAGCGCATTCTCATAGCGACTCAGGATGCGGCGGCATTGACGGCTCAGCTTTCAGCTTTCGGGCGGCAACAGGTGCTGGCTCCGGCAGTGCTTGATCTGAGCGCACTGGTTCACAGTTGCAGCAGAGCCCTGCGCAGTCTCGTGCCTGAGCATGTGCAGCTCTCGCTGCCAGAGAGGAAAATTTCCGCAAATATCTGTGCTGACCGAACCCTAGTGGCACAGGTCGTCTTCACTCTGGCGTCCGCTGCCGTCGAGCTCCTGCCCGACGGAGGGAAACTCGATGTTGGCGTCAGGCAGACGACACTGAAACTGGCTTTAACGAGGCCGGGTATTCGTATACCGCCTGGCAACTATGTCGTGCTTGAGTTTCGCGCTCGCGCCAGCTTCAATAACGGAACAAATGCCACCCAGGCGTTTCGGCCGGGCCGAAAGGACAAGGTGCGAAATGCGCCACCGGCAGTAACTCGAACTTTAATACAAAACAATGGGCTCCTTTGGGTCGACGACCTCGCAGAAAGCACGAGTCTCAGCGTTTACTATCCCGCCACTACGGAACGTACCTTGGGCATGCGAAATCAGGATACAGGCAAGCAACTGGGAGGAACTGAAACAGTCCTTGTGGTAGAGGATGACCCGGCTCTGCGAGAGGCCACAAGCGAGTATCTTAGGGGCCTGGGCTACCGCGTCCTGCGGGCCGGCAACGGCGAAGAAGCGTTACAGACAGCAGCTTCCGTTGCCCACGTAGACGCTCTTGTGGCCGACTTGAGGATGCCCAAGATGGGAGGCGAAGAGTTGGCCGAAAGGATTTCGGTTGCTCGGCCGGGAATCAGAATCATGTTCGTCTCAGGGAACATCGATTCGGAATTCGTGAACCGACGATCGACGCAAAGAACGCCAGCCCTTTTGCCCAAGCCGTTTGAACTTCGTGTTCTTGCGAGCATGCTGCGCGATTTGCTTGACGGCAGGGAGCAGCAGCTCCCGCCCTCGCCCTCACTCTATAGTAAAGCATACAAGAATATCTAGCCTGTGCGCTGTCCCTCTTCTCGATCTTCCCGTTCTTCCGGTTTCATCCTCGACAGCAACTGATAGATGGTCGCGCGGCCGATGCCCAGCACTTCCGCGGCTCGAGCCTTGTTACCGCCGACGCCCTCCAGTACGCGCAAAACGTGTCGCCGTTGTAATTCCTCCAAAGAGA
>JASHPH010000353.1 GCA_030038255.1 Candidatus Sulfotelmatobacter sp. | reverse complement strand
TTGCCGAACTCAATCACGTGTCCGCCTTGGGCACGCATGGCTGCGTTCTTTTCGGGGCTGTTGCCCGTCGGAACCACAATGTGAGCCGCGACGCCGAAGCGCCGGGCCGCAAGGGCAACGGATTGTCCGTGATTGCCGCGGGTCGCCGTCACTAATCCGGTGATGCCGCTCTCTCGTCGAAACAGCTCCGCTGCATAGACCACCGCCGTCCGCGCCTTGAAGGCGCCAATCGGCGTGTGGTTCTCATGTTTGACCCAGACTTCGGTCCCGAGCCGTTCGCAGAGCACAGGCCATGCGATCTGGGGCGTAGGCGACATCACCCGATAGACCTGCTCCCGGGCGGCGGTGATTTCGTCGATCGTCGGCAATGCGGTAAGTTCCAGCGCTTCTTCGGGCATAAAGTTTGATCTGAGATGACTTTGTGATTCGTACTATGCTATTCGCGATTCAGGAAAATCTCCTTCTAATCGGCCGTGTGCGCAGGCAACGGCCGGTGGTTCCTGTCTATTACCAGCGTAATGCGTTAAATCCCGCTATTACACAAGTATTACACTGCGCCGTGCCATTCTCCTGATAGCTTATCGAAGGTTTCTTGGTTTCTTCACCGTCGAAGACTGCAAGAACGCGAGGGCTCTCACTCACACATGGAACTGCAAGACCTGGAAAAAATTCAAACTCCAAAAGACGAAATCAACTGGATCACGGCGATTTTCATGGCGCTCTTTCACGTGGGCGCGATTGCGGCCCTCTTCTTTTTCACGTGGAAGGCGCTGCTGGTGGCGATCTTTTTATGGTGGGTCGCGGGCAGCCTGGGCATCGGACTCGCCTACCATCGGCTGTTGACGCACCGTGGCTTCAAGACTTCGAAATGGATGGAGTACTTCCTCACGACCTGCGCCGCGCTGGCCATGGAGGGCGGACCGATTTTCTGGGTGGCGACGCATCGCATCCACCACCAGTACTCGGATCAGGACGGCGACCCTCATTCGCCGATCGACGGCAAATGGTGGGCCCACATGGGATGGATTCTCGTGGGCAAGTCCATGCACCACGACGCGACCACCCTCGCCCGCTACGTCCCCGATCTCGCTAAAGACAAGTTTCATGTCTGGATCACCAAGTACCACTACGTTCCGCAGATCATTCTCGGAGTTATTTTGCTCGCGATTGGCGGCTTGCCCTGGCTGTTGTGGGGAACGTTCCTGCGTACCGTCGTTCTGCTGCATTGCACGTGGCTGGTGAACTCGGCGACGCATTCCTGGGGCACGCGTCGGTTTGCGACTCGCGACCTCTCGACCAACAGCTGGTGGGTCGCTCTGATGACCTTCGGTGAGGGGTGGCACAACAATCACCACGCGCATCCCACATCGGCGGCGCACGGTTTTACCTGGTATGAAATCGATACCAACTGGTACGTCATCTGGACGCTGCAGAAGCTCGGCCTGATCTGGGACGTGAAGCGTGTGACCCTGAAAGACGTGGAGCGCGGGCTGGTCGCGGCGCCGAATGGCCGGCTGATCGCGCCCTCGGCCGCAGTAGAGTTCTGGGCAGCCGGCGACTAGGCGACATCCTTAACAACCTCTACTCAGCAGTGGTTTTATGAAGCCGGCTGACGCGTATTATTTCGCAACCGCCGGCTTCATTTCTGCCGTCGATGCTTGCGCCTTCTGCCGCCCCACCCAATCGTGGATGCGAGTGCTGAGGACGTCGAGCGGCAAGGCGCCGCCGCTCAGAACTTCGTCATGAAAAGAGCGAATGTCGAATTTGTCTCCCAGCTGGTCTCTTGAGTATTGGCGCAATTTCAGAATTTCCAGCTGTCCGACCTTGTAACCTAGGGCCTGCGCCGGCCACGCCATGTAGCGATCTGTTTCCTCCTGGACGTCAGGCTCGTCGATGGCCGAATGTTCGTGAAAGAAGTCGACCACTTGCTGGCGGGTCCAGTGCTTGTAGTGAAATCCGGTGTCGACCACCAGCCGGATCGCCCGCAGCATGTCGTCCTGCAGGTGCCCGTAGTAGCTGTAAGGATCCTGAAAAAATCCGACTTCCTTGCCCAATTCTTCGGAATAGAGCGCCCAACCTTCGGTGTAAGCTGTGTAGAACTCGTGCTGGCGAAACGGCGGCAGGCTGGGCAATTCCTGGGCAATCGAAATCTGCAGGTGATGGCCGGGAACGCCCTCATGATAAGCCGTGGTTTCTGTGTCGAGGGTGGTTCGCTTTTCATAATCCCCCGTGTTCACCATGACGTGCGCTTTGCGCGAACCGTCGGGCGTGCCTTCCAAGTAATGAGTTGAGGCTTCTTTTTCGCGGAACTCTTCGATGGGCTTTACGTCAAGTTTTTCCTTCGGCAAACGCCCGAACAAATCGGGGAGCTTGGTGTACATCTGGTCAATATATTTCTGGTAAAGATCGAGCAATTCCTGGCGCGAGTGCACGTGGACCTTGGGGTTGCTCGGAATCGATGCGTAGAAACTTTTCAGATCGGAAAATCCGAGCTGCTTGGCGACGGCCAGCATGCGGTCTTCGATGGCCTTCACCTGCGCCAGGCCCAGTTGGTGGATTTGTTCAGGCGTGAGATCGGTGGTCGTGGATTCCTTCACGCGGAACGCATAGTACTCGTCGCCATTGGGAAGCGACCAAACGCCCGGTTCGGGGCGGCCTTTCGGTTCGTACTCCTCGCGGACAAACGTGGTGAACTTGGCGTAAGTCGGCAGGACGGAATCGTGAATGACCGCAAGTCCGGTTTCGCGAAGGCGTTTGCGATCGGTTTCGCTAATCGCATCAGGGAACTTGTTGAATGGTTGGGCGAAAGGACTCTTGTCCGCTGGCGTAGTTGCGAGTTCGTTTGCCTGCTTCACGACTTCGCCGAGCACGCTCTTCGGTGGCATCCAATTTTCGGCCATCCCCTTGCGCATCTGGATTTCCACCTGGTCAAAGAGCCGGGGGATTTGCTTGAGTCTCGAGATGTAGTCTTCGTAATCTTTGACGCTGTCGAAGGCGAGGACGTTTACGAGCGCAGGCAACTGGATGTGAACGCCATTTTGTTGGTCGACCGGCATCTCCCACGGTTTGAAGCGCGCACCGTCGAGCACCATTTTCAGGTCGCGAACCATCAGCTGCTTGTTCAGAACTTCCTGCTCGGGGAAGCCGGTCGTGTCGATTGCTTCAAAGCGAAGCAGGAAGCGCCGGGTTTGTTCGAGGTCGTCATCGATATGCTTCTGAGAGAAATCGTCGAGCTGGTCGTTGTAGCGCTTGTCGCCCAGGAACGAGGCGTAGAGCGGGTTGGCCCGCATCGTGTATTCCCACTGTTCCTGTAGGAGGTCGTTCAGCGCCTTGCGGCGTGCCTCGAGGTCAGGTGAAGCGGCAACGGCGACGACAGGCAGAATGAGGACGGCAATGGCAAGCAAGCAGACAAAATTTCGCATAGTGACTCCGGAGTAGTTGGTGCTTTAGACGTATCCCCCAATCGTGGGTGAGCAGCGTTTCAGACCCGGATAATCATAACCTCAGTGGCCTTGATCAGGGCGGCAGCGGTTTGCCCCTTCTTGAGCTTCATCTCGCGGACTGCGCCGGACGTGATCAAGGAAGTGATCAGCTGGCCTCCAACCGACAGGGTGACCTGCCCTACAAGACCGCTGACACGTACATCTACGATCCGCCCGACCAATTGGTTCCGTCCGCTGATGCGCTGGTAGCTGATTCGGCGTTCTGCTTCGTTATGGCCGCGGGTGCGGTAGAGCAGACGGTCGACTTCGGCCTGTGGGATGCGGTGATGGCCTCCCGCCGTCCGGACGCTCCGAATCTTCTTCTTGTAGATCCACTGCTTGATCGTCGGAAAGCTGATGCCGAGTTGCACGGCGGCGTCGCGCAGGTGCAGCAGTTGGGAGTCACTCTCGCCGGATCTGCCGTTTCTTGCCACGGCACCGAATCGTATCCTCACCCGAGGGATGGGTCAACCGCAACCTGGTGGAGGGGCAAAGCAGTAGAATCAGGCAGTAGAATCGGTGTGACGGAACGCCATGCGCATCACGAGCCGCCGCGGAGCTATTGCTTTCTTTGTCTGCCTGGGCATCGGCCTGGTGGCGCTGGCCATCGCGCTGAATGTCGGCTGGATCATCCTCAACTGGCGCGAAGGAGTGCTGCTGTTTTTCGGGATCGTCTTCTTCGCCCTCATCATCGCCGGCATGGTGGTGAATACGATTTTTCTGGTGCGCGAACTCCGCCGCAGCGAACAGCACGACAGCTTCATCAACGCGGTGACGCATGAATTGAAAACTCCGGTCGCTTCCATCCGCTTGCATCTGGAAACCTTGCAGCGCCGCCAATTGCCCGAGCAGCAGAAGCAGGAGTTTTACAGCCTCATGCTGAGCGATACCGACCGCTTGGCGGAGACTGTGGAGCAGGTCCTGCGCGCGGGCCGTGCGGGCGACAAAAGAGCCGGTCGGGAAAAATCCGCCGTCGACTTTCGCCAACTCGTGCGCGATTGCATGGAGGCCGCCCGCACTCGTCATCACCTGCAGCAGGGAGCGCTACGTTACGCGGAGGCGCTGACTAACGGCAACGGGCTACGCGTGCGCGGTAGTCAGGAAGATCTGCGCACCGCCGTTTTCAACGTCCTCGACAACGCCATCAAATACTCGGGGCAGAACCTCGACGTCGAGGTACGGCTCGAAGCGCCGGACAACAAGCGCATCGTTTTGCGAGTGCAGGACCACGGCATCGGCATTCCTCCCGAAGACGTCAAGCGGATTTTCAAGCGCTTCTACCGCGTTACACATCGTTCGCTGGCTCACGTGAAGGGAACCGGGTTGGGGCTGTTTATCGTGAAGGCCATCACCCAAAAGCACGGCGGCAAGGTGTTCGCCGAAAGCGAGGGGGAAGGCAAGGGAACAACTGTGACAATCGAACTGCCAAGAATGGATGGCGACAGCGAGGATATGCGGAGCCAAGCATGAGCCGAGTTCTTGTGGTCGAAGACGAAGCCCATCTGGCGCAGGGTTTGCGGTTCAACCTGGAGGCGGAGGGCTATTCCGCCGAAGTCGCCGGCGATGGCGAATCGGCGACCGATCGTCTGCTGAAGAAAAAAGAGGACTTCGACGCTGTCGTGCTCGACATCATGCTTCCGGGCAAGGACGGATTCAGCGTTGTTTCGGAACTGCGCGCTGCTCGTAATTACGTTCCCGTTCTGATGCTCACCGCGCGCGGGCGTCCCGAGGATGTGCTGAAGGGTTTTGCCTCGGGCGCCGACGATTATCTGGCCAAACCCTTCGACCTCTCCATTCTTTTGGCCCGGCTGCAGGGATTGTTGCGCCGCAGCCAATGGATGCGCACGCAAGCAGAGAGAAATCAGCCCCAGGCCACCGCACAATCCGCAGCCGCGGTCGGAGACTTTGACACCTTCACATTCGCCGGTAAGACCATCAACTTCGGCACACTCGAACTCCACTCGAACGACACCACGATTCACCTGACGCTGATGGAGTCAGAGTTGCTCCGCCACCTGGTTCGCAACGATGGACGCGTGGTCTCGCGCAAACAGATTCTCGAGGAAGTGTGGGGCTTACACGAGGACACCGACACGCGCGCCATCGACAATTTCGTGGTGCGATTGCGGCGCTACATTGAAGACGACCCCGCCAACCCGCGCCACCTACTCACGGTGCGGGGCGTGGGATATCGGTTCCTTGCCACTC
Source organism: Candidatus Sulfotelmatobacter sp. (assembly GCA_030038255.1). Taxonomy (GTDB): domain Bacteria; phylum Acidobacteriota; class Terriglobia; order Terriglobales; family Acidobacteriaceae; genus Sulfotelmatobacter. Next base: position 13,967 of record JASHPH010000353.1, on the reverse strand, counting down.
CCGAGAAGAAGTGACCTTCACGCCCGACACAACTCTGCGATCAGCGTTTCCCTGCGATCAATCGCGATGTCATCCATGCGGCCGAGCACCGTTACATAGAGGGAAATTGAAATCACGGAGAGGCCAACAAACACGGCGGTTGCGATCCACAGGTTGTGATAGAGCCTGCCGATCATGAAGGCCGCAGCCCCGATACCGACGGTGACGAGTTGCACTCCCAGGCTCGCCAGCACAGTGGTTTGCGATGCGTTCTGACGTCCGAAGGTCGCAAAGTCGCGCTTCTTCGGCGTGTAAATCGAGAGCAGGTTGCCTGCGGTGAAGTTTAACGGTGCTGCGAACAACAGTCCGGTCAGAGTCGCGATCGAGATCGCCGGCGTGGGCGGCCCGTAAAAGAAGCTGACGGCAATCCAAGCCAGCAGCGTATCGGCGATGAGGATTGCGGCGTGCGTAAGATTTTTTCCCAGTACAATCTGACGAAATCGCGCCGGGGACGCGTAGAAGAACTGCACTCCGGCTCCATCGCCGCCGAAACTGTTGTAGAGCAGGTTGGTGAGCACGACCAGGGCATAGGCGACCGCTCCCGGGAACGCCATGTTAGGTGCGCGGGTGAGAACGGTCGAATGCCGCATCGTGCTCATCGGCCCAAGGCGAAAGATCAGCAACATGAAGATCGGCATGATCAGCGTGAGCAGCATGGGGCCGCTGCGGCCGAGATAACGCATTTCCTTTTCGAAGACGGCGGCCACCGATGGTGAGAACCCGGGAAGATTCCATCCCATTTGGACGCTTTGCACCTGTGCGACCGCGGGCCGTGCAGCGGCCTCGCTGAGATTCTCGCCCAGAAATTGCCGGTGCAGGCGGAGGTGCAACAGATACCCGATCGCGATGGTGAGCGTGGCCAGGAAAAGCAGGGAAGTGAACCCCACCATGTACTCTCCATGCAAGACTTGCGCAATCGCGTCGCCCGTCAAACCCGGTGGCAACACGCCTTGGACCTGCCCCGCGATTTCTGCCGCCCGTTTCAGCTGCGGGCTTGGCCTTCTCTCGAAGCGCTGGGTCATCGGTCCAATCAACTGGAAGCTGAGCATGAAGAGAATGAAAAAGACTCCCAGAATTTCACGGGTGCGCCTCTGCGCCAGCCAGCGCTCGACCCAGGCAAAAACCGTTTGCATGAGCACGAGATTGAAGAGGGCGAAGGTCGTGAGCACAACGAACGCCCAGGGCAGAACGGACGGCCGCGCAATGCTGACACCAAGGAAAACACCGAACAATCCCACACTGCCGAGGGCGCTCGCCGGATCGAAAAAACCGTACGCCAGGCGGATCACAAAGTACGACCGGTAGGTCAGCGGGAAACGTAACAGGTCGGACGAGTCGGGGTTGTTGGTGAAGGCGGTAGCCATCACCGGGAAAACCTGCCAGAAGAAGAATATGGGCCACAAGAGCGCGACGAGAAACTGGGCCTTGTTTTCGGAGACCAGCCACCAGGCCACTCCGGCCGCGGCAGCAAATCCTCCGAACCCGCCAAATGCGAAGGCGAGAGTGACGATGACACGCGAGACGAGTTCCGTTTTGCCCCGCGTGGTGCGCAACCCATTCACGAACATGCGCCAGCGCAGGTTGGCGATCGCTCTCAACTGGCCGCGACGCTGAACGGAGATATTCATGCGACTTTGGGACCTCCAACTGCAATGTGGCGGTGGCACTATCCCAGCCAGGAAAGCTCCTGCTCGGTACGTCTCCCGCCGACGATGCGGAGGAAAATCTGTTCCAGAGTCAACTTCTCGCCAGCGGCTGCGCCGTCGCCCGCTGCGGCCGGCGCCTGCGCCTCAACGCCCGCGCGCAGTTCCTCGAGCGATCCCTGCGCGACCAAGCGTCCCTGGTGAATAATGGCCACGTGGCTGCACAGGCGCTCGACAATTTCGAGTACGTGGGAAGTCAGGAAAACCGTAGCGCCGCGGGCGATCATCCCCTGCAGCATGGACTTGAGCGTGCCAGCGGCAATTGCGTCCACTCCCTCGAAGGGCTCATCCAGGAACAAAACCTTCGGCCCGTGAATCACCGCCGCGGCCAGTGCCAATTTCTTCTGCATACCGTGAGAATAATCCGTCACCAGCTTCTTCGGCTCACCCGCAAGTTGCATGAAATCGAGCAGTTCGGCGGCGCGCTTCGCTGCGGTTTCGCGGTCAAGGCCATACATGCGCCCGGCAAAGCTCAGAAACTCGGCGCCGGTCAGACGACCGAACAGCGCCATGCCCTCAGGCACGACGCCGATTTGCCGTTTGACCTCGACGGGATGGGCGACGAGATCGAGGCCGAGAATTTCAATCCGCCCCGAACTGGGAGCGAGCAAGCCGGTGAGCATTTTGATGGTCGTGGATTTGCCGGCGCCGTTCGGGCCGAGAAATCCAAAAAACTGTCCGGGCGCTACGCGCAGGTTCACGTTGTCGACCGCAACAAGTTCTCCAAAACGGCGGGTCAGGCCTTGCGTGGAGATGGTGGGAGCGGAGTGCATGAAACATCTGAATCTAGCACAGGAGGGGTGGACCTGGGACGCGTGACCGGGGTCACTGACAATAGCTAATCTGACGCGGAGAATAGCTGATAAATTTTCTCGCCTCTCCGAAGCGCAGTTCCCACCTGTTGAGACGCACGCCCCCTGAGGCGAGAGCAGCCACAAACAATCGAATCAAGCAGGTTTTCAACTAGCTTTCGTTGGAGGCATCGATGAAACTCAGAATATCGATGTGCGTTACTGTGATTACCATCCTGGCTGTGCTGGCACTGCCCACACAGTGCCTCGCACGGGGACAGAAGCTTCCTCACTACACCGTAATTGACCTCGGCACGCTCGGCGGGACGTTTAGCGAGACTGGCGGCATCAGCGACAGCGGCTGGGTGCAGGGCGATTCGAGCCTGCCCGGTGACATCTACGAGCATGCGTATCTTTGGCGCAATGGCGTGATGACCGACCTCGGCACACTCGGCGGGCCGGACAGTTGGTCGGGTCTTGGTACCAACATCTGGGGCGATGGCGTGGGTTTCGCGGAGACTACCACTCCGGACCCGTTAAACGAAAACTGGTGCGGGGCCGACGACATATGTCTCCCGTACCTTTGGCGGAGTGACCTGCAAAAGATGATCGCACTGCCCTTGCTGGGCGGCAATAACGGCTACTCAAGCGGCGTCAACGACTTTCGTCAAGTAGTCGGATTCGCAGAGACTGCCACAACCGATCCAACCTGCCCGCCTAACCTGCAGACTATGCCTGCCTTTTGGCAAAATGGCAAAGTCAGGGCGCTGCCTCTATTCCCGGGCGACCCGGACGGAGTAGCCTATGCGATTAACGACTGGGGGCAGGCCGTAGGCTACTCAGGTAACTGCTCCTGGACCCTTCACGCCTTGCTTTGGCAAAACGGCAAGGCGACCTACCTCGGTAGCCTTGGCGGCACGATACGTGACAGAGCATGGGGCATTAACAATCTGGGCCAGGTGGTGGGATATTCTGGCCTGCCCGGCAATACACTTTGGCACGCTTTCCTATGGCAGAAAGGCGTAATGACCGACCTCGGCACACTTTCCGGGGACGTTTCGAGCGAAGCTTGGAGCGTCAATATCGAAGGCCAAGTGGTGGGATGGTCGGGGAATGCCTGCGGGTGCATAATCCGCGGCTTCCTCTGGCAAAACGGCGTGATGACGGATCTCAACACGCTCATCCCGGCGAACTCCCCTTTGTATCTCACCCTCGCCTACGGCATCAACGATGAAGGGCAGATCGTCGGCATTGGCACTACGAGCACCGGCGAAACCCATGCTTTTCTGGCAACGCCAAGCTATGGCGAAGCCGAAAGTGAGAGTGCCACAATGGCGGCATCCACCGAACGCCCGAAGGTCAATCTGCCGGAGAACGTTCGCAAGATGCTGCAGCGGCGAGCGCGCATTGATGGATTTACGCCGTCGGCGCAATGTGAGGGAGGAGCGGTCACGCCGCGGTAACGATCCGCAGCGGTCCCGCAGAACGAATCCTTTCACGCATCCAAACACATGCCGCCCGATGTCTGGGCGGCATTTCTTTTATCGCGCTGAAGTGTTTGCGCGGCAGGTGTTGTTAGCAGGCCAGATCAAACAACAAACGCCCCGGCTAGCATGCCGGGGGCGTTTCTGGCAGAACTGCAGCGTCTTAGAACATATTCCACAAGTACTGGTTGTAGACCTCGTGGTGGAATTGAACCTCGGCGGGCTTGACGACCGTTCCCAGCAGGCGAGGGCAGCGGTCGGCTGACGCCTGCTTCAGGTCGGCATAACGGGCTTTTACGTCCTCACCCAGGAGCTTCGTCGTCCACTCGGCATTGCGGAAGTTTTCAATCGCCGTATAAATGTTGTCGGGCAGGTAACGCTCGGCCTGGCGCAGATTCTTGATCTTGGCCGTGGTGCCTTCGATTCCAGTCTTGAAAATGCCGAGCATGACCAGGTACGGATTGGCATCGGGCGCAACCGCGCGCACTTCGGTGCGCATGCTGCGCTCGTTGCCAATGGGAATGCGGATCATCGCGCCGCGGTCCACCGCCGAGGCCTTGAGCTGATTCGGCGCCTCGAAGTGCGGGTCCAGGCGGCGATAGGCATTGACGCTGGAGTTGAAAATCAAGCACAGATCGTTGCCGTGCGTGAGCACGCGGTCGAGGAATTCGTATCCCAGCTTGCTGAGTTTCTCCTCACCCTTCGGATCCCAGAACAGATTCTTGTTGCCTTCGCTGATGGAGACGTTGGTGTGCATACCGCTGCCGTTCACGCCCACCACCGGCTTGGGCAGAAAGGACGCGGTGAATCCCATGTTGCGAGCCACCTGACGGCAAATCAGCTTGTAGAGCTGAATCTGGTCGGCTGCGGCGACGACCTCGCCATAGCCGTAGTTGATTTCAAACTGCGACGGCGCGACCTCGGGATGGTCTTTTTCGTTCTGAAAGCCCATCGCGCGCTGCACTTCCGCCGTCGTGTCGATGAAGGAGCGCAGCGGATCGCCGGGCAGGGAATGGTAGTAGCCGCCCGTATTGACGTATTCGAACTTGCCGGTTTCATGATAGCGCCGCTCAGCGTCGGGCCCTTGGAATAGGAAGCCTTCGATTTCGTTGGCGGCGTTGAGGGTGTAGTTCTTTTTCTTGTGCAGATCAGTCGCGAACAGCTTGAGCATGCTGCGAATATCGGCGGTGTAAGGCTCGCCGTTTTTATCGATGACTTCGCCGAACACCAGCACTTTGCCGGGACCAAAGACGTCGGCCGGCGCCCAGTAGAACGCCGCCCAATCGATGCCCAGACGCAGGTCGCTCTCGCGCTGCGCGGTGAAGCCGCGGATGGACGAGCCGTCAAACGTCAGGTTGTCGTAGCTCTTGAGCAAAAATTTCTTGTCATAGTCGAGCATGTGCAGGCGCCCTTCCAGATCGCTGAAGAGCACCGTCACGGCCTTGATCCGTTTTTCGTCCGTCAGGTATTTGAGCCGCTCGTCCTGAATTTTGTGAGCGGCGACGCGGTTCTTGCGCTGATCCTTTGCTTTGAGATTGAGTTCTTCCAGTTCGTCGTAATGGATGGCCAGGAAATTACGCAGTTCTGTGGACATGGATGTAGATCAGTCTCCTTCGACTTCAAATTTATGATCTGGGCAAAGCAACAGCGCGACGACAAGGGGAGTTGAATTGGCTGGTTTCAACACGCTAGCTCAACCGCGAAGGATAACGCGGGAGGCGAGACCCGGCCAATCGAAAAAGCTGATGCAGGGCATAAAAGGGATTTATTTCGGGAATCGGGAGGAAGGGGTTTCAAGGGTTGGAAACTAGCGGTCAAACTAAGAGCCGAGCTCCATACGGACGGATGGCCCACTCAAGCCAGCTCTTGGCTTGAGTGGGCAGTTCGACTGCTGCGGCCGGCAGAATTTTCCACGCGCTTTTCTCCAACCTTCCTATGGCGTGACGGCGAATACGGTCCCCATGTTCTCCGCGCCTCCCTTATACGTGACTCCGTAGAGCACACCGTCGACGACCACCGGCGCGGTCCACACAGATTGTCCGTCACTGGGTGGCCCGGCGAAATTGTGTAGAACCGTCTCGCTCCATTGGCCCCTAGAAGTGGGCGGCGTCAACTGGAACACCGTTCCAAAACCGGCGCTGCCTCCGCCCCACGTTGATCCATAGAGCGCTCCTGTGCTGTCGAAAACAAGTCCCTGACAACTGGAGCCGTCCGTTCCCAGAAAATCATAAAGGATCTTTCCCGTCCATCCAGTGTCGCCAGTCGGCGGCGTAAATTCGAAGACCACTCCGTTTCCGGTCGAGCCACCGCTATTATCCGAGCCGTAGACGTTGCCGTGGCCGTCGAGGATAGGCGTGCCCGCGGGAGAGCCGCCATCCTCCTTGTTTAGAAAGGAGTGAATCACCTTCTCTGTGCCATCGCTCCAAACTTCGTAGAAAGTGCCATGGCCGTCGCTGCCGCCGTAGGGAGTCAAGCCGTAGAACTTGTTGTGTCCTGCATAGACCAGCGTGCCAAAGGGTTCGGAACCGTCCGGATTTCCCTGGAAGTTGTAAACCACAGTTTCCGTCCACGTGCCGCCAGAAGTGGAGGGAGACGCTAGCTCGAAAACCGTGCCGAGTCCGGCCGTGCCGCCGCCACTCGTAGTGCCCCAGAGATTTCCTGCGTCGTCGAAGATTACTCCAGCCGTCGGGTCGGCCCCGTCGGTCGCTCCCTGTGTGCAGTCGAAGTCGTGGAGGATGGTTTCAGCCCATTTGGAACCGGCTTGCGCGGGCGGACTCAGTTCATATACCGTGCCGCAACCATAGCTGCCGCCATTCTGCGTGGTGCCGTACAAGTTGCCATTCTTGTCGCGCAAAATGTTACCGCGCGGATTGGCGCCGTCAGGCGCTTCGCCGAAGTTGTAGAGAATCCCGTAATGCCACGACTCGCCGCTCGTGGTGGGAGGAGCCATCGCAAACACGATTCCGTTATCACTTGCCCCGACCATCCATGCGTTGCCATAGAGGCGTCCCTCCGGATCGGCGATCAGTCCCGAGTACGGATTCATCCCGTCTTTGGGGTTGCTCTGTTGAAAATTGTGAATGATCGTTTCCGTTTGCGCTGAAGCCAGAGTTGCGGCCAGCAAGAGGCATGCGCAGAAGGCGGACAAACCCAAAGCTGTGGCGAATAGAGGTGTGCGGAACCTTGGCATGATGGTGACCTCCTAATAAGCTTGGACGGTGGTTGAAAAGTGGCCCATTGAGTCCCAACATTCCGGTAGGGGAGGATGCGGCAACAGGGACTCAGAAAACGCGGAGGAGCGAAACCGGCAAAATCGTAGCACCGAGTTTTTCGGAGGTCAATCGGGTGCGACGACGGAAGCCCTGCCGCAGCGCATAGTTTTGTTTTAATCGCAACTTACTGACGGTGCGCCGAGGCGCCGGCTGCCAGTTCCCGCAGCGTCGTCAGGAAGCCTGCAGCCGTGCGCGGATCAGCCAGAGCGTCGAGCGAAACGGTCGCCGAGAACTGCGGCGACTTGGGATGGAAGCATACCTTCAACACATCCTGCTGGCGAACGGCCATCAAGGCGTTGAGTTCAGCGGCGGGATCCTGAGTCCAGTGAGTGCGCGTGGTCAGGATGACAGGCCCGGGCTCGTAGACATCCCACTCGCGGCCGTCCCGGCGTTGGGTGGTTACGCCTCGCGTGTGAGCGCACCAGCGATGGCGCGTGACTTCAAGATGAAAAGTTGGTGACCCGCCAAGGTCGGCCTCGAATGTCAAAGTCTCTTTCTGCTTGCGCCAGCAACTCACCAGCCACTGGATGGGAAGAGGCCGCGGCCGGAACCTCACGGTGACGCGCGCGTTCTCAAAGCTGCGGGAAGGGAATTGTAGTGGGGCGTAAAGGCGGGAACTGTTAAGCCAGTGCGAATCGAGGACGCGTCCCTTGCCCGCGCAGGCAGATTGCACCCAGCGCAAGGCCTCACTGCCTTTGCGGCGGTTGTAGGCGGCAAACAGGCAGTACCACAACCCCAGTGCCACCACCGCACTTACAACGTCGATCAGCAGTAGGCGCCCCACGAAGTCCTCTCCCCCACGCTCCTCTGATGTCGATGGTACGTCCGAGGTTGCGACCGGAGCAAGGGGCCAATGGGCTCCAAGACAAGTTTTTTGCCGGAATTTGACCGGAGGGCTGTGGAAAAAGCCGGAACGGGAGGTGAAGCCATGTCGCCAGGGCTGAGGCAGCCTGGGCTCACCTAGTATTTCGCCCGCTACAATTACAGCGTGGCCTTTGCCATCCGCGATTTCAAACCCGAAGATTTCGAGATGCTCTGGCGCCTGGATCAGGAGTGCTTTCCGCCGGGAATCTCCTATACTCGACAGGAACTGAAGATTTATATCCGCCGTCGGGGAGCGTTCACTCTGGTGGCGGAAGATCCCGACAACGCTCGATCCGACGGCGACGAGGGCTCGGTCACGGGGTTCATCGTGGCTCAGGGTGGAACGACAGGTCACATCATCACGATTGATGTTGCCAAGGCGGCCCGCAGGTCAGGTGTAGGCTCGCAGTTGCTGGCGGCGGCGGAAAAGCGGCTGCAGGCGTCGGGTTCAGAAGCCGTTAGCCTCGAAACCGCGGTCGACAACAGTGCTGCTCTGGCATTTTACAAACGCCATGGTTACAGCATAGTTCGTATCTGGCCCAGGTATTACTCGAACGGGGTGGACGCGCTGGTGTTGAGCAAGAATCTCTAAATCCCCGCTCCACTCCTCTGGAGTCCAAGACTGACCTGGAGAAGTCGGATTGTGCAGCACGATGTACTTCTGATTTGCCCTTCCGAGTCCTCCAACCGACCTTGCCGATAAGAAAATTATCCAAAGATTGAATCTCTCTCGTGCGAGGTACTGCTTCGTGACCATCCATCGTGTGGTTCGCGCGGCCTACTTGTCCTTGCCGGGTGTTCTGCTATGTCTGGCTGGCTGCAGTTCGGTCGCGAGACTTGACAGTTCTCCTGCATCGGTTCCTCACAGCCAGTCCGCCGCGTTGTCGTCAAGTGGATCTTATGGAAGGGTTGCCGTGCCGCTGCGACCGGGGGAGCTTGCAAGCGACGTTTCGCCGGCCGATGCCGGGGCGAAGTTCCAGGGCTGCTGGTACAAACAAGGCAAAAAGTATTACCAGGGTGTCTACATCACCGTCACGAATCCAGGGGAGTACTCGTTTAACGCGAACCTTTACTACGGAACGACCTGCGATCCCAACACGCAAGCCGACGAGTTTGGGAATGGCCAAGAGATCGACTTCGGCGGTTTCGGCTACATCTTCTGGTTTACCGCTTTTGCCAACAAGCCGGACATGTCGGCTATCTGGCAAGTCGGAATCGACACATCGAAGTGCGTTGACTATAAGACTGCTCCCCTCTGTCCATAAACCTGCGCTTGCAAGACGGAGCAGCCTCGCCCTCGCAAAAATCATTTGCCCTTTTGCGTCCTCTCCAGATACCTTGCCATGTCGGGATCAACGACATGAGAGTTGCCATCCAGGGAGAACGCGGGTCATTCAGTCATGAAGCGGCGGAGCGCATGCTGCCGCGCTGCACAGTCGTGCCCTGTGCGCGGTCGGTAGAGGTATTCGACCAACTGGAGCGCGGATCAGTCCAGGCTGCGGTGATCCCGATTGAAAACACGCTGGCTGGCACTGTGGCCGAACACGCCGATCTTCTGGTCGCACGCGATGTGTTCATTCAGGCGGAGCACCGGCTGCGCATTGCGCATAACCTGATTGCCGCGCCCGGCGTGAACCTGCGAGCTTTGCGCCGGGTCCTTTCGCATCCGGTGGCACTCGACCAGTGCCGTAATTTTTTTCGACGCCACCGGCACATCGAAGCGGTGCCCTTCTACGACACAGCGGGCAGCGTGAAGCATGTGATCGCGAACCGGATGAGCGATGCCGCCGGCATTGCGGGCCGTCAGGCGGCCGAGGAATATGCAGGAAAAATTCTTCAGGCTGGCATCGAGGATGACAAGCAAAACTTCACTCGCTTCTTCCTGATTCGTGGCACGGGGAAGTCGCATGTCTCGCAAAGGCGACGAGACGTGGGGCGCCCCAGGCTGGCGACCGATCACAAACGTCTGATTCCTCGCGGAGCAAACAAGACTTCCATCGCTTTTCAGGTGAAGAATGTGCCCGGAGCGCTCTTCAAGTCACTCAGTGTCTTCGCCCTGCGCGACATCAGCCTAAGCAAGATCGAGTCGCGGCCCATGCGAGGCCGGCCATGGGAGTACGTGTTCTATGTAGACTTCCTCCGCGGCGACGATGAAGCGGCGCGCAATGCGCTGCGCCATCTCGGCGAGGTGGCTGAGTTCGTCAAAGTACTGGGCATTTACCGCGCGGCCTGAGCGGCACGCGACCGCGGCCAAGTCAAAGCGAAAAAGAGACCACTTGGAGGCCGCGTGGGCGTGTGACTGTGCACACATCCAGCTGAAGGACGTGGATCGTAAACTCTAGGGATAAGGACGGAGGACTCGGTCTTCCGGATAAGTGAATCATCGAGGAGGGAGGAATTTATGCCTCTGTTGAAAGTGGTAGGAATTCTGATCTGCGTGCTGGCCCTGGTGTCGTTCGCCAGTGCGGCCGACAAGAACCTGGGCATCCGTGACACGTACAAAGTCACGTTTGATGTCCCTACGCGGGTTGGGACGGCCCTGTTACCGGCTGGAAACTACGTGATCCGCCATACCATGCAGGGAACGGATCACATCATGGTGTTTCAGAGCCGCGGGAATCCTGAAATCAAGGTGAAATGCACGCTGGTTCCACTTGCGCAGAAAGCCGAGGTAACGCAGCAGATATACGTTCAGAATGCGGCCAATGAGAGAGTGCTGCACGAGTTAGTTTTCCGAGGCGATACCGCGAAGCACGTTTTCTAAGGCGTGGCAGCAGTTGTGATGGTGCATTAGGCGGATTTGTACTCACTAGCCAGGGGGGATTGCTGGACGCGCCGAGCCCCTTTTTCATGTGCGATGCTACGAAAACGAGACTCGTAACAAGCCGGTGCTAATTTCGTACTTGGCAAGGAGGCTACGTCCGCGTTAGCCTCTGCACCTTAGATATGGTGCCACGCCTGCCGATACAGGAATAGAATTTGACATCCCGCATGGGCCGGGACGAGGCTCTGAAACCTTTCCCTCTCGTGCGTCATCTAAACTTGAGCGAGTTATACTCAAGGAGAAATATGACTCAACAGCCGCCCATCGAGCGCACTCCTAAGATTAAGGAAACAAACGATCAAAGGGCTCTTCCTGTGCTACCCGTGAGGGACACGGTTTTGTTCCCGCACGCGGTTTTGCCACTTACCGTAGGACGGGAAAGCTCGGTGCAGCTCATTAATTCCCTGGGCGAGGATAAGACGATTATCGTGGTGGCGCAGCGCGAGGCACGCGTCGACACCCCCCAGCCCAGCGACCTGTACACGGTGGGAACTTCCGCCGTGGTCCACAAAGTCGTCAAGATGCCCAACCAAAGCCTGTTTGTGTTCGCTGAAGGCATGGAGCGGGTGCATCTGGGAGAGTTCACGCAGCTGACGCCATTCATGCGGGCTCACTACACTCCGATGCCAGAGGGCACCGCGCCCGCCGTCACATCCGAGATTGAAGCTCTGCAGCGCAATGTCCTGACGCTGTTCCAGCAGATCGTTGCGGGCTCGCCCACGCTTTCCGACGAACTTTCCACGGTGGCGATGAACATCGATGAACCCGGCCGCCTGGTTGACTTCATTGCGTCGTCGCTGCCCTCGCTTTCTACGCCGGACAAGCAGGACACGCTCGAAACCACTGATGTGCATGTGCGCCTACAGAAGATCAACCAGCATCTGGCCAAGGAGCTGGAAGTTCAGCAACTGCGCAACAAGATTCAAAGCGAAGTCCAGGATCGGGTCCAGCAGACTCAGCGCGAGTACTACCTGCGCGAGCAGATGAAGGCCATCCAGAAGGAACTGGGCGAGCAGGACGAAGGCCAGCGCGATGTCGAAGATCTGAAAAAGAAAATTGAAGAAGCGGGCATGCCCGACGACGTGAAGAAAGAGGCGCTCAAGGAGTTAGGCCGCCTCTCACGCATGTCGCCGATGGCCGCCGACTATTCGCTCACGCGCAACTACATCGAGTGGCTGGCGATATTGCCGTGGGCGAAGACTTCCGGGCAGGAAATCGAGATTCTCAAGGCCAAGGAGATTCTCGATCATGACCACTACGATCTCGAGAAGGTAAAGAACCGCATTCTCGACTATCTCTCGGTCCGTCGCCTGAAGCCCAGCATGAAAGGGCCGATTCTGTGCTTCGTGGGACCTCCGGGCGTAGGCAAGACTTCGCTCGGCAAATCGATCGCACGGGCGCTCGGCCGCAAGTTTGTGCGGCTGTCGCTTGGCGGTGTCCATGACGAAGCGGAAATCCGTGGCCATCGCCGTACGTACATCGGCGCCCTACCGGGACAGATCATTCAGGGCATTCGCCGCGCAGAGACAAAAGATCCCGTGTTCATGCTCGACGAAATCGATAAGGTCGGTCGCGACTTCCGTGGAGACCCCGCCTCGGCGCTGCTCGAAGCGCTCGATCCGGAACAAAACTCCACGTTCCGCGATAACTATCTGGACGTGACGTTCGACTTGTCGAAAGTGCTCTTCATCACGACGGCCAACATGCTCGATCCTGTCGCAGAGCCGCTGCGCGACCGCATGGAAATCATCGAGCTGCAGGGGTACACAGAAGAAGAGAAAGTGCACATTGCATTCCAGTATCTGATTCCGCGGCAGATCGACGAAAACGGCATCGCGGTGGAGCAGATCGAATTTCCCGAGGACGCGGTACGCTACGTGATCCGCCATTACACGCGGGAAGCGGGCGTGCGCAACCTGGAGCGGAACATCGGCACCATCTGCCGCAAGCAAGCGCGCCGGCTGGCGGAAGGCAAGACCGACAAGCTCACGGTGACGCAAGAAGTCATTCAGGAATTTCTCGGCGGCATCAAGATTCGCACTGAAGGCGAAATCGCCGAACGCACCGAGCGCCCCGGTGTCGCGGTCGGGCTTGCCTGGACTCCGGCTGGCGGCGATGTGCTGTTCGTCGAGGCCAACGCCATGAAAGGCAAAGGTGGATTCACCATGACCGGCCAGATTGGCCAGGTCATGCAGGAGTCCATGCAGGCGGCGTTAACCTGGGTACGCTCAAATGCCGATCGGCTGGGGATTGCCGACGACTTCTTCGCGACCCATGACATTCACATTCACGTGCCGGCTGGCGCGATTCCCAAAGACGGTCCTTCGGCAGGAGTCACCATGGCGACGGCTCTGGTCTCGCTGCTGACGGGACGCAGAATCCAGCCGCTCGTTGCCATGACAGGCGAAATCACGCTAAGCGGAAACGCGCTTCCGGTTGGCGGCATCAAGGAAAAAGTGCTCGCTGCGAAGCGCGCCGGGGTGCGCGATGTGATTCTTCCGGCGGAAAACAAGACGAATGTCGTCGAGGATCTCACGCCTGAACAACTCGAGAACCTTGCCGTTCATTACGTCAAGACCATCGACGAAGTGTTGCGCATTTCGTTGCCGATGGTCGAGGGGAGCGCGGGCAAGACCCCTTCAGCGCCCAAGGATTCGAGGCAGGAATATCGCCCGGAGCCGCGTAAGCAGACCGAGCCGATGACTGACAAGGTGCTGACAACGCGGGCCTGATTGCAACACCGGCTTGACTGAAAATAAAAGCCCCACGTCTCACAAGGCGTGGGGCTTTTGATTTGTGTGCCGAACATGTTCGACAGCTTGGGGGTGAAAGTCCCCTGTCCAACCTGGTGGAGGTGAAGGACTAGAGAAGCGCAAGGGCGTCGTCGTGAGGCGGGGTCTGAAAGAAGCGTGGATCAAAAGCGGGAGCCGATGAACAAGAACCGGATGAAGAGGCCTACGGTGCAGGGCGAGCGGGCAAATGACCGCGAA
>JASHPH010000352.1 GCA_030038255.1 Candidatus Sulfotelmatobacter sp. | reverse complement strand
AAGCGGTACGTTCAGGCTATGCTGACGCGGTTGCCTACGGGCGCGCTTTTTTGGCCAATCCCGACCTGCCGAAACGGCTCCAACTTGGAGCCATTCTGAATGAACCAGATCAGCAAACATTCTATGGAGGCGATGCCAGAGGATACACGGATTACCCTGTACTTTCGCAGGACAGCGCAGGCCAATAGAGCTCCCGCGCTGGTTCGCGGAACGCGCTGCGGAAATCCGGCAAGTTAGAGGCACAATGGTTTGGCGTAGCTTCGCCATCTACGCCTTGCTGCTCGCGATGCTTAAAGTCAGACCAATAGCAAAGATTCCGGAATTCCTTCGCAATGCCTATCTTGGCTCGTTATCTGAGCCACAAGAGCTCTACGTGGAAACTCTCGTTCAGACAGGCAAGAAGCTGCTCATTTGCGACTCGGAACGATGGATCGGGTACGCGATCATCCATGACGCAGCGATCGTTGAGTTCTTCCTGCTCGAAAGCGGATCGAAAGTGCGATCCGAGGCGTTTGATTTAGCGCTGAGTAAATCCGGCGCTGTTCGAGCCCTTTGCAAGACCTTTGATTGCCTGATGCTTGCCGCCGCCGCGGCCAAACCGGCGCGGACGAGAACGGTTGGTCTTCTTTTCAGAAGAATCGTGGATGCGAGTTTTGCCAATAATCCCGAGGTCGTGCCGCGTGTCGCTAGTAAGAACGATGTGGCCATGCTGTTGTCGGTCCATGACGGCTTTTTCGATGGCTCGAGCGAAATCGAGAGTTACATGACCGAGGGAGGCCTGTTTATCTACGAGTCTAAAGACAAGGACGTATTAGGCTGCGGTGTTTTCAAGCGGGTTATCCCCGGTCGGAACGCATTCGATGTCGGAATGGTGGTGGCGGCAGCCCACCGAAGGAAAGGCACGGGAACATATATCGTGGCTCACTTGAAGAACCACTGCTTGAGTGCCGGGTATCGCCCGGTATGCGGTTGCAGCGCGAGCAATATTGCGTCGCAGCGTTCTCTCGAAAAAGCTGGGTTCGTCGCAAATCACAGTCTGATTGAGTTTGCTTATTGACTAGCGTCAGGTTCATCGTGGCCGCGCTAGAGCTTCAATGATTGATGAACTTTCACAATGGTTGATGCGGCATCAGCGCGGATGCTGCTGTCCAAAATCAACCTATCACTTAAGGTGAGTACCCACTCGGCCAACTCCGGTCAGGCGAATGGACCGATCTTGAGAACTGTCACGTTGCTGAAAAGCCAAACCCTCGACAAAGGGGCCTGTTACGGCATTGCTCCACAGCGTCTTGCGATCGGCAAGAGAATTCCATGAGAAGCAATGTCAACTAGCCATACGCTGCACTTGCCTGCCAGCCTGACGGAGGATTTCAGAAGAAAGGCCTGAGTCGTCGACGACGCGGGCCATGGTTAGTGCGCCGATCATGAGCGACACCGCCGAAAGCGCCAGGTTTCGAGCAGCGTCGGGACGCTTTCCAGCGAATTGCGACCCGATCAAATCAACCAAGCGGACGAAACCTGCGGTTGCCACAGCCTTTGTCTTGGCATCGGCGCGAGCAAGTTCGCTACCGAGCGCAGCCAACGGGCAGCCGCTCTCCGGATTATCACGGTGCTCGGCTGAGAGATAGGCCGTGGCGGCAGCCTTCAGCGCCGCCCGTGACGGCTTGTTATGCGTGGTTTGCTCCAGGGCTTGGGTTATCCCTGCGACTGCCGTGCAACAGGCCTCTCCAATCAGCTGTTCCTTGGAATCGAAGTGACGGTAAAAGCCACCATGCGTGAGGCCCGCCCGCGCCATCAACTCAGCGAGCCCGGTTGCCCCAATGCCATTGCGGCGAAACTCTCCGGCCGCCGTCTCGACAATCCGCCGCCGGGTCTCTGCTGTCTCTGTCCTCGATTTTCGCATGTCCTAACGACTCCTTTTTTAGACCTTACAGTGAACAACCCATCGCGCAATCGCTCGTCCGATGTCGGGTCCGGAGTCCTCCTGCAAGAAATGCACACCTGGGACTGTGATCTCAGTTTGGTTCTTCCAGGTGCGGCAAAAGTCGCGTACCGGGCCGATCAGAATGCCGCCTGGCTCCGCATTGATAAAGAGCTTGGGAAAGTTCGTGTCCGGAAGCCAAGATGCGTATGCGCTCATGATCTGCGCAACATCGGCGGGTTCGCCGCCGATTGGAATCTGACAGGGCCAAGTCAGGATCGGCCAGCGATCCGACCTTCCCTCAAAAGGGCGGCGATATTCCGCCATCTCTGCGTCAGTGAGTTTTCGAAGGTTGGAACCGAACAACAGCTGCTCAACGAAGACGTTGTTGTCGAGGATCATTTCCTCGCCTTTCGCCGATCGGAAGCCTCGAAAGAGGTCTTGTGCCGCCGGCCATTCACTCCAGCTTACAAAGGGCCGGACCAGCGCCTCCATGTAAGCGATACCTCGAACGCGACCCTGATGATGGGAAGCCCAGTCAAAGGCCAGCGCAGAGCCCCAATCGTGAGCGACGAAAATGACGGGTTCGGTGGACGGGATCACCGCATCGAGAAATGCCCAGAGAAAGCCGCGATGCGTCGTGTAGCGATAGGTGTCTGGATCCGGGTTCGGCAGCTTTTCCGAATCCCCCATGCCAATCAGATCAGGGACGATCAACCTGCCCTGTCCAATGAGGGGTGGCAGGACGTTACGCCATAGATAAGATGACGTGGGATTTCCGTGTAGGAAGACGATCGGCGTCCCGGAGCCTTCAGCATGAAACGCCATCCTCCGACCGTGGACCTCGACCGTTTCCTTCGTCAGTGGCGCCGCCGATAGCATCGACTCTCCTTGCGCTTTGACTGGAGGCGCTGTTCGCCTCGGAACAGTTCGACAAAACGCTGCTTGACAAAATAGATGATAGTCGTCATCTTAATAGATGTCAATCATCATCTATCGCTCCCACGTCGGAGCCAAGGAGATCACCATGTCTGACAGAACGTTTCTCATCACCGGCGCAACCGGCGCCACGGGCGGGCATGTGGCGCGCAAGCTACTGGCCCGAGACTGCAAAGTCCGCGTCTTGGCGCGTCGCGACGACGCCCGCTCGAGAGAGCTGCAGAAACTTGGCGCTGAAGTCGCCTACGGGGACTTATTGAACCTCAACGATGTTCGGGCGGCACTGAAGGGAGCGCAAAGGGCGTACTTCGTTTATCCGCTCCAGCCCACGATTGTCGATGCCAGCGTCGCCCTTGCCCAGGCGGCAAAAGAATCCGATCTGGAACTGGTCGTCAATATGTCGCAATTGCCAGCCCGCTCCGACGCGACCAGCCCCGCGTCGCTCAATCACTGGCTCAGCGAGCGCGCCTTCGATTGGTCGGGTGTGCCCGTTACCCACATCAGGGCGACGTTCTTCACCGAATGGCTGCTCTGGATTGCGCCAATTATTCGGAAGGGGAAGATGATCTTGCCGTGGAACGCCGAATCGAGTTACACGCCGGTTGCCACGGAAGATCTAGGAAGGGCCATTGCCGCCATCCTCGAGAATCCCTCACCTCACGCGGGAAAGACCTACACGTTGGTTGGTCCAGAGCAGGTTTCCTACCAGGCAGTGGCTGGCATCGTCGGGAAGGTTCTCGGCAAAACCATCCCCTATGAGCAAATGGAAGCCAGTGATTTCGCGGATCTGCTCGGTATGAGCAGCTACACCTACTTTAAGGATCACTGCCGGTCGATCGTGAAGGACCTGGCAGACGGCATCTTTGAAGTCCGAAACAACCTCATCGAAGAAATCACCGGCCATCCGCCGATGACCGTCGAAGCATTCGTCACCAAGAATCGTTCGCTTTTGGTCGGGTAATACTTCTGGCCTCGTGGCCAAAGTCCCGCAATACAGGCCCACCGAATCGATCGCAACAAGGACAAGGGATATATGGCCGTTTGGTGAATAGTGCAGGTTTGTCAGCCTGCGCTAGCTCACGCGTATTCCCAGCGCTGCGCGATCTTGCGCGCGATGGCAAACAGCACAGCGCCAATCGCGAGAAGTACTAAGACCTGAGGCCAAAGGTGTGAAACCGGCTCATCTCGCCAAAATACTTTGGTGAAGCCATCGATCGCCCAGGCATTGATCG
>JASHPH010000351.1 GCA_030038255.1 Candidatus Sulfotelmatobacter sp. | reverse complement strand
CAGACCTCGAATCTAAGGGTCCTGTCTGCGCCGGGACTGATTCTGGCAATCTCGTTCCCCGCTGCGCTCGCAGGCCCCGTATCCTCATTCCAATCCACCTCGCCCCGCACCCAATGCCCACATTGTCGAAGCCAACGGAAAACTGCCGCTCAGCCTCACCGTGGAATAACGCTCCGCGTAGCCTGCATTGTGGGCAGTTCTCGAACTGGAGGCGAAACAAGACCAGTCTTCAATTGGGGATACTGTATGGTCCGCCACCGGACTGCAAGAGGTTTGAAGTTGAGCGAGGTGCCAGTCAGTGATTCCAGTCACGCCTTAGAGCTACTTGGATCAAGTAATTCCGTCTGCTGGCTATTTGTCGCCCAGCAAAATCGCCGCGAGGGCGAAGCCCATCATGATGACCGCCAGCACAACGATAATCGGAGCGCACCAACTGGCTAGCGATGACTTGAGATTGGTAACTGGTTTACCGGGAGCTTCGCCGGACCGCCGATCGCTTCCGGACGGTGGGTCTTGGCTGGGCAGCAGTGATGCGACACCGACGACCCCTCGGTTCAGCAAATAATCTTTCATCGTAGGACCCTCCTGCGCTTTGCGTTATGACGAGAGTGGCATGATATTCACCTCACGCAAGCGGCGAACTACCGAAAAGCCTCAGACGCTTCCGGATTCGTATGTTCGACCATCGGAGCGCATCGTCTTGGTTGATCTCCTGGCAAGTACTCGTGTATCAGCCAGTCTGCGGCTCGAGGAACCGCAGCCTGAATGGAGGGTGAGAGTCCCTGGGAGATTTGGTCAGGCAGGGGCCCGGTCTGGCACGCCAAGATTCTTATCTCGACTCCGCAACTGTCTTGCAATTCGCGGAGCAGGTTGGAGGTGGGTAACTGGTGGAGGGAAAAATCGTCGAGTTTGACGGGCGGGATATCCGCCGGATCGATCTCGAACAGTTCGCCCGGAGTGCGTCCGGCATCGATCGCGTCGAAGATGAGCAAGCGCTGCGGGCGAATAGGACTTAAGCAAAGAGTGAACAGCAGCTTGCGCACGCTGGTGCCGGCATCGAGCAGGCAGACGGCTTCGGGAATGTCGTAGTGACTTTCCACATAGTCGACCACGGCGCAACCGAAGCCGTCATCCCCGAACAGAATATTGCCGATGCCGAGCACGAGCGTCGGCTTGCGGCAAAAGTCGGGGAGACCGAATTGTTCGATCTCCCTCATTAGCTGTATCGCCTCAGTTTCCAAGCGTGTCGAGCAACTTGCCTTCCGCGTCGTAAATCTCCAGCTTGACCGCCAGCTTTCCATCCAGCCGATGAGTCGCGCAGGAGAAGCACGGATCGTAAGCGCGGATTGACATCTCTACCGTGTTCAACACTCCCTGGTCGTACTTGCCGTCATGAATCAGCTTCTTGGCGGCCTGTGTGACCGACATATTAATGGGAGCGTTGTTGTGAGTCGTGCCAACGATCAGGTTCGCATTGGTGATCAGGCCGTCGGCATCGGTGGTGTAGTCGTGAATGAGCGTGCCGCGCGGCGCTTCGGTGCAACCCACACCGCGAGCGGCGCGAGGCGTGACTTTCACCCGCGTTTCGGTGCTGGTGATGTCGGGATCATCGAGCAGGCGAATCGCGTTCTCCGCGTTGTAGAGCAATTCGATCAACCGCGCCCAGTGATAGAGCAAGGTTAATTGAGCCGGCCGGCCGAATTTCTGGCGGAATTCCTCCAGTTCGGCTTGCGCCAGCGGTGTGTCGATGTAATCGCACACGTTGATGCGCGCCAGCGTGTTCGCACGATAGATGCCCTTCGGGGTTTCGAAATCCATGGAGAAACCGTCGCCCCATTGTTTGGCATAGGGGAACTTCAGGTAGCTCCACGACTCGATGTGCTCGGAGATGAAATCGGTGTAGCGGTCGTACGGGAAATCCTGGTACGAGCCATCCGGTTTCATCAGGCGGAGCTTGCCGTCGTAGAGGTTCAGCGCGCCGTTATCCTTGACTGTGCCGAGGAAGCCGGTCGTGATCACACCAAGCGACTTCACGACGTCGAGGTATTTCGGGAACACGTTCTCTTTGGCGAAGGCGATGGAGAATTTGGCCAGTTCCAGTGCCTCATCCGCCATCTTGCGCAGCTGATCACGATCCGCCACAGACAGCGGCTTGCTAAATCCGCCGGGCACGGCTGCCTGCGGATGGATCGCCTTACCAGCCAGGATTTCCAGCATGTGAGCGCACATGTGGCGAACCTTCACTACGCGGGTTGCGACCTCTGGCGCTGCTTTGAGAACGCCAATCACGTTGCGCACCGAGTAGTCGGCATCCGGGCCGAGGAGGAAATCAGCTCCAGCCAGAATGTAGAAGTGCAGGATGTGCTCTTCCATGTACGCAACGCTGTTGCACAGTTCGCGCAGTTTCTTGCCGGCGGGCGGTGGCTCGACTCCGAACACCGCGTCGCAAGCCTTGGCCGATGCCAGGTGATGCGACCACGGGCATACTCCGCAAATGCGCGGAGTGATGCGCGGCAGGTCCTCGACGGGACGGCCGAGACAGAATTTCTCGAAGCCGCGCAGTTCGATGACGTTGACTCGGGCGGTGTCCACGTTGCCCGCCTCGTTGAGCTTGATCGTCACCTTGGCGTGGCCTTCGATGCGGGTTACAGGCTGAATTACCAGTGTCTGTGCCATGGCTCACCTCTTGGGCGTCGGCCGCAGACGGCCAGCGCCGGCAAAACGGTTGAAGGTTGGGGCTCGATCCGGAATCTGCTTGGGATCGAGGCCGATGCTGGAGAGAGCGCCCATCATGTCCACCATGGGATTGGCTTTTTCTGACAATGGGCCAAAGCAGCCCTCACACGGCATGTAAGCCCGGATGCAGCGCGGTACCCCATCGTGCCCGCTGCAACCAGCGCGCGTCGCCGGACCCAGGCACAGGAAGCCCTGTTCCATCAAGCATCGCATCTCGGTCAGAGGTGCGCCGGGCGTGAATTCCGGGGCTTCGAAGCGGCGCTTCAATGTCGACACCGCTTTCTTCTCGCGCTTTGTCGGGCACTCGTCGCACACGCTCTTGGAAGGCAATTGCGGCAGGGGCTTGCCTTCGAGAATGGAAACCAGAGCATTTGCGACCATGTCCGGCGTTGTTGGACATCCGGGGAGATAAGCATCTACTTTCACGACCTCGTGTACGGCATAGACGCGGTCTGTAAAAGCGGGGATCTCTTGGTTTGGAAGGCCGTTCGACTCGGTGCTGACGCTATCGCGATAGACCTTCTGGAATATTTCCTCGGTCGTGTACAGGTTGTTGAGTGCAGGAATGCCGCCGAAGCAGGCGCACGACCCAAGCGAGATGAGGATCTTGCATTTCTTACGCATCTCGATGGCCAGCTTCTTGTGTTCTTCGTTGCGGATTCCTCCGGAGATCAGCCCGACATCGGCTGCCGGGATTTCCATCTCCTTGTTTTCGCCAGTCTGACCGAAGAGCTTGTGGTCCATGATGACTGGCATGTGGACAATTTCGACTTTCTTGAGTACGTCGATGAGTGGTTCACCGATGTCGAGGATTGTGACTTCGCAACCTCCACATATGGCAAACCACTCTTCGGCAAGTCTCGC
>JASHPH010000350.1 GCA_030038255.1 Candidatus Sulfotelmatobacter sp. | reverse complement strand
GTGCGCCAGCTTCCTGGCCGGAGCCAGGCTGCGATTCAAGATATAAACCTCTGACCCGCGCTCCTTCAGCCCAAATACCGCAGCTCGCGCCGCTCCGCCAGCTCCGAGCACCAGAATGCGCGCGCCTTCGAGCGAATTCAGCCGGCGCTCGAGCGGCCTCACCACCCCGGCGGCGTCGGTATTGAAGCCGTAAAGCTTGCCATCCTGTGCCCGCACGACCGTATTGCAGGCGCCGATCTTCGACGTATGCGAGTCGGTATTATCCAGATGATGCAGGATCGCTTCCTTATACGGCATGGTTACGCTGATGTCGTGAATCGGAATCTCGCGCACGCAGGTCAGCAGGTCCTTCAGGGTTTTCGCGTGCAGCGCGAGGAAAACCGCATTGACGTTCTCTCGCCGGAAGGCTGCATTCATGATCGCCGGCGAAAGCGAGTGTGCAATCGGATCACCCACCACGCCGTACACACGCGTGGCGGCGTCCACTTGCTCGATGCGATAAACGCTGCGTAATTCCTGCGCCGTGACCTGGCCGGGTGCGGTCTCCTCGCCGGCACTGACAGAGGCGAACGTGAAAAGGCTGCCGGCCCGCACTCCCAGCACGCGGCTGATGATGCCTTGCTCGCCCATGCACATGCCGACGAGCGAATACTTGTCGCCCTCGCTGGCCAGAAACTTGATCATGGTCACGTTGTCGGAAAGCGTGGTTGCGGTGCTGACCACTTTGTAGAAGTCGGCCGGGTAGGCCAGCATCTTCTCCAGTATTTCTTCCAGCTTCCTGGTGCCGCGGAAGTCATGGAACGAGAGAATGAGCGCCGCTTTGCCGCGGAGCTTCTGCAGCTTCTCCGGCTTGCACTTGTTGGCGGTTTGCAGTTCAAGGTCAACCAATTGGCAGCCTGCAGCCGCGGCCTTGCTGAGGACATCGAGCTGCGAATGGATCGAACCGCGGAATTTGCCCCCATTGGCAACCCGGCGGCAGGTGGCAATAATCACCGTTCCTGGATGGGAGTCGGCGAAGCGCTTGATTTTCGGAAGAGCCAGGCCGGGCTTCGACAGGTAGTCTAACCTGAACTCGAGAAAGGGATTATCCCGTACTAGCGATTCCGCTTTCTCCGCCATTTCGCCGGCATCGGAGCCAATCACTGCTACACAGACGCGCGGCAGGCGCAAGGGCAACAGTCGCGGAGTGTAGACGGGCGCCGAGTTCATTGTTGCAGATCGAATCGTCTAACTGTAATGACGGCGCATTATTACAGGGCAGTAATTCTTTATGCAACAACGGATTCATACTTCCTGCGAAAAACTTTTGCCCCAGCCTGCCCCACACCCTCGTAACCTTGACCCACCCTTACCCTCTTGTTACCTTCCCCGTGAAGCCTTTCTTTTCTGGCACTTAACGTTTGTGGACTGGGGGAAGAGGACGTCTGCGTTCCTTTCCCGGAGGTAACATGAAGAAAACAGGACTGTTTGTGTTGTTGTTCGCGGCTGCAGCGTGGGCCCAATCGGGCGATGCCACTCCGGCCGAAGCTCCGGCGGGAACGATTGTGACGACGCGCGGCTTCCCGACCGAGCGCGTGCAGACACCCACCTACGCTGACTTGTATTGTGCCGGATTCATCAACAAACAGGTCCTGCCTGACGCCAACTACATCATGGGCGGATTGCAGACGCCCAGCACCACCAAGTTCACGCGCGGCGACGTGGTTTACCTGCACGGGACTGGCTACAGCATTGGTGCTCAGTACGAGATTGTGCGCGCCCTCCGCGACGTCAACGAGTACGAGATGTACCCCGGACAGAAAAAGCTGTTGAAGGCGACTGGCCAGCCCTATGAGGAAGTGGGACGCGTCAAGATTATTGATACCCGTAGTCACAGCGCCATCGCCCTGATCGAATACTCGTGCGACGGCCTCAACCCGGGCGACACGGCCATCCCGTTTGCAGAAAAACAGACGGTGAGCTTCCACACGCCGATCCAGTTTGATCGCTTCCTGGCCGCCAGCAACAAGGTTTCTGGCCGCATCGTCATGGGCAAGGATTTCGACTCCGAGCTGGGCACGGGCCAAAAGGTCTACATGAACGTGGGCGCCAACCAGGGCGTAAAGGTTGGGGACTTCTTCCGCGCGGTGCGCGGCTATCAGGCGGACTTGGAAGACCCTGTCGATTCACTCTCATTCAAGGCTGCGATTGCCGAAGATACGCAAGCGAAGACTCCTTCGGTGGACCCGAAGATGTTCACCAAGTCCAACGGCCCCGTGATTCACGTACGTGATCTGCCCCGCCGGGCGGTGGGTGAGATCGTGATCATCGGCGTGACTCCCACGACTTCCACCGGCATGATCGTCTTCGCCCTGGAAGACGTGCACGCCGGCGACGGCGTTGAACTGGATCAGGTAAGCCAGGCCAATTAAGTTCGAGCGGCCGAAGTCAGTTATGACGCCGGGGAGGGGCAACCGTCCCCGGTTTTGTTTTTCCCGCCACCGTGGCATCACGCACGCCGATTCATGGCTCTCCTCAGCACTGGTGCAAGTTCCATGACCCCGCGCCAGATCTCATGACCGTTCACAGCTGCGAATCCTAGATGCAGCCCCTCACGAGAAGGTGGTCCGCGATGATATCGGGTCAAGGGAGTCACCTCGATGCCGTGGTCGACCGCAGCCCTGGCAACCGACTCGCC
>JASHPH010000349.1 GCA_030038255.1 Candidatus Sulfotelmatobacter sp. | reverse complement strand
AAGAGCATTGCGCGCAATGCTTTCAGCAGTATGCAACTTTTTAGTGGACCGTTTGCCTTGACCCTCGTCCGAAGAATGCACTTTCTCCTATTCTTGCTCGCGTTGCTGCTGGCGATTCCCCGCGCGCTTTACCCTCAAGCTACCACACCGCCCGGCAATCCGTTGATAGGTCTCTGGAGTGCGGAGCAATCCTTTGGACCCCTGGTGCGCGGCACACTAACAATTGATGCGCGACAGGCGGAATGGCGCGCCGCGATGGCTGGTTTTGAAGTTTCCGTGGTGCGTAGTGGGGATCGGCTTAATTTCTCGTTGCCCGACGGCGGAGGAGAGTTTCGCGGTCGGCTCGATCCGACATCGAACACGATCAATGGCCAGTGGATTCAGCCTGTCGGCGTCGTAAATGACAACCGCTACGCCACTCCTGTCCGGCTGGTTGCCGTGAGTAAATCTGTGTGGACAGGAGCGGTCGTCCCCCTTGATGACCACGTTTCCTTCTATGTCTCTATTCAGCCGCAGCCGGGTGGCTCCATTACCGCGGTCATCGTCAATCCCGAATTCAATCTCTTCCGTCGCCGCTCTTATGACGTGACTTTGAACGGTTCGAACCTCACCTTCACAAATCCCAAACGTCCCCAAGACCGCTTCAACGGTATGAGGGACAAGGCATCCGATCGCCTGTTCCTCAGTTTGCTCGATTCCTACCCGCCGCTTCCACTCTCACGCCGAGACCGCGGCGACGCATTGGGCTTCTACGCCCGTACTCCCGAGACCGCAAAATATACCTACAGCAAACCAATTGCTGGCGACGGCTGGGCAACGGCGTCACTTGCTGACGTCGGCATCTCTGAGAAGCCGATTGCTGCTCTGATCGAGAAAATTTTGACTGCCGATCCCACGGACAATCCGGAGGATATCGACAGCTTGCTCATTGCACGCCATGGCAAGTTGGTCCTGGAAGAATATTTTCACGGCTTTGACAAAGAGCGGCCACACGACATGCGCTCCGCCTCGAAGACCTTCGCGCCAATCCTGGTCGGTATCGCGCGCGACGGTGGCGTCAATCTTAGCCCCGACACGCCAATTTATCCTCTCTTCTCGGAGGACAAGCCATTTGCCAACTGGGACACGCGCAAGAGTCGTATAACGCTAAAGGCACTGATGACCATGACCTCCGGCTTCGCTTGCGACGACAACGACGATGCCTCCCCCGGCAACGAGGGCAACATGCAGAGCCAGACCGCCCAGCCGAACTGGTACAAGTACACCCTAGACTTGCCGATGGCTGCCGAAGCGGGCGGAAGACACGCCGTGTATTGCTCCGCAGACCTCAACCTCGTCGGTGGCACCGTAGCCCATGCCACTCATTCTTGGCTGCCGGAGTTTTTTGAGCGCTACTTGGCGCGCCCGCTTCAGTTTGGCACCTACCATATGAACCTCATGCCTACCGGCGAAGCCTATATGGGCGGCGGGCTCTATCTCCGGCCCCGCGACGAGCTAAAGCTCGGCCAGCTCTATCTTTCCGGTGGCATCTGGTACGCTACCCGTATCATTAGTGAGGACTGGGTACGGCAATCCACCACTGAGTATTCCACGTTCGATCCGCAGACCAATTACGACGCCCCGCACGAATACGGGTTCGGCTGGCATATCAATCGCCTGCAGGTCGGAGACCGGATTTTCCGCGCGTATAGCGCGGGTGGCAATGGTGGCCAGATCGTAATGGCGATTCCTGACCTCGACCTCGTCGTTAGCATCAACGGCGGAAGCTATGGGGAATTCACGAAATGGTACCGCTGGGGACTTCAGTTGGTGCCGCAATACATCATCCCGGCACTGTCACAAAAGGACGAGCGTAATCGGTAAGGGACAAGTCGCCTGGTGGGACGTGTGATGTGTAAATAGATAGGGAGGTTGAAACGCTCAGGGGCCGAAAAAAGCCTAAGTGTTCTCGGCAGCAGTCTAGCTCAGCTCCTCACAATGACCGATGCGACAAGCTCCTCGTAGCAGTAGTCCGGGCAAGGAAAAAGCTCCGCTCCGACCGGAGGCCGAGATTGTTTCTCGAGATCCAGCCTACTGTACCTGGCTCTGGTTTGTTGCCCATTCTCGTGAATTTGTCCATCCTCTGCTCCAGAAGTCGCATGCTGATGGGTAGCGCATTTTCTTAGTTTGCCCGGGCTCCCGAGACTATTGCTTCCGTGCCATTTCCTTCTTTTCCCTGTACATCTCCGCATCGGCCCGCTCGATGACCCGGGTCGTTGTTTCGCCAGGTTGCCATTGCGCTAGTCCTATCGCGGCGTCCACGTGGACCCTTACCTCACCGGAACCTTTTCCAAGGCGGATTGTATATTCGCCGAAAACCCACTGCAGCAATCGTTCGATCTGAGCCTGCGCTCCGCTCGTCTCGCCATCGATAACGATAAGAAATTCGTCTCCACCCCAACGGCCAACTAGGTCAGAAGAGCGCAAGCCGGACCGCAACTCCTGCGCAAATTGTTGCAGCAGATTATCTCCCGCCAGATGTCCATGCCTATCGTTGACTTGTTTCAGCCGGTTCAGGTCCAGCATCACCACGCAAAATGTCTCCCCGCGCGCGATCCGCGACTCGATCTGCCGCTCGACATTGCGGCGGTTTGCCAGCCCCGTGAGCGCGTCCCGCAACGCGAGTTCCTCGACTTTCTTGAGCCTGGTCTCGTAGCTGGAAACCTCGGTTTGAAGTTTTTTCAGCAGCTTGTGACTGTCTTGCTCCATCTGGTCGACGTAAGACTTCAGTTCCGCGGCATGCTGCACCAGCGAGGAGCGAACTTGAGTCAGGTCTTCGAGGTCGGAGATGGTGCGAAGCCGAGCAGTGAGCTGGTTGAAGTGATTGGCGTACTGTTGATCCCGTGCTCCGATGGATTCAGCCGTGCGGGCTAGCACGATTAAGAGTTCTTTGACCTCTGCAGTTCTCGCCTTGAAGTATTCTGCTGTCCGGTCACCCCATTGCTGCAGTTGCTCGCTAGCCTGAGCTCCAGTTTCAGCCAATAGGGCGGAGGTGATATCGCTGACCAATCGGTCAGCGAGTTTCGTCAGGCTCTGCTGCAGGTCTGAACTCACGGCCGGGCAAGCCCGAGCCCCACTGTCGCCCATCGATTGCAGAAGAGAGCGATGCAACTCCAGGCTCACCCGAAGCAGTTCACCTGGATCGGGATCGCTAGCACGTGATTCCTTCACCTCCATCTCAAGATACTTTTTCAGCGAAATCACAATGCAATCCTCCTGTGCCAGTCTCGGGCTCTCAAGGTCGTGGCGGTGTCGAGCGGAAGAGTCGGCTCGCGCCGACGTAGAACGTCCGTTCGTCGAAAAACCCTGATAGCAACGGTGACAACCCAGCGGATTAGAACGTAATCAACGCAAATGAGGGCACAAGCCCCCAAAGCTATCGGCGCTTCGTGAGTAAATCTTTAGTCAGCCAGCCACGCGCCGACGAAAATAGTTTTGAGTGAAGCAGGTGGCCCCTGCTATCGGCGCACGGAAGGAGCAACTTCACTACCTTCTGGATCAGTTGATTACCACCGTGTCCAAGGGTCTCACCGAATTCTCCGCGATGAATTAACTGGCTTTGCGCTCTCCACAGAAATGACGAGTGTTGCCGATGCCTCGTCATTTTCCATTTGTCCCTCTTACGCGCGTTCCCGATGTATTTTCGCTATACCGAACCTAGCTTGAATTTCATACACACATCGAGGCATCATCCCGACTCCCGGCGCACTTTCGCCGGGCGGAGGATCTCACGCGCGGCACCCAAACGCCCCGCGCGAACTCACTTCGCTTCGCCTGGAAAACGGCTTCGCTCATGACGACACAATCCTAGAAAGACAGCCAGTGATTGAAATGAGGTGCTACCTCCGGCCGTCTGAATTCGGCGAGCGAACGGTGTACCATCTCTGTAGGCCTTCCCCTTCCCAACTTCAGCTTGACAGATGAGGCTCGAAGGGTAGAATTAAGCGTTTCGACTTTGGCCTCATCAATCGCCGCAGCATTCCCTCACTGGGATCACTTGCTTGCAAGCCACGCTCTGGGCCAAACAAATTAGGGTGTAGAGGGGGCTTCCCAAGTTTGTCACACAACGGACCTGGAACGGCGCCGCGGCGGTGGTGGCCTGCGCTCCGCGCGCTGCTCGTACCGGCTGATCGTCGCGAAAGTATTAGGAAGCATAGGTCGGGCGAGGATTCCAGCGAGAGTTACAACACCCCGACGCTCGACAAAGGCGGTGCCGGGCTCGACGTCGAAGTGCAAGCCTCGGGCGTCCAGTCGGACGGCGAACCTGTGATTGCTGGTACCCTCCCCGATGTAACCGAACAGCGGCGAATGGAAGAAGTCCTGCTGGAATCAGAGGCAAAATATCACGCGCTCTTCGAATGCAACCCGCTGCCTCTGTTTGTGTATGATCGCGAGACGCATCGCATCCTCGCGGTCAATGAAGCCGCCGTCCAGGCTTATGGCTACTCGCGGGTCGAGTTCCTGTCCATGACCATCGGCGACCTCCAGCCACCGGAGGATACCCCACTGCTCCTTGAGACCCTGAAAGCGGCCCCCTCCAGGCTGTATGACGCGGGCCCGTTCCGCCACCAGAAAAAGGACGGCAGCCTAATAAATGTGCGGGTGACCTGCCACCATTTGAAACTCGGCGACCGGGAGGCCGCCTTGGCGCTGATGTTCGACGTGACCGAGCAGTTGCGGGCAGAGCAGGCCATGCGCGGGAGCCGCGCGCAACTGGCGGGCATCGTTGACTCCGCCATGGACGGCATCATCACCGTGGACGAGAACCTGCGCATCGTCGTCTTGAACCCGGCAGCGGAAAAGATTTTCCGGTGTTCCGCCCAAAAAGCTCTGGGCCAGACACTGGACCGCTTCATCCCCGAGCGCTTCCGCTCCCTGCACAGCGAACAGATGCGAGCTTTCGCCGGTGGTCCCGAGCAAAGGCGGCGAATGAATTCCAGAGAGGTTCTGGCGGGCCTGCGGGCCAATGGCGAAGAATTCCCCATGGGGGCCAGCATTTCCTGGTTCGATGCGGACGGGAAGAAGTTTCTCACCGTCGTGGTGCGTGACCTCACGGAGAAGGTGAAGGCCGAAGAGTCCCTGCGCCTGGGCCAGCAGCGCTTGCGCCAGGCCGTTCGCGCTTCCAACATCGGCATCTTCGAGCACAACCACTGTACGGACACAGTTTACTGGGCGCCGGAGATGCGGGAGATCTATGGCCTCGGCCCGGACCAACCGATGACGCTGCAGGTGTACCTGAATTGCGTCCACCCCGACGATCGGAAGGCTGTCGCCGCAGCGGTCCAGCGCGCCCACGATCCCACTGGGGACGGTTTATTTGACGTGGAGCATCGCATCGTGCGGCCGGACGGCAGTATCCGTTGGGTGCTCTATCGCTCACAAACCCACTTCGAGGGGCAAGGCGCAGCGCGCCGGAAAACCGTCACCATCGGCGCGACGGCGGACATTACCGAACGCAAACAGGCCGAACTCGCCCTGCGCGAGAGCGAGGCCGATTTGAAACGGGCGCAGGCGGTTGCTCACATCGGCAGTTGGTATCTGGACATCGTCAACGACGTGCTGACGTGGTCCGAGGAGACTTACCGCATGTTCGGCGTTGCGCTGCATGCGCCTTTGACTCTGGCGCGCTTTCTCGAGACCGTGCACCCCGACGACCGGGAATACGTCGGCCAAAGCTGGAATGCAGCGGTTAACGGGCAGCCCTACGACATCGAGCATCGGATTATCGTTGGCGGCGCAACCAAGTGGGTGCGGGAACGAGCCGAAGTTGAATTCGACGCTGCCGGCAAGGCAGTGCGAGGAATTGGAACGGTTCAGGATGTCACCGAACGCAAGCAGGCCGAACTCGCCCTGCGCACCGCCGAGGAGAAATACCGGAGCATTTTCGACCACTCTCCGGTGGGCATTTTCCAGAGCTTACCCGAGGGCCGCTATCTGAGCGTGAATCCAGCCATGGCCAGCATCTATGGCTACGGCTCGCCGGAGGAGTTGATGGCCGCAGTCACCGACCTCCGGCATCAGATGTACGTGCGGCCCTCTGACCGCGACGAATTCCAGCGTCGCATCCAGGAGCGAGGTGTCGTGCGCGACTTTGTGATGGAAATGCGGCGGAAGGATGATAGCGCTGTTTGGGTCAATGCGAGCGGCCGCGTCCAGCGCGATGAGCAGGGGCGAGTGCTCTACTACGAAGGCACGGTGGAAGACATCAGCGAGCGCGTCGAGGCCGAAGAGATGATTGCCAGACAGGCCCGGATCATCGAGAGCAGTTCCGAATTCATCGCCCTGGCCTCCACTGCCGGAGAAATTTTGTACCTGAACCCGGCCGGGCGAAAACTGGTCGGCCTGGGGCCTGACGAGGACATCTCACGGTTGCAGATTGACGATTTCGTCTTCCGCGACGACGTTTCACAGGTGGCCGACATCGTGATCGGCTTGCTGCAGGGTAAGTCCTGGGAGGGGGAATCTCGCTTCCGGCACTTTGTAAGCGGTCAACCCATCAGCGTGTACCAATATGCCTTTGCCATTACGAACCCGGCCACGGGCGAGGTCTCAGCCTTGGCCAACATCAGCCACGATGTGACCGAGCAGAAGAAGTTGCAAGCGCAATTTGAGCAGGCCCAGAAACTGGACGCCCTGGGACGCCTGGCGGGAGGCGTAGCTCACGATTTCAACAATCTGCTGGCGGTGATCACCGGATACAGCGAGCTGGCGATGGTCCGGCTGGAACCCGCTCATCCGGTCATGCGGAGCGTTTCGCAGATCAAGCACACCGCCGAACGGGCAGCTGCCCTGACCAAGCAACTGCTGGCCTTCGGTCGGCAACAGGTCGTTTTTCCCAGAGTGGTTGATCTCAACTCGGTTCTCGGCAAATCGTTGGACATCCTGCGGCGAGCGGTGGGGGAGGACATAGAGGTGTCACTCGAGACCGGCGCTCAACTCGGGTTGGTTAAGGTGGACCCTGGGCAGATTGACCAGATTGTGATGAATCTGGCGGTCAATGCCCGGGATGCTATGCCCACAGGCGGCGAGATCGTTATCACGACTGCTTACGCCGAGTTTGATGACCACTATGCGCAGGAACACGTGGGAACAGTTCCGGGCCCTTACGTCATGCTGTCAGTAAGTGATACGGGATCCGGCATTGACGAGAAGATCCTGCCTCACATCTTCGACCCTTTTTTCACCACCAAGCCTGTAGGAAAAGGCACGGGGCTGGGCCTGGCCACGGTGTATGGCATCGTGAAGCAAAATCATGGTCATATCTGGGTGTACAGCGAGCCTGATCATGGCACCACGTTCAAAATCTACTTTCCCCGGGTGGAGGAGCAAGCGGCTGGATCGGAAAGGAAGGCGGATGGCATGATCCGTGGTGGGTCGGAGACCATCCTATTAGTAGAAGATGAAGCGGTCCTGCGTGAGATGACCGCGATCTTGTTGGAGGACAAAGGGTATAAGGTCTTGACCGGCGGGAACGGCGCGGCGGCTCTGGCCCTGGCCGAAACCCAGAGCGGCAAAATCAATCTTCTTCTGACCGATGTGATCATGCCCAACATGTCGGGCCCGGAGCTCTTCGCCCAACTGCAGAAAGTCCGGCCCGAAATCCGGGTGCTGTACATGTCGGGCTATGCGGGCGATCGGCTGGAGCACTATGGGCAGATTGACCCGGAGACCGAACTCGTCGAAAAGCCGTTTGCCAGGGCATCGCTGCTCAAGAAAGTGAGGGCGGCGCTGGATCGCTAGAATCGCAGCTCATGCGACCGGCTGCGTCCGGAAGACAGCATCCACCACGGCACTGATCTCTCCCATAGCCCCATCAATATCCATGGAGAGTCGGGCCAAGTCGATGCTTCCCAGCGGCGGGTGGTGCTGCACCAGGATGGCCCAGGCGGCATCCCCGGTGAAATTCACGCCCATGGCTTCGTAGTAGCCATAGCCCAGGTCGCGTACCCGGCACAACAAGTCACTGAGATGCACTAGCGAGACGAGAGCCCGGGCCGTCGTGGCCGCTTCAACCTCGTGATGAAATTCAATCACCTCTTTGACTTCGTCGGGCAGACGCCAGTGATCGGCCAGGATTTTCCCGCTCTGACAATGGGTAAAACCGAGATGCTCCGCCTCGGCGCGATCGAAAGCCATGTGCCCCTCTGTCGCGGCCCGGACACATACGCGAAATTCCTCGGTGCACACCAGCGAGTTCACCAAGATTCCGAGGTCGTGGAGCAGGCCGGCGAGGTAAGCTTTCTCGGGATCGGCATATCCGATCAATTGCGCCATCTTGCGGCTGACCAGGGCGCAGCCCAGGGAGTGCCGCCAGAAGATCAGCGGGTCCAAGACCCACTTGTTGGCGGGCACGGTCGTGTTCAGGCAGCAGCCCAACAAGATGGCCTGTACGCGCTTCAGGCCGAGCGCCATCACGGCGCTGCGGACGGTTTCCATTTGCCGCCGACCGAACAAAGGAGAGTTCGCCATACGCAGGCACTGCGCCGCAATGGTCTTGTCATAAGCCACCAACTCCACCACCTTGTCCATGTCCACCTGCTCGGCGGGTTGGCGCAGCATGGAGATCAGTGGGTGAATGATCGCCGGTACCGTGGGCATCGCCTCCAGAGCTTTGATGGCGGGACGAAGTTTCTCGAGTCGGTCCGCAGTCATGGCTTGCCTCCGTCTTTATACCCAGCCGACGGTTTCCAGTACCCGATGGTCCCGGGGAAATGCACCAGACGGAAAGTGTCGTCCACCTGGTACAGGGACTCGGCGTGGCCCAGAAACAGATACCCGTTGGGCAGGAGATTGGAGTAGAAGTGCTGCACCACCCTGCGCTTGGAGGCCAGGTCAAAATAAATCAGCACATTGCAACAGAAGATCAAATCCATGCCTTTGAGGAAGAGCATCTTGCTGTTGTCGCTCAGGTTGACGCGATCGAAGTTGATCTGAGCTTTCAGCTGGTCCGTGACCTGCAGTTTCTTGTCATCCACGGGCTTGAAATACTTCCGGCGCAAGGCCTCGGTGGTATTGCGCAGGGCGTACTCTCCGTAGATGCCGGCCTTCGCCGCGGTCAGCGAGTTATCGTTCAGGTCGGTGGCCATAATGTCGAAGGTGAAGCCTTTGAGCAATTTGTCGCTTTCTTCCACCAGGAACATCGCCAGAGTATAGGGTTCCTCTCCAGTGGAACAGCCGGCGCTCCAGATCCGGAGGCGCTTGAATCCCATCTTGCCCTTGGCCTCCAGGATTTGCGGCAGCACCACCGTGCGCAGCGCCTCCAGTTGCGGTGGGCTGCGAAACATATAGGTCTCGCCGATGGTAATTTCGTTCAACAGCAACCGTAGCTCGGCCTCGCGGTTTCCGCGCACCGTGAGATGCTCCAAGTATTCCGCAGGAGTTTTCGCGTTCACCACGTTCATGCGCCGCGCGCAACGCGCTGCCAGCAGATAGAGCTTTTCTTCCGGCTGATAAATCCCGGAGATCTGGTAGATCAGATCCCGGATCTTCAGGTAGCCCGGATCGCTAAGATCGGCCTGTGCCGAAGTTGCGCTGCTCTTGTCTTTTGCCAGACCAACTGCCATGTTGAATGTCCACCCGTACCTGTTTATGGCCACAATCGAAGGCCCTTGCTCCTATGCTCTTGCCGGAGCAGCCCGCAAGACTGCTGCCGCCGACAGACCAGGGGAATTCACACGGCGCACAACTTCTCCCCCGATCTTGTCCAACGGGTAAATCTGATCCGCCTGTCCGGCCGTCACCACTGCGCCTGGCATTCCCCACACCACCGACGACGCTTCGTCCTGTACAAAAATTTCCCCTCCCACCTCGCGAATGCGCTGCGCGCCGCGGAGTCCGTCGGCGCCCATCCCGGTCAGTACTATGCCCAGCACGTTCGGCCCATAAACTTCGGCTACCGAACGGAACAGCACATCCACAGCTGGCCGGCAGGAGTTCTCCGGTGGGTCCTCATTCAGCGCCAGGACCACGTCCGTTCCTTTCCGGGCCAAGGTCATGTGGTAGCCCCCGGGGGCAATCCAAGCTTGTCCCGGCTCCAGCTTTTGTCCCGCTTGCCCTTCCCGCACCTTGAGGGGCGAGAACGTATCGAGCCGTTCTGCCAGCAGGCGGGTAAACAGAGGCGGCATGTGCTGCACGATCACCACTGGTACAGGCAAATCTGCCGGGATGACCGGCAGCACCGCTGCCAGCGCGTTCGGTCCTCCCGTGGAGGTGCCGATGGCTACGATGTCAATGTTCTTGTGAGCCGACCGGGACGAAATCAGGGGCGGTCTGGCCAGAGAGCGGGCAGGTAGAACCGTGCCCGCCCCCGCCAGACTCTTAATCTTGGGAATGAGTTCCACGCGGACATGTTCGCGGGCCCCGATCGAACTGTCGCTGTTGCTGGGCTTGGTCGCGTAGTCGGAGGCGCCCAGGGACAAGGCTTCCAACGTGGCGCTTGCCCCCCTCTCGGTCAACGTACTGAACATGATG
Organism: Candidatus Sulfotelmatobacter sp.; assembly: GCA_030038255.1. GTDB lineage: Bacteria > Acidobacteriota > Terriglobia > Terriglobales > Acidobacteriaceae > Sulfotelmatobacter. The sequence continues at coordinate 2,264 of JASHPH010000349.1, read as the reverse complement.
ACCGGCAGCTTGGGATACAGCTGCCGGATCTGCTTGAGCGTCTGCAAGCCGTCAATGCCGGGCATCTCGATGTCCAGCGTGATCAGATCCGGGTTCAGCTGTGGGATCTTCGCCAGCGCAAGGTAGCCGCTGGCTGCGGAGCCAACGACCTGAAGCTCGGGATCGGCACCCAGAACATCGCTCAGCACCTTCCGGACCACCACGGAATCGTCCACGATCAAGACTCGAATTGGAGGCATGGTCTATTGTGTTTGTGCTCGTTCTCGGACTTTCCGGGTTAGCGCGGCCCAGAGGGTGGCACTCTCCGGGGACGATGCCCGCTGGTAGGCGTGGTTCCGCAACTTGCGCGTGTGCTCATGGAGCACGCGCCGGATGGCGCGGGAAACAATGCGCTCGGCCTTCTGCGGACACGAGACGGCGCCGGAGGCGAACAACTCGCTTGCCGCTTCGCGGCCTCTTCTGGCCGCAGATTCGTAGAGTAAGGCAATGTCGGCCTCCAGTTCCTGCGCGGCTTGCCAGCGCTCCCAAGCAGCGATTTGTTCTTCAATGATTTGTTCGACGGCAGGCACAGCCGCCTGCCGCTCCGCCAACACCGACTCGCGCCGCTCGCGGATATCGTCGATATCCCACACCTTCAGTGACGACCCTGGTTCTACGTTGCGCGGCATGCCGGCATCCACGACCAGTGGGGAGCGGCCTTGGGTCGCGATCCGGTCCAAGACCGCACGTCGAAGCAGCGGTTCGGGCGCTGCGGTTGCGGCGATGATCACATCCGCTTCGTCCAATTCTGACTCCAGCTGCGCCAGGGGCAACGCGTGTCCGCCACAGTGGCGGGCAAGACTCTCCGCCCCGGTTAACGTGCGGTTGAAAAACCAAAGTTCTCCGCAACCGCGTTTTGCCAGATGCGTACCAATATCGCGAGCGATCTGGCCCGCGCCCAAGATGAGGATACGCGCCGGCCCCCTCCGAGGGGTCTGGTCCAGATGGCCCCCCACCAATCCGATCAAAGCCGATCCCAAACTGGCTGCGCCCTGGCTAATTGCAGTCTCCGAACGTGCACGACGTGCGGCGCGGATGGCCTCAGTAAAGGCTTGGTGCAGGCTGCGACCTAGCGTCCCGGAAACAGAGGCCAACTGCACCGCCTGCTTAACCTGAGAAACAATCTGAAGGTCCCCTAGGACTGCCGAATCCAGTCCACAGGCAACTCGAAGCAGGTGACGGAGCGCATCCGCCCCCCCGAGCTGGTAGCGGTAACAGGCGTCGTGCAGAATCGGCGCCTGAGGCCGCATCTGCCGCACTAGCATGAGAAAGTTCTGCACCAGCTCGGGATCCGTAGCCGGCCCCAGATAAAACTCCGTGCGATTGCAGGTGGAGAGCACCACGGCTTCCAGATCCGGCCTGCGAGAACCCGCCGCGCGCAGAAGTGCGATGGTCTCGGAAGCAGCAAAAGAGAGTTGCTCCCGCACCGCGATAGGCGCAGTGCGGAAGCTGACCCCCACGAGTTGCAAACCTGGTCGCTGCATTGTCGCTGGCGTTTTCCGATCCAACTGCATTAGAACTTTTGCACGAGTTCCTGGAGTTGGGTTGACATCTTCGACAGCGCCTGCGCTGCCTTGAGCGAGTCGTTGGCACCGTGGGTGGTGTTCTGCGCCGCCTCAGCAACGCCACTGATGTTCTTGGTAATCTCGCTTGATCCTTTCGCGGCCTCGCTCACATTGCGCGCCATCTCGTTGGTCGTGGCGTTTTGCTCCTCCACGGCCGTGGCGATGGTATTGGAGATGTCGTTGACCTGCTTGATCACCTCGCTGATCTGGCTGATGGCGCTGACCGCGCTCTTGGTATCGCCCTGGATGGCCTCGATCTTGCGGCTGATGTCCTCGGTCGCTTTCGCCGTCTGCTTGGCCAATTCCTTGACCTCGTTTGCCACCACCGCAAACCCCTTGCCAGCTTCGCCGGCCCGGGCCGCTTCGATGGTGGCGTTCAAGGCCAGCAGGTTGGTCTGCTGGGCAATCGAGGTGATGACCTTGATCACCTGCCCGATCTCGGTCGAGGAATCCCCCAGCTTGCTCACAATCTGGTTGGTTTCCTCCGCGACTTTGACGGCGCTGGTCGCTACCTTGGCCGCCTCATGAGCATTCTTGGCGATTTCCTTGATGCTGGCGCTCATTTCCTCGGTGCCCGTAGCCACGGTCTGCAAATTCTTGTTGACCTGTTCCACACTCGCGGCCACCACGCTAGCTTGGGTGGAGGTCTCCTCGGCGTTG
>JASHPH010000348.1 GCA_030038255.1 Candidatus Sulfotelmatobacter sp. | reverse complement strand
CGGAGGTTCTCGGGCGCCGCCTGCCCCCAGAAGTAGCCGCACTCCTTGCACGCGCAGCACTTCTTTTTGCAGAGCCGGAACTCCAGGTAGGCTGGTGACTCCTTGCAGTTCTTGCAGCAAGGTCCCCACGGCTGATGGCTGCAGGCATCCGCGCTCACGCATCCATGCCGTGCTTGTCGGCGCAGCCCTGGCAGATGAATTTCCCGTCCTTCTTACCCACCGACTCCTTCTCCCAGCAGTACATGCAGGCGGTCGGCTCGTTTGGGTCGTTCAGGGCGAGGTAATCGATCGTGCGCTCGACGAGCTTCTGGAACATCTCTTTCCGCACCTCCTCGCCGAAGTCCTTGCCCTTGATGGCGATGGCCACGAGCCCGAGGAGCAGGCCGCGCATTTGGAGGATGTCATCGAGCATGGCCTCCACGGTGCCGAAGGGACCACCCTGATGGAGCAACGGAGTGATCGGCTCTTTCGCTTCGAGCTTGTCGTGCAGCTCCTTGCAGAATTCGTTCGAGAGGCGCTTCGTGGTCATGCTGGGATCTCCGGCGCGCCCTCGGGCGGTTTCTGGCCGAGGTGCTCCAGGGCTTCGGTGACGAGGTTCCGGAGCGTCGAGAGATGCTCTTCCTGCGACTTGCCGGGTTGATAGATCCAGTTGCAGAACCGAACGAGGAGCCGGCGCGAGAGGAGAACCTCGGCGAGAAGCGAGTTCGCCTCGCTCGCTGTGAGGGGCTTGCCCTGCACGAGGCGCGCGTTGATCTCCAAGAGCTGCACCTCGGTCAGATGCGTGATGATCTGCTTCGTCATCGCGCTCCCCAGATTTTGTAGCCCGTCGCGAGCAGGTTCTGGACGGGGAGAAAGAGCGGCGACGGAGGGGCCGAGAACCACTGCAGCTTCTCACACTTCTCCGGCTCCATCACGCGGGGGATGCCGCACCGGCCCTCGTAGAAGGTCTCGACGTAGAGCGTGATGTAGTGTTTGCCCTCGGACTCGAAGACGTCGTTCGTGTACGTGAGCTTCTTGAAGAGTTCGGGAGAGATTTCGGTCCCGGTCTCCTCGACCAGCTCGCGTGCGGCGCACTGGAAGACGCTCTCCCCTTTCTCCAGGTGGCCGCCGGGGAAGGCCCACGTGCCGGCGCCGTGGCTGCCCTTGCGCAGACCCATGAGGACCTCGCTCCCCCAGCGAAGGACGATGGCGACACCAACGCGCACCCGCCCCTCGGCCTTCTCCAGCTTCTCCTTCGTGGCCTGCAGCTCCCCGAGCATGCCCATGCCGAATTCGTGCTTCGCCTCGTCGAGGAGGCTCATGCGACGACGGCGTCCCGCTGTTCGTTCGGCGTCGAGCGGACCATCTCTTGGAGGCTCCGCTTCTTGATCGCCTTGTACTCCTTGCGATGATCGGCCTTGACGTGGCGCTTCAAGGTCTCTAGTCCGTTCTCGCTCTTGCGGTTCTTCTTGCCGATCCAGAGCGGGACCGAGTACTCGCAGAAGCGGCAGTGCACCATTTTCGACGTCGCAGACTTTTTCTTGGGCATGATCGCTTCGTACCATATACAATGAGGCATGGTCAAGCGCCACTCGGGTCCGAAGGTCACGATCACCCACGGGAAAAGCTCGAAGACTGAGGTGGCCCAAGGGATGATGAAGGCTCTGGTCATCCTCCGGACTCCGGCGCGCGAGGTCTATGCTCGCGGCTATCTGGACGGGCGGAAGTTCCAGATGATCCTCCTGAAGGAGCCGAACACCGCTCTCGCGGTCCGGCGGCTGGTGGGTCCATCGTTCTGGGCCGCAGTGAGCACCATCCTCGACGCCACGTACGAGGTGCTTGGCGAGCCGATGGGGCTCGTTCGTCCGCGTGCTAGAGCGAGAAAGCGGAAGAAGGGCTGAGACGCTCGACACTACAGGTGACGGTGCAACACGCACCGTCTACCTGGTGGAGGTCGAGATGGGTTGGATCAGCAAGCGGCACATGGAGTCGGGCGGCAGTATTGGACCGGGCGGACTCAGTGAGCGCAAGAAGGGCGCTCCGCTGCGGAAGGTCGTGAGGTCGGTCGTCTACTACGGGAACCTCTTCCAGCCGGACCACGTGCTCCTGGAGTGCGGACACGAGGCGGAGAGCTGGGGTGGCGTTCGAGCGCGCTGCGTCCGCTGCAAAGAGGAGAGGTTGCGAAGTGGATAGTCCTTTCTGTGATCACCGATCTCGTTCGTCCCGAGATCCTCAACCGTGCCTGCGCTGCCGAGCCGAACCAAACGCTACCAAGGCGCAACCGAGCCAATCCCCGCCGCACGACGCGTGGCCTGCCGTACCGAGCGGTACCCGGCTCCGCTCCGCAGGGCCGCACCCGGACGCGCCTAGCGCTCCGTACCTGCGTCGCCCAGCCTCACCCGGCGTCGCCAAGCTTCGCCGCCGCGAAGCCATGGTCCACGACGCCATGCGGTGGCTTCAATTGGCGAGCGCCAGCGCACGGGCGATGAGGTACGCCGCCTGCGCTCGCGTCGACCGATTCTCGACCCTCGCCGCGTTCACGAGAGCCTCGTGTACCTCGGGAGGAAGCGCCACGAGAATCATGTGCTTCTTCTCGGGGCGAGCCTTCCTCTTGGCCTTCATGGCTCTTCGCCGATCTCGTCGAGGATGAGCTGCCGAAGATGCGATAGCTCCTCGATGTCGATGACCTCGCGACACCAGGCTCGGAGGACGGCCTTCTTGCGCTCGACCGTGCGTTTACGCAGCTCCGTCTCGCTAAGCACCTCTTTGCGCATCTTGAAGCCCTCTCCCCGGAGTGCGGGGAGAAACCTGCGGACGACAGGCGCCTGCGAGATGGCCACAACGGCGGCGGGTTCGTGCTTGGCCGCGCTCTGCAGCAACGCGACGAACTTACTCGCGATGATCATGTCCATCGCTTGCCGTAGCCGGTACTTTTCGGCCGCCTTGTTGTTGTCCCACTCGAAGTACTTGTGGACCGCGCTCCGCGGGTTCTTCGCTTCCCGCACGAGAAGCTCGGGAGTGACCTTCCCATTTCGCTGGTAGATGTGATCGAGAGTCTGGTCGATGATCCTCTTCTTGGAGTCGGATACGCCGATGCCCGCCTCCTCTTGCGTAACGTATGAAACCTTCGCTGCCTTCATTGATCCTCCTTTGTGCTCACCGATCTCGTTAGTCCCGAGATCCACTACCGTGCCTGCGCTGCCAGACCCGCGACGACTTGCCGTCGCAGGACGCGCTAATCCCAAACGTTCGATGACCCGCTGTTCCTCGCCTGCTCCTTCTTTGTTCACCGATCTCCGTTGGTCCCGGAGATCCTAGACCGTGCCTGCCCTGTTGTGCCTAGGGATTCCACGCCTGACCCCGCGGTTCCCGACTTCGCCACGGCGTGCCTTGCCGTGCCCAGCCTGCGTTGCCCGGTTTCGATGCGCCTTTCCCAGCGCAGTCGCGATTTGCATTGCGGCGCTGCGCCTAGCCCAGCCTGCCGTGATCGGCCGCGACGGGCTCTTCAACGACCCGCGGTGCGAGAATATGCGGTGCCTGGCGGCGCCAAGCCACGCCCTTGCCTGCGCTGCGTAGCGAGACATTCCCGCGCCTCGCCCAACCTGTCCGTTCGCTGAGAGGCGGGGACGGGCCGAGCGATTCCTTGCCTGCGTTGATTCTCCTTTCTATTCACCGATCTCCGTTGGTCCCGGAGATCCTCAACCGTGCCTGCCCCGCCAAAGCTGACCTCGCCCAGAAGCGCCTCGCTGTACGACTCCCGGCCAAACCTTGCCTCGCCTGCGTTACCCGGTCACGCGAAACGACACCACAGCGCGCCAAGCCATACCTGGCTTTGCCCAGCCCGCCATGACTGGCCCCGCCATCACCTGACCCCGCCCGACGTGGACGTGCCTTCCCTTGCCTGCCACTCCTTTCTCTTCACCGATCACACGTTCGTCCCGAGTGACCTTCAACCGTGCCTGCCTAGCCTGGTTACGCCAAGGCTCGCGGAACCACACAGCGCCTTGCCAGGCCGCTTGTTGCCCAGCGAGGACTGCCGAACCTGGCCCCGGAACGACTGGACGGGCGTAAAGTCGCCATGCAACGCGCAGCGGTGAACAGCCTACCGAGCGCGGCCATTCGCTGCCTGCGTTGCAAAGCCAAGGCTCGCCAGTCGACACCTCGCATCGCCGTACGAGGCGATACGCGGCGACGACAAGCTTTGCCCCGCCTGCCGCTCCTACGCGCGCTTCCCGCGACGACCGCCGGAGGCGCGTTCGATGGCGTCCTCGGCGCGCTCCTCGTCGGTGCCTTCGGTGTCGGTCTCCTCTTCCTCGCCTCCCGCGATGCGCTTGAGCAGCTCGGGATCGATCTCGGCGTCCATGGCCCAGTCCGGGATCTCCAGACCCTTGATGGGCGTCGCGCACTGCGCCTCGACCTCTGCGATCTCCTTACGGTCGGTGATGTGGCGAGAGATCTTGAAGGTGCCGAACGTGCCGCTCTTCTCCGGCCGCCACTCGCCGACGCCGACAGTGCCGGCGCGGTTCAAGAGGTCGACGACGGTCTGTACGTCGAGCTGCTCGGCGTACTCCAGAAGGACGCGAGCCTTCCAGCCGAAGAATGAGGGACGGAAGCGAACGTCGGGGGCGCGGGTCATGCCGCTCGTCCGGCACATGTCCATGCGCGGGACCATTTTCTCGAAGGTGATGGGCACGGACTTGCCCACGACGAAGAGCATGACGCGGAGCTTCGTCGCCGGCATGATTTTCACGGTGCCGCTCGCCGTCAGCATGGCCTTCTTGACGCCTGCCGGCGGGACGCAAACGCGGTCGTCGAGATTCTTGATCGTTGCCGCTTCGAGCACCTCGCGCGGCTTCTTCTTTTCGCGGGTGACCGTGAGCCCCATGTGCTTGCGGAGCATCTGCTCGATGGCCTTTTGCGGGAAGGCGTTCTGGATGAGGGGCGCCGTCCCCTCGATTTCGAGGCAGACGTGGTTCTTCATCGGCTGCTCGATGCTGATCGACTTCTGAGTCTTCGCCGCTTCCTTCAATGTGGCGCTGACCTTGGTTCCTTTGGGCATGAACGTCTCCTTTGCGCGCCGAGTTCCAGTCGGTGCGTTTGTGGGGTGGTTGAACGATATAAGTTCGTTACAACAGTTATATCGCCCATCCTAAGGACCAGGATCGTTCTGTCAAGCGAAAACGATCTTGACCATGCCGAAGGCACCTGATACGGTGGGCCTCGCATGGGCGTCCACACGTACATCTACTTGGGGCCGTATGTGGAGTGCACGCATCGGAAGATGACGCGCACGGTGACGATGCGCGCGTGCACCAAGAAGGAGTGCGCTGCTCACCCGAACAAGCTCGGCAAGAGCATCACGGGGAACTTCTGCCCGGTCTGCGGCCTGCAGCTCGGGGACGTGAAGTTCGAGGTCCCCGAGTTCATCTCCCCCTATGACGTCGTCGACGACGAACTGGCGCCGCTCTCCAGCGATGACGGAGAGGGGGAGGGCGGCAGGACCTTCTGCTTGTGTCCGAACGACCGCCGCGAGGGGGACCCGGCCGACCGGCGGGGCAGGATGACCGACAACGAGGAGTTCGCGCTCGACCTGCGCACGGTCGACATGAAGGCCGAGATGGACTGGCTCTCGAAGGCCTTCGCGCCGGAGCTGGTGAAGCTCCGCGAGAACTACGCGAAGGTGGAGGTGAAGTGGGGCCTTCACCAGTACGTGAGGTGAGGGAATGGCCGTCCGGGTCAAAAGGAACGAAGACGGGGAGGAGTACGAGCACTACTTCTACTCCGTGGAGGATCTTGCGCGAGACATCAAGCGCTACCAGACGACTCCGGAGAGAGCCCGCGCGAGGATCGCAGAGATTCAAATCATCCTCCACAAACTGCTCGACCCGAAGCTCTCGGATGCGCAGCGGTGCAGCGCAGTGAACATGCTCCGCAAGCGTCTCAGCTGGGGGCACCGGAGCATCGAGGACCTGGCGGCCGTCTCCAAGATCGCGGTCGGGCGTGTGGACCCGAAGACGCACTGCTACGTGGGGCCGCGCCCGTGAGCACGAAGCAAGCGGACAAGGCGAAGAAGCGCGTGAAGCGCGGCGGCAGCGCCGCGTGGAATCGCGACCGGATGAACGAGACGCACCGCAAGGGCAAGCGAGGCTCGAAGAAGCAGGTACGGCGCGCGAGCCGGCGTGAGGGCAAGCAGAGCGCGATAGGCGACCTGGACCTCGTCGAGGTAGCCATCAGCCCGGTCGACTACAAGCAGTGCCAGGCGATGAAGAAGGGCGGGAGCTTCATGACGCTCGGCCCGCGCCCGTGGTTTCGGTGCGAGAACAAGCCACTCGTCGTCGCTACCGAGAAGAAGCGGGGGAAGGATGGCCAGCGCGGGAAGATGTCGCTCTGCGCCGAGTGCCTGTCGGTCTTCAAGAAGGTCAACCCGGGCGGCGCGACCTTCAAGCTCATCGACTAGTCGGAGGGAGCCGTGGAATTCAAGGACCTGAATCGAGAGAACCTGGAGAGTGCGGCATCGGGCGGCACCGTGACGCACATCCCCATCGGGGACCTCGACAAGGCGGACCTCCTCGCGGCCCTCGTGAACTACTCGCACTCGCGGGGCCTCGGCATCGTGCAGGACAACAAGAAGTACATGACGATCGAGGAAGCGCGCGAGTGGGTCGAGAGCGGGCGGAGCCACGACACGGCGCCTGCGGGGCACAAGACGCTCTACTTCGACTGGGTGAAGGGTCGCCCGATCAAGTGCGACCTCTCCGGTGACTCGATGGACGTGCGACTCTATGACCGCGACAACGGGCAGGGCTCCGCGGCACTCGTCGTCCAAACCCTGCGCGCTGCCAGGATCGTATGAGCGGAAAGCCCAAGCAAGACGACATCGTCTACATCCAGAGGGACTTGGAGGCGATCAAGCACACGCTCGATAAGGTCCTCAAGCCCTACAAGATGGACGTCAAGCGCCTGCGCGAGGAGAACCTGAGCCTTCGGGAGGGCGCCCGCGCGAGGGAGCGCGAGATCGAGGGCATCCTGCTCGTCATCGCCAAGAAACACCCGGAGACCGTCGACGACATTCTGGCCTCGCTCGTGTCGCCGTCGCGTCGGGGATGGAGGAAGTTCCGCGACGGGTGGCGCTACCGTCTCGGACTCGATACAGGGTGAGCATGGACGACCTTCGAAAGCAGCTTGAGGAGGAACGCGCGATGAGCGCTCGCCTCCGACAGAAGCTGCAGCAGGCCCGGGGAGCGCTTTTCGTCCTCCGACACCCCGAGGACGCGGGCAAACCGGTCAAGCAGTGGCGGTTCAATCCGAACATGCTCCGGGACATGAACGCGAACTACAACTTCTGCGAGCTGATGGAGGAGACTGTTCCCGAGGGCGACGGGCTTTCCCTACTCATCGAGCTGGGTCGGCTGAAGGACATGCTGGGCGAGCTGGAGTTCGTCGACGGGGATGATCTCTCTATGCCGCACTGCAGGTTCTGCGGTGCCGTGGGTCCGGACCGGAATCCGGCGCACCCCTCCGACGCGGACCCGCACGAGCCAAACTGTCCGCTCGCTGTAGCCTTGGAGAAGCCGATCCGCCATGACGACCATTGAATTCACCGAAGAGGAGCGGCAATTCATCCTCCTCGCCCTCGCGCAGATCTCGCTCATCAACCCGGGCACCGACTACTTCGCGAATACGATCGCGCTGAAGCTCGACAAGCCGAACTACCTCAATCGCTCGGAGATGTACGAGACGTTCCGACAGGCCCGGCAGAAGGAGCCGCGGTGGGGAGTCTACGATCACTACAAGAAGGAATGGGTGACCGACGAGGTTCCGTGGGAGGGAACGTACACCGAAGCCACCAGCAAGCAGCGAACGCTGGACGACAAGGACGGTCGACGGTTCTACGAGGTGCAGCGCTTGCCGGAGAAGACACCATGACCGCAAAAGAGGCTTTCCCGTTGTTCCTCCGCCAGCTGGCCGACGAGTTCGAGAAGAAAGATGGGGATGTCGGCGCGGTCATACTCCAACAATTCGACCTCCACGGATTCGACGTCCACGTCGTGTTTCGTCCGGGCCAGCAAGTGCACCTCCGCGCCGAGAGAGGCTACCCGGAGGGAGAGAAGCCGTCCGACCTCGCCGTGGAGCGGTGGGCGGAGCGGATGTGACCCGGTTCAACGTCCTCCGTTCCCGGTGGACGCCGGTCGACTGCACGGCGTGCAAGGTCGAGAAGAGCGACCTCTCGCTCTCCGAGGCCTTCGTGCTCGGGCTGATGGTCGCTGGGCTGCAGGACAGCGGGCGGATGCGGAAGGAGGGCTCGCTCTGCGACCGGCACGGACGCTTCCCGCATCGGTCCCCAACTACTCCCCAGCCTGTGGAAAGAGCATGAGCCAGCGGATCTACGTGCTCACGCTCAAGACGTGGAAGGAGTGGGACCGGCCGCACCACACCTACGGCCGCATCCACTGGTCCGACGATGACGGACATGGAGACGCCGACTCCGAGTCGCTCCCGGACGAGGACGGCATCACGACCATCCGGCACGAGACGCGGCAGGAAGCCATCGACGGCGCGCTCCGGTGGTTCGACCGCAACGGCAAGCCGGACGACGTACTCCTCATCGGCTTCTGGGGCCTCGCGGGCTGGGACCCCGACGTGAAGTACGAGGTCCTCCGCGGCCGGCTGAAGAGAGGCTTCCGGAATCGGCTGTGATCTTGACCATGCACGAGAACAGATGGTACGCTGCTGGCGCATGTCCAGGGGCGGAACCGACTCGAAGAACGCGAAGCGCCTCAAGAAGCTCTACGGGTGCAAACACACCGAGGCCATCAACCTGATCCGCCAGCACGGGCTGGAGAAGGCGATGGACATCCTCGAAGAGCGGTACAAGACCGCCGGCACCTGGCAAATCGAGCGCGGAGGCGTGAAGCCCTCATGACCTGGGAGGCCGAAGACCCCGAGCTGTGGGCGAAGCTCGTCGACGAGTACCCCGACGGCTGGTGGCGCTGGTCGGTCAGCGACGCGAAGCTCTGGCTCGCCGTGACCGCGGGCTACGGTCCGAAGTGGTGGGACACCTACCCGTTCGTCGACGACTTGAACAAGCTGGAGGACGAGCGCAAGGACAAGGGTCTCTGCACCTTCTGCGGGACGCCCCTCGCCACGAGCGAGGACGCAGTGGCGGTGCTGCCTCCGCGCCCCTTGGCCGGTCCTTTCTGCAAGCCCGAGTGCGCGGACAACCACCTCATGTTCTACTGCATCCGGGAGGGCAAATGATCGCGTGCCCGGAGTGCGGCGCGGTCACGAAGCGACGGCACAACGCCACGACGGGGCTCTGCGGCGACGCCCACGGATGCAAGGTCCGACGGTGCCACCGCCGGCAGCTCCAAGACGCGCGGAGGTCAGAGACTCGCCAGTGCCCCGCGACAAAGGGTAAGAGGAGCATCCTCTGCTGCGAGCTGCACGTGAATCACAAGGGCAAGCACTTGAACGGCACCCAGGAGTGGGAGGGCAAGGAGAGCCACCCGCTCGTCCAGACGATCATGGCCCTGCAGACCCGCCGAGAGAATTGGATGAAAAAATGAGCGACACGACGTGGACCGCGGCTGAAGTGTTGGAGATGGCAGAACAGATCCGGGGCCATGCCCGGGATGTGTTCCTGAGCAAGGGCGAGCACCGCCCGGTGTCGTTTCTCTTCACGACGAAGAACCCGGATACGGGTGCGCCGGAGAAGAGCATGGCGCAGGTCCCGGTCTTCGGGAAGTTCGACGGTCCCGAAAAGGACGCGTACTCGGGGGCGCTCCGTGCGCTGGCGGAGAAATTCGGCGCCGTGGGCATCATCTTCATCTCGGAGGCGTGGTTCGTGAAGTCCGAGGTGGACAAGAACCAGGACATGAAAAAGCAGGCGGACGACCAGGTCGACGAGTGGGCCGGCCGTCTGCACGAACATCCCGATCGCGTCGAGACGCTTTTTCTCATCTGCGAGCACTCGCGCTTCGGCTCCATCATGTGGACCGCCGAGATCACTCGGCCGGGAGGGGATCCCAAGGCCAAGCCCGACTTGAAGGAGTGGGTCGGCGAGACGGAGAACTTCGGCAAAGAGGAGGGCAAGCCAGGGGGAGGCTTCCGGATCCAGCAAGGCCGGTTCGTGCACCTCCTGCCGCAGGTGGACTGATGACCAACTGGCTGCTCATCCTCCTGCACATCATCGTCTACGCCGTTGCGTGGCACCACTTCGGTGCCCTCGATGCTGTGGGCGTCGTGGCCGTGGTGTACATCTTCTCGCCCCACAAGCTGGAGTGGTGATGCTCTGGGGCGTGCTCACCGAGGAGATCGCTGTGTGGTACAAGCTCGATGAAAATCACCGGCCCGTGCCGGCGACGATGGAGGAGGCCGAGGTGCTCCTCTCGGACATCGAGAAGCGTGTGGTCAAGCAGGACGACCTCTGCGACGGCGAGGTCTCGGTCTCCACGGTTTTCCTCGTGCTCGATCACAACCATGCGCGCGGAGGCAAACGGCTCCTCTTCGAGACGATGATCTTCGGCAAGGACTATGAGGGGGATTACCAGACGCGCTGCTCGACCTGGGAGGAGGCGCTGGAGATGCACGAGAAGGCGCTGAACCACGTCTTCATCTGCGAGACCCAGATGACGTCGGTCGGGAGCAAGGACCTCAACTGATGAGCGCGGAGGTCACATCCGGGGACGTGCCCAAGAAGAGGCT
>JASHPH010000347.1 GCA_030038255.1 Candidatus Sulfotelmatobacter sp. | reverse complement strand
CCTTACTACTCTCCTTACTCGGACCAGGGCTCGGTGACAATACTCTTGGGCAGAGGAGATGGGACCTTCGCACCAATGGGTGGAAGTTTAGTGACAGGCTCTCTTCCTACCTCCATCGCAGTCGCTGACTTCAATGGGGACGGCAAGGCGGACCTAGTTACCGCTAACTCAGGCGTTGACACGGTAACAGTATTTCTGGGAAACGGAAACGGAACGTTCGCCGCGCCAATGAGCATCAGTGTGGGCGCGAGGACTTGCTGTCTGGCAGTCGGAGACTTCAACGGCGATGGCCTATCGGATATACCGGTTGGTATCGACGCGAATTCGGTAACCATTCTGCTCGCACATTTAACTCCACTGCCGCAGGCTGCGCCAAACATAATTCACCGTTAGCGACGGGCCGCAATGGGCAACTGTTGTTAAATCGCGATTTGACTCATTGAGGCCGCCCCAAACGGCTCCGGAAGAAACTGCGCAAGTATTACTTATCGGCAGAGTTTGTCTGGGAGATGCCAGCATCGAACGCGCAAGTCCGGACTCGGTTCTGCTAAGGTTCTTCCTCGACCGCTTCGCTGAGCGCTTGTTCGCGCAGGCGCTCCACTTCCTCCGCCATCGCGTACTTCAACTCCTCGATCCCTTTCCCCGTCACCGCTGAAATCTCATACAACTTCAGCTTCTTTTTCTTGCAATACTTTTTCAGCGCCGCCACTTTGTCCTTGTTCGCCACATCAATCTTCGACGCCACCATGATCATCGGCTTCTCTTCCAGATGCGCTCCAAAGCTGCTCAACTCGCCTATGATCACTTCCACATCCTTGACCACGTCATCGCGCCCGCTGCCATCGGAAACATCCACCAGATGCACCAGCAGACGCGTGCGCTCGATGTGCCGCAGAAACTGCGTGCCCAGCCCCGCTCCGGTGTGCGCGCCTTCAATCAGCCCGGGAATATCCGCCACAACGAAACTGATTTCATCCTTCGCGTCGCCCATCGCGACCACGCCCAGATTCGGCTCTAGCGTCGTAAACGGATAATCCGCAATCTTCGGACGCGCCGCTGAAATGCGCGAAATCAGCGTCGACTTGCCCACATTCGGATATCCCACCAGCCCCACATCCGCCAGCAGCTTCAACTCCAGCCGGTAGGTGCGCTCCTCGCCCGGCCGCCCTGCCTCATGCTCGCGCGGCGCCTGATGCACCGACGTCGCAAACCGCGCATTCCCGCGCCCGCCGCGCCCGCCGCGCGCAATCACAATGCGTTGGTCGGGCCCCGAAAAATCAAAGACCTTCTCGCCCGTCTCGTCGTCGTACACGATCGTTCCCACCGGAACCTTCAGCATGACGTCGGCGCCGTCGCGCCCGGTTTTGTTCGCGCCTTCGCCGTGGCGTCCGCGCTCCGCCTTGTATTCGGGATTAAACCGGAAATGCACCAGCGTGTTGTGGCGCTCGCTCGACTCCATGACGACGTCACCGCCCTTGCCGCCGTCGCCGCCCGAAGGCCCGCCGCGCGGCACAAACTTCTCGCGCCGGAACGCCATGCAGCCGTTGCCGCCGTCGCCGGCCTTGACTCGAATTTTGGCTTCATCGATGAACATGAATGCGGTCGCTAGTCGTGGTCGTTAGTCGTTGGTCAAAAGCCTTGTCGAACCGGGAAGGGCACGACTTTCAGTCGTGCCGCTACCGAGCCGCCCAAGCGCCGGGCTTTAGCCCCTGAGGTTGGCTACTGGCACGCTGTCCACACCCAGCGACTTCTTGAGAAGGACAATGACCAGCAGCCCTGCCCCTTTGTCGTACTGGATCACAATCAGTTTTTGAACAACTCCCACCACTTAGCCGGTCGAACGAAGTACAACAGCTTGCCCCGTAAAGGTTCTGCATTTAAGTGACCGCAATCATTTTTCGTGAGTAATCCCTCCTTCAGAATCTCCTCGATTGAATAGTCGCGGTACGAAGCACCGATGGGTTGCTCTCCGCACGTCACCTCTCCGACCGGATGCACCTGGATCGTCTTTGCTCCGTTCGCTTCGAACTGCACTTCGCCGAGAGCATTAGTAGTTAGGCCAAGCGGTTGACGTCCTTTCGAGTCATCAAAACCGACATATACTCGGACATTGGCCAGCGGCTTTCCGTTGTGTCCATTTACGACTCGGACAACGATTGACTGTCCCAGCGCAATGCTGTTAACCATGATAGTTACGGCCATCGCAGAGGTAACAAACAAAATTCCACGCGCGGGCCAACGTGTAAGTAATAGGGAGCTTAGTCTCATACCTATCTAATTCGCCAACAGCCCAAAAAAGTTAGCCTCGTCTCTTAAGACGAGGCCTCTCGCGGTCCCGGAATTCGCGGGCAAGAGTGCCCGCGCCACGAATCCCTACTTCGCTTCCACGGGCTCAACCATCACGAACCGGCCCATCGAGCCCTTGTCCATGAACTTGATGCGCCCGGTGATCTTGGCAAAGAGCGTGTCGTCTTTGCCGCGGCCCACGTTGAGCCCCGGTTTCACGCGCGTGCCGCGCTGCCGCACGATGATCGTCCCGCCGGGCACTACCTGCCCGCCGAATGCCTTAAATCCAAGCCGCTGCGAATTCGAGTCGCGGCCGTTTCGTGAAGTGCCTTGCCCTTTTTTGTGCGCCATAGAAAATTCCTTTAGTTAGAAAATCATGTGGGGACAGCTGCCCTCGGCTGTCCGGTGCCGAGCCTCGGCTGCTGTCTATTTCTTCTTCGCTGCCGACTTCTTCGCCGCTTTCTTCGGAGCTGCCTTCTTCGCCGGCGCCTTGGCCGTCTTCGCTTCTTCAGCCGGAGCCTCGGCCGCAGCCTTCACCTTTCTCGGCTTCACTTCCTTCTTCGGCAGCTCGGGAGCCTTGAAGCTCTGCCCACCAGCGGCGATCTCCGTGATGCGCACGGCCGTATATTCCTGCCGATGCCCGCGCAGCTTCTTGTACTGCTTCTTGCGCTTGTAATGGAAGACCAGCACCTTCGCGCCGCGACCTTCACCGACTACCTCGCCCACCACGCGCGCGCCGGCCTCGTTGGCCACCTGTCCTTCCGCGCTCGAAACAGCCACCACCGGAAATTCCACCTGACCGTCGGTGCCGGTGCCCAGCTTCTCCACTCGAATCACATCGCCCGGCGCCACCCGGTACTGCTTTCCACCGGCGCGGATAACCGCGTACATACCTCTGCCTCCGTCACAATCCAGAATTCGCAATCGGAATTCGCTCGTGCTTAGAACTCTCTCGTCCCCGGAATTCGACTAAAACCAGAATTCGTTCCGACCCAGGCGCACACGAGCGCAACCCCGGGACCTGCCGATTCTCCTGTGCTTGCTGTGTTTTCCGCCGCAGCGCTTCAGCCGCCAAGGCAGGCGTCCCCAGAACGGGTCGGCCAGTACAGGCAAACCTAGCTATTTTAGCGTGTCCCGCGGAAAAGGGTCAAACTTCTGCGCGCAACATCGTCTACTATGTCGGCATGCTCGCCCGCCGTCTGCCGATCGTTTTGCCGACGATTCACGTCGCGCTTACAGTCCTGACGTTGCTGCCCGATAAAAAAGCGGCCAGCGGCGGCAATCCTTTCGTTTGCGTCGATTTCCCCTTTTCCCTGCCGCTGGTCGCTCGCGGCGATACTCCGACCGTCCTCGTTGTTGCGGTTTTGGCTACGGCGTGGTGGTGCTTCGTCGGCCAGATCGGATGGTCCAGCCGTCAGCACAAAATCAACCGGGCACTGTCGGTGCTGGGCGCAGTGCTGGAGTTCCTTATCTGCGCGTTCGATTTCTCGCTGATGGCTGATGAATTTCAGCGCATCGTCCGCGACCCAAAGTTCTCACTCTGGACGGCATCATCTACCTTCTCGCGGTCAGCCTTCTGGCCGGAGGGGCTTTCAGCGGTGGGGTTGCGGCAACCTCAGTATTGCGCCCCGATGACAAGGTATTCTTGTGGTATACGTAACTGGTATATAGAAATATATATAATGATATAATACAGTCTGTATGCCATTGAGTATCAAGAACGAACGAGCTGAGCGCCTGGTACGCGAGATCGCCGCCAAGACGGGCGAATCCCTGACCGGAGCCATCGAGAAGGCTCTGGAAGAGCGCTGGGAGAGGCTCAAGAACCAGCGCCGCGGGCCTACTGTTTCCGACCAACTCGAGGAGATTCTGCGCCGTGTTGACCAGTTGCCGGTGCTCGACTCTCGTACGCCGGACGAAATCGTTGGCTACGACGAGCACGGCCTTCCACGCTGACCCCAACTTATGGTCATCGACACCTCAGCTCTCGCCGCCATCTTCTTCCACGAACCAGAGCGCGGAGCATTTCTCGAGGCCATCATCGCAGACCAGAATCGCCTGATCTCTGCCGCCACTCTGCTCGAAACCGGAATCGTGATCGAAGGCCGTCAGGGGGAAGCTGCCGGTCGCGAGTTTGAACCTGTTCGTGATCAAGGCAAATTTGCAAATCGTTCCGGTCGACGCTGAGCAGACAGACATCGCTCGCTCCGCGTGGCGCAAATACGGCAAAGGCCGCCACAAAGCAGCTCTGAACTTCGGCGACTGCTTCGCATATGCGCTCGCCAAAACGACGGGCGAGGCACTGCTGGCGAAGGGCACCGACTTCGCGCTCACAGACATCGCTGTCTGCAAATGAAAAAGGGCAGCCCGCAGGCCGCCCTTCGCAAATTGGTTCGCGCAACTCGTTACTCTTCCTCTTCCTTCACCTCGCCGCGCTCCGCCTTCGCCTTCTCTATAATCTTTTCCTGCAGTTGCCCCGGCACGATGTCGTAATGATGCATCTCCATGTTGAACGACCCGCGGCCCTGCGTCATTGACGTCAGGTCGGCACCGTACGTCAGCATCTCAGCCATGGGCACCTCGGCCTTCACGATCGTGTTCCCGGCCTTGTTGTCCATGCCCTGGATGCGACCGCGCCGGCTGTTCAGATCGCCCATGATCGATCCGGCAAAATCGTCGGGCACCGTGATCTCGACGTTCATGATCGGCTCGAGCAACGTTGGCTTCGCCACTTCCATCGCCTTGCGGAACGCGATTCGTCCCGCCAGCTGAAACGACAGATCGTTCGAATCCACATCGTGATACGACCCGTCGTAGAGCACGACCCGGAAATCCACCACCGGGTATCCCGCGAGATACCCGCGCGCTGCGGCATCCTTGATTCCCTTTTCGACGGCAGGAATGAAGTTCTTCGGTATCGCGCCTCCGAAAATGTCGTTGACGAACTCGAAGTCGCCTCCGCGCGGCAGCGGCTCCATCTTGATCTTGCAATCGCCAAACTGCCCGTGGCCGCCGGTCTGCTTCTTGTGCCGCCCCTGCACGTCAGCCTTGCCGCGAATCGTCTCACGATACGGCACCTTCGGCGCCTTCAAATTCACCTGCGTGTTGTAGCGCTTCTTCAGCTTCGAGACCGTCACTTCAATGTGCTGCTGCCCCGTGCCTGCAATCAGGAATTCCTTTGTCTGCGGATCGCGGAAGAAACGCAGCATCGCGTCTTCTTCCATAAGCTTGTGCAGGCCGGGCCCCAGCTTGTCCTCATCGGCGCGGCTCTTCGGCTCGATGGCAAACGTGATCGCCGGCTCGGGCAGCTTGACCCGCGGATACTGGATCGGCGCCGACTTGTCGCCCAGTGTGTCGCCGGTTAGCGTGTCCTTCAGCTTCGCCACAGCGCCAATATCTCCAGCGTGCAACTCGGTCACCGGAATCGCCGTCTTCCCCTGCATCGCGGAAATGTGCGACAACTTTTCCAGCGTGTTGGTGCGGAAATTCTGCGCCGTCCCCTCGTTCTTTACTACGCCGGAAAAAACCTTGAAATAGGAAATTCTGCCCGCAAACGGATCCGACACCGTCTTGAACACATACAGCGACGCCGGCTCCGCGTCCGTCTCGTGCCGCTTCGGAGCGTCGCCATTTCCGCCCGCCGCTTCTCCCTGCACCCACTCGTGCTCCGACGGAGCCGGCGTGTAATCGACAATGAAATCCATCACCCGGTCCGCGCCAATATTTCCCAGCCCCGAGCTGAAGATCACCGGGAAAATCTTGTCTTCGCGGATCGCATTGTGCAGCGCCGGAACCAGATCCTCCTCGCCTAGCGTCCCGGCCTCGAAGAACTTCTCCATCAGTTTGTCGTCGCCCTCGGCCACCAGTTCCACCAGCCGCTCGTGCGCTTCCTGCGCCTGATCTTTCAAGTTCGCCGGAATCTCGGTCTCTTTCCCTTTCCCGTTTCCGCCGAGCTCGTAGGAGTACGCCTTCATCCGTACCAAGTCGATCACGCCCGACAAACTCTTCTCCGCCCCAATCGGCAACTCAATCGGCACCACGCTGCGCCCGAATGCCTTCTGCACCGACTCCAGCACGCGCGCGGCATCGGCCCGCTCCCGATCCATGCGGCTCACCACGATCAGCCGCGGCGTGTTGTACTCCTCGCAGTAATTCCACACCCGCTGCGTCACCACTTCCACGCCGGCCACACCATCGACGACCACAATCGCCGCATCCACCACCGGCAGCGCCATCTTCGCCTCGTGGACGAACATGTTGAACCCTGGCGTGTCCAAAATATTGATCTTCGTCTTGCCCCACTCCACCACGGCCACGCCGGTCGAAATCGACATCTGCCGCGCGATTTCCTCATCGTCATAGTCGGTCGTCGCCGAACCGTCGTCTACATGGCCCAACCGCTGCGTCGCGCCCGACGTGTACAGCATTGCCGACACCAGCGAGGTCTTGCCCGCTTTCCCGTGCCCCACCAGCGCTACATTACGGATGTTTTCTCCCGAATAGACTTTCAAGTTAGGCTCCTTGGGCAGGCGCGGGAAAGGTACGGCCGATCAAAACCTACGGGCCGATCAGAGGATAAGGCCAGGTACAGGCCAGCCCGACATCGTCTGCCAAAACTTAGGATGCTACCACGCGGGAAGCAGGCGCGCCAACCGTCGCCTTCGCCGGATTTCAAAGTTTCAATCAAGTCTTGTCTGGATATTCCGTCGAAGGCGAAAGAGTTTGCGGGTTTTGCTCACCATCCCTCGAGAACGTAGAAAAGGCGGGCCTGCCTTAGAACGCCAAGTCGGCGATCAACTTCAAGAGCCGAAGAAGTGTAGTGCGCTCATCCGACGTTAGTTGATGCCGGATATTCTCATCGGCGGCTACCCGAGCCTTGATCAGCCGTTCCCGATACCTGTTCCCTTTGGGCGTCAAGTGCACGTGAATGGCTCTGCCCGATTTTGCCTTTCGCTCCGCCACAAGACCCTCCTGAGCCATTAACTTGATAGCCCGGTGCACGACAGTCCGGTCCAAACCTAGAAGCGTAGCAATCTGATTCTGATTGAGTGTAGCGCCGCCTCGGAGGGTTGACAGGATGAAGCCGCGAGTCGCGGAACACCGAGTCTTTCGTTCAAGCCTTTTTCCTACCGAAAAATAGGCTGCTGCGATATGGGCAAGCACTGAATCTTTCAGGATGTCCTCGGGAATCTCTTTGCGTGGAACGATGTTCATAGGATCGTTACCGTCGCCTCGAGAGGCCTCCGCCACTGGGGCGGCTCAACGTAGACATGCGATTTCCTCCCGATTGCAATGACCATCACGATCTCATGATACCGCGCAGACAAACCGAGATATCTACAGAGCCTGCGGCCGTCAAAGCCCTCCATCGGGCAGGTGTTGAGTCCCAGCGTTTCGGCGGCGATCATCAGATTCTCGCAGGCGAGCGATGTGCTCTTTGTCGCCCATTTGAACAAGTCATGCCGAAACAGTGGCGGCATCCCCATCACCTTCCACAAGTTCAGCAGCCAAAACATCCCCCACTTGACCGCTGCGAAAATACCGAATGGGCCGGGCATGAACAGGATCCGGCCGATCTTTGCCGTCCGCTCGTAGTCGCGAATTTTCGCCTCGCTGAACTCGCTCCGGCGGCGCATCCACTCCAATTGGCTCTGCGACGTTGCCGCTAACGATCCGATGTCGGCGACGGCCACAACCAGCGCCGACGCCGTTTCCGCAGGCTTCTGTCCCATGCACAGTTTCGCCACCGCCGTCTTTTCCTTCGCAGTTCCTACCCAATAGAACCGGTAGGGCTGACTGTTGAAGCTGGAGGGAGCATGGCGCGCTGCATTGAGGATTTGCTCGCGCATCTCCTCGGAGATTTCGACGGGCTCAAAAACTTTAACTGCTCTTCTTTGGAAAATCGCTGCCAGGGTTTCGTTCATAAGAACCTCCATGTTGCTATTACAACA
>JASHPH010000346.1 GCA_030038255.1 Candidatus Sulfotelmatobacter sp. | reverse complement strand
TGTTCGTGGAGCGGATAGACAACGGAAGCCGGGCGCGGGCAAGGATGGCATGGCGCGGCTCATGGGCCGGAGGAAATTTCGCGGTCGCACTGGAGTTTCTAGATGCGGACAATTTTTGGGAGCTAAGCTGGACGAAGGGTGAGCCGGGGACAAGAGCGGGCGGGGCGACGGCTTAAAGCGAATTTGCGCCGCGAAGTACGGCGCAAGGCGGTGGGAAATCCGGCAGGCTCCTGTGAGCGAACTCCGGTAACGCACCTCGCCGCGGCCGAGGAACGTGGGGATGCCAACCCCTATCTGCTGCGCTTGGGGCGAGGTAAACGGCAGGGCGCAAACGAGTCCTTAGACCACGAGCATAAAACCGAATATCGCCGCAGCGTGGATCCCGGAGGCAGAATTCGGAATCACCGGCTTAAGAAAATGCCGGAGTGCGTGAGCCCGTCCTCCAGAGCGGCATCTTGCAGTTCCTTTAGCAGCGAAATCGAGAGAGGAATCGTGAAGCTCGGATAGACAAGCACCAGCGACCAGAGTGGTTTGCGTGGGCATTCACGCCAACAGTACGCGCGTCGCGCGGCGACTCTTTTCTGCGCCTCTGGAACGGCCGCTCCCACCCCGCCTTGCGCCGCCCGGGCGGCTTGCTAGACTCAAATGATCGAATTCAATGGAGACCCTGGCAGCCGAGAGCCGGTACCTGGAAAACCAGGTGGCCTATGCGAGACCCATCTTTCTGGTTCTTGCCCTGGTCGCTCTGGTGGAGGTGATGCCGGTGCGGGGCGGGCAACTGAGCCTCGCATTCCTCATCCTCTACCTGTTCTGCGCCCTCTTGCTTGCCTTTCTGGCTTCCACCGACCGGCTGCCCGCGCTGCGCCTGCCTCTCCTTGTGGATGTTGCGCTCCTAGCCGCGTATTTCGCGCTAATGCCGCCGGTGATGTCGGTGATTTTTCTGTATCTATTCGTGTGCTTCTCCAGCGCAATTTTTTGGGAGTTGAAGCAGACGGTGATTCTGGCCGGAGTGACCTCGCTGGGCCTGCTCCTGCGCGTGATTCTCGTGGGAGAGCAACACTGGCCGACGCTCTTGGCATGGCCCGCAGTGGGAGTGGGGACATTCGTGGCAGGAGTGGGCTTGGGGTTCCTGGCCGACCGGCAGAGACACCACGCGCGCGAGACGCAGTTTCTCGCGCAGCTCACCGCGCAACTGGACGTGGAGCGCGGACTTTCCGAGTCGCTGCGCGGGCTGCTTAGCACGCTGGCCACCACGTTTCACTGCGAGCGCGCCTCGCTGGTATTCTCGGATTCCGATCTGGAGAGACTGTTCGTGTGGACCGCGCGGCGCGACGAGGCGGAACGCATCAGCCCTGAGTCGCACCCGCCCCAGCGGGCCGATGCGTTCCTGGTGGACTGCCCGGAGCTCACAATTTGCTGGAACACGCTGGAGGGCGTGGGAGAAGGATTCGGCTGGGACCGGCGCGACGGCCGCCGCCTCGCTGACATCCCGCGGATTCCCGGAATTTCGCGTCGTGAGCTGGGGATTCACTCCATGGCGGCGGCCACCTTCGACTTCGGAGCAAAGCCTGCAGGGCGGCTGCTTCTTATTAATGCGGAGCCTGGTCTTGCGCCGCGAGACCTGCGCTGGTTCGAACGAATCGCTGCATCGCTCAGCGCGCCGCTGGAGAACCTGTACCTGCTGAGGCATTTGCGCGCGCGCGTAATCGACGCGGAACGCAGCCGCATTTCGCACGACCTGCACGACGGGATCCTGCAGACGCTGCTCGGCTCCATCATCCAGCTCGACGTGATGCGCAAGAGCCTGCCGCCGAAAAGTCCGCTGGCCGCCGAGCTGGAACAACTGGAGAACACGCTGAGACGTGAAAACGGAGAGCTGCGCAAGCTGGTGATGGACCTGCGTCCCCTGCGTGTGGCGCGAGCCGACATGATTGACCTGATCCGGGGCCATTGTGAACGTTTCCGGCAGGAGGCCAAGATCGAGGTGGATTGCCTGCTGGAGGAGCTGGATTTGCGCGTAGCCGACCGCATCTGCCGCGAGCTTTTCCAGATTTGCCGGGAAGCGCTCAACAACGTGAAAAAGCATGCGCAGGCTACGCACGTCGTGATAAAACTATGGCAGGATGAGGCTTCGGTCCACCTGGTGATCGACGACAATGGACAGGGCTTCAGTTTTGCGGGTAGCTTTTCAAGCGAAGAACTCAACCGGTTGCGCATTGGCCCTATTTCCATCAAGGAGCGCACGCGCGGGATCGGCGGCCGGCTAACAGTGGAATCGACGCCCGGGCATGGAGCGCGCATCGTGGTTGAGGTGCCCATAAACTGAGATGGCCAAATCCAAAAATCCAATTCGCGTCGCCATCGCCGATGACCATCCCATCTTCCGCGATGGTCTGCGCAAGCTGCTCGAGCATGAGGACGACATTGTGGTGGTGGGCGAAGTTTCCAGCGGGGCCGAGTGCCCGGCGTTGCTGGCCAAAGTGAAGCCCGACATCCTGCTGCTGGATCTGCGGATGCCGGACAAAGACGGGCTGACGCTCCTCGAAGAGATGAATTTCGACTCCATGTCCAGCCGCGTGATCGTGCTCACCGCCACCGAAGATGACCGCGACGTGATCCGTGCCATGCGCCTGGGTGCGCGTGGCGTGGTGCTGAAACAGTCCGCGTCCGACCTGCTGATCAAGAGCATCCATAAGGTCGCCGGCGGCGAGATCTGGCTCGACAAGCGCATGACCAGCGAGGTGATGAAGGCCTTCTCCAAGTCGGCCGAAACCGGGCGCCGCGAAAAGCCGCTGTTAAGCGACCGGGAGAAAGAGATCGTGCAACTGGTCGCCCAGGGCTACCGCAACCGGGAGATTGGCGAGAAGTTGTTTATCAGCGAGCAGACGGTAAAAAACCACCTTCACAATATCTTCGACAAACTGGGAGTTTCGGACCGCCTGGAACTGGCCCTGTACGCCATCCATCACCGCATCACGGAACCCGCTTAGTCCCTTTGAAATAACACCGCCTACAGTTCAGACCATCCTGCATGCTGATTCCGGATACGGGATCGAGTGCGGTCCGTCGCATAGAAATGCATCGTGAATCACCCTTTGCACATTCCAAAATTCCTGTAGAATGCGCGCCAGTTCTGTTTCAGGGGTGTAGGGGAAGTAACCACCTCAGGAGGAAACGTACATGACGAACGTCAAGAAGTTGTTGTTGGGCGTCGTGTTGCCACTGGTCTTGGCTCTGCCCGTTATGGCCGCCGGTGACGACGCGAAGGCCGCACGTGAAGATAAAGGGGCTAACGCGACGAACACAGAAGCGGTTGCCGCTCCTGTGAATCCCAGCCCAAGCCCCGCGGTAAGCGAAGCCAATATAGCCGCACTGCTGGGAGTACTCATGATGAAGGGGGTGCTCACACCGGCAGAGGCAAACTCAATTCGAAATTCGGATCCCAACATCGAGTTTCGAGCCCTGACAGAGGCACTTGCGAGCAAGGGCGTACTGAACGCGGCAGACCTGGAGGCGGCGATCGTCAAAGTCAGAGCGGAAACGCCGCCGTCCAGCATTGCTGCTGCAGCGCCGGCTACAGTTGCCATGTCGCCGCCAAACGCCAACACGACGACAGCCACCGTCACATCAGACGTAGAGCCATCTCCGGATGCGGGCCCCGCGGTGGTAGATGCGGTTGCTCCTGTGCGGGTGCTCCCGCTCGATCCCCCAAAGACGGACGGCCTAATTCCGGCCTTGAAGATAGGCAACGTCAGCCTGAGGCCGTACGGCTTTATCAAGGCCACCGCCGAACATGACAGCAGCTCGCCGAATGGCGACGACTTCCCGTTTATCGGGCTGTTCCTTGGCACCCCGAACGT
>JASHPH010000345.1 GCA_030038255.1 Candidatus Sulfotelmatobacter sp. | reverse complement strand
ATATCCTCGACATCGTTGAGAACGCCCTTAGGGCCGGGGCGAAGCATATCGTCATTCGGCTGACCCAGCGCAAGCAAGTGGATCGGCTCGTGCTCGAAGTGATCGACGACGGTGAAGGAATGAACGAAGAAACCAAAAGACGGTGTCTTGACCCCTTCTTTACGACGAAGCAAGGCAGGCGAGTTGGTCTCGGCTTGCCATTTCTGTCGCAAGCCGCGGAAGAAGCCGGGGGGACTCTCGAAGTGGAGAGCGCACCGGGCCAGGGCACGAGGGTGATTGCCACGTTTGGGTTGAGCCATATTGACCGTAGGCCCTTGGGGGATATCAAGAAGACGCTGTATTGCTTGGAAGCGACGCATCCCGAGGTTTGCTTTCGCTACGAGACTGTAGAGGCCGATTGAGATGGCTACGATGATACGTCTCACGATCAACAACCAGAGCACGGAGGTGCTTGAGGGCACGACGCTCCTTCAAGCCATTGAAAAGGCGGGCGTGAAGATCCCAACCTTGTGTCACCACAAAGCGCTGACCCCGTACGGCGCCTGCCGGTTGTGTGTCGTCGAGGTGCAAGCTCCCGGGCGGCCAGCCTCAGTTCAGGCTGCCTGCTCGTACCCTGCTCTAGACGGAATTAGTGTCCTTACGCACAACGACAGGGTGATACGGGCACGCCGCATTGTTGCCGAACTTCTGCTGGCTCGATGCCCAGAGGCGGAACCGATCCGCCGGATCGCCGCTGAGCTGGGAGTTCGAGACACGCGGATCCGCAAGAAGAACGATGACTGTATCTACTGCGGATTGTGCGTGCGGATCTGCCACGAGCGGATGGGCCGGGCGGCGATCGGCTTCTCCGGCAGGGGGCCAAGGAAGAAGTTGGAACCGCCCTTCGGCAAGCATAACCCAACGTGCTGGACGTGTGGCGCCTGTAACTTCGTCTGCCCCACCGAAAAACAGGTTACACTTCTGACCACCGCAGAGCCCTTTCTGCCTATCCCTAATGCGTTCAACATGGGGCTCGACCCAAGACCCGCGGCCTACATCCTTTACCCGCAGGCCATCCCCAACAAGGCTGCGATCGACGCTGACGCTTGCATTCGCCTCCAGCACGAGGAGTGCGGAATCTGTCAGGAGGTGTGCGAAGCGAAGGCGATCAATTACGAACAGCAAGGGGAAAAGCAGGAGCTAAACGTCGGCGCCGTCATCCTCGCTCCCGGCTATGAGGTCTACGATGCCCACTTGAGCAAAGATCTCGGCTATGGGCGCTTCCCCAATGTAATTACCTCGTTGGAGTTCGAGCGGATTATGTCCGCGTCCGGCCCGTACTCCGGACATGTGATGCGGCCGTTTGACCGGAAAGAACCGAAGCGGGTCGCCTTCCTGCAGTGTGTGGGATCGCGCGACGCCGAGCACGACTACTGCTCCTCGGTGTGCTGCATGTATGCCACCAAAGAAGCCATCATTGCCAAGGAGCACCTCGGCGAAGGACTGCAATGCGACATCTACTTCATGGACCTGCGCGCCTTCAGCAAGGGCTTCGAACAGTATTACCGCAGGGCACAAGAACTGGGCGTGCAGTACATCCGTTCCCGCGTACCGAGTCTCGAGGAAGTTCCCGAGTCCCGGAACGTGATTGTCAAGTATCTTGGCGAAAACGATAAGAAACTCTCCCGCGAATACGACCTCGTGGTGCTGTCGGTCGGAATGCAGCCGCCGAAAGAGGTGAAACAGTTTGCCGATCGATTCGGGATTGCCCTCAACGAATTCAGTTTCTGCAAGACTTCAGGATTCTCGCCCGCGCAGTCCTCGCGCGACGGAATCTATGTGGCCGGCCCGTTTGTCGAGCCCAAGGACATTCCCGAAACCGTCATGCAAGCCTCGGCGGCCGCCTCGCAGGCACTTTCACTTTTGCACGAAGCTCGCGGAACGCTGATCAAGCCGAAGGTCTACCCGCCCGAAAAAGACGTGAAGGATGAAGATCCACGCATCGGCGTTTTCGTCTGCCATTGCGGCTCGAACATCGCGGGCGTGGTGAAAGTTCCGGACGTCGTCGAGTATGCGAAGACTCTTCCCAATGTCGTCTATGCGGAAAACAACCTCTATACCTGCTCCAACGACGCACAGGATCGCATCAAAGCGATGATCCACGAGCACAACCTGAACCGGGTTGTGGTGGCCTCCTGCACGCCCCGCACGCATGAGCCGCTGTTCCGCAACACGATGGCGGAAGCCGGTCTCAATCCTTATTTGTTCGAGATGGCCAACATCCGTGATCAGTGTTCGTGGGTTCACATGCACCAACCGGAAGAGGCAACCAAGAAGTCCAAGGACCTGGTTAGGATGGCAGTGGCCAAGTCGCGCCTGTTAACGCCGCTCCAGCGCCAGCACCTGAAGATCGAGAAGGCGGCGCTGATCATCGGCGGCGGCATTTCGGGAATGACGGCAGCTTTGTCGCTTGCACGCCAGGGATACGCCGCGTACCTGGTCGAGAAAGAGGACGAACTCGGCGGTCATCTCAAGCACGTTCACTATCTGCTGAACGGCGAGAGGCCGCAGGATGAGTTGTTCCGCCTGACGAATGAAGTCGCGCAGAACAGCCGGATCCATGTGTTCACCGGCGCCACGATTGAAAACATCGACGGCTCGATCGGCAATTTCAAGACTCGAATTTCCAACGGCGGAGAGACTACAGAACTTACGCACGGCGTCGTGATCGTCGCGACTGGCGCCGAGCAATATCAACCGCACGAGTACCTGCATGGGCAGGATGAGAAGGTCGTCACGCAACGGGAACTCGAAGCCCGCCTTGCCCTCGGCGGCGAATTTCTGAAGCCAAACGGCCGCGCCAAAACGGTCGTCATGATCCAGTGTGTAGGCTCGCGCGAAGCGGACCACCCTTACTGTTCGCGCGTGTGCTGTGGCGAAGCCATCAAGAACGCGCTCAAGATCAAAGCCCTGTCTCCCGCGACGAACGTCTATGTTCTCTATCGCGACATTCGAACCTACGGTTTCAAAGAGAGTTATTACACGAAGGCTCGGCAGCAGGGGGTCGCGTTTGTGCGCTACGACGAGACGCGCAAGCCCGAGGTGTCGAAGAACTCGAACGGGCTCGATGTGGCCGTCTTCGACCAGACTCTGGGATTGCCATTCACCATCTCTGCCGACTACGTGGTTCTCTCTGCCGGCATTCACCCACACGAAGAGAATCGCCAGATTGCGCAGTTCCTCAAGGTCCCGATAAACAGCGAGGGCTTCTTCCTCGAAGCTCACATGAAGCTGCGGCCCGTGGACTTCATGACCGACGGCGTCTTTCTTTGCGGCCTCGCCCATTCGCCGAAGACGCTGGAAGAATCGATTCTGCAGGCCCAGGCAGCCTCCGCCCGTGCCGCCACGATTCTGGCGAAAGACAGCATTGAACTTGAAGCCAATATTTCGCACGTGGTCGACGAGAAATGCGACGGCTGCGCCTACTGCGTAGACACCTGCCCTTACAAGGCCATCACTCTCCTCGAATACATGTGGCAGGGCACGGTCAAGAAAGTGGTCGACACCAACGAGAGCATCTGCAAAGGCTGCGGCTGCTGCCAGGCGACTTGCCCGAAAGACGGCGTCATGATTTACGGCTTCACGCTGGAGCAAATCCGGGCACAAATTGAGGCGGCCTTGGAGGTGGCGTAATGGAAGTGAACACTGTGCCAACAACCGCAGGCGCGGAGATCGCACCGCCGGCTGAGACGTTTCAGCCGTTGATCATCGCGCTGTGCTGCAACTGGTGTTCGTATGCCGGCGCTGATCTGGCTGGCGTTTCACGCATCCAGTACCCACCCAGCATCCGAATGATTCGTGTGATGTGTTCGGGCATGGTCCATCCCAATCTTGTGATCGAAGCCCTCACCAAGGGCGCGGACGGCGTACTGATGTGCGGCTGCCATCCCGGCGACTGTCACTACCAAGAGGGCAACCTGAAGGCGGAAAAGAGGGCGGAAGCGATCAAGCTGATGCTGGCCGACTTTGGCGTGGAAGAGGAGCGGTTTCGACTGGAATGGGTCTCCGCGGCAGAAGGCCCGCGGTTTGCCCAGGTGGTGCGCGATTTCACGGAACAGATTCAGAAGCTGGGGCCGAGTCCTTATAAGCCGTGAGTTCCTGGCTGGTCCGGGAAGGGCACGGCTTCAACCGTGCCGCTAAAAGAGGTGTTTGGGTCAGGTTCGTAAGCCGAGTTGAAGCGCTAGCAGGCTGCTGAAAAACTCCTTGAGCAACTTGGATGACCACAAGTAATAGTGGTTTACCAGAATGATGATCGCAACAAATTGAACGAAACGGACCCGGAAAACAGTTTTTCAGCAGCCTGCTAGGCAAGACAAAGGCAATTAATCCAGGTATCAAAACGGAGGTGCAGCATGGCAGCGGCGGCGAGACTTGCCGAAGAGTGGTTTGCCATATGTGGAGGTTGCGAAGTCACAATCCTCGACATCGGTGAACCACTCATCGACGTACTCAAGAAAGTCGAAATTGTCCACATGCCAGTCATCATGGACCACAAGCTC
>JASHPH010000344.1 GCA_030038255.1 Candidatus Sulfotelmatobacter sp. | reverse complement strand
TACGACCGTCGACGCCTGCGGGAAGCTGACGTTGATCGCGCCTGTTACTTGGTCCCACGCGATATGAATCTGAAGCGTCGTCGAAGGCACGCCGCCGTCTTTCAACGAAGGATTACCGCCGTTGCCGTTCTCTGCCATGCACGTTCTCCCTTGCGTTTTAACGCTTAAAACGAATCACGGGCCGTACGAACCGAACGTCCCGTACCAAGTCGTCGCGCCAACCGAGAAGCGCTGCGTGCTCAAGAAGAGCAGCACTTGTGTCGCGAAGTCGTCGTCCGTCTGCGCCATGATCGGCTCGCGCTCGTAGAACTTCATCTGATGCCCTTCTTTATCGGCAATCAGGAACCATGCCGACGGGCTCGTCAGATAGTTCAACTCCAAGCCCTGAAGATTGTCGGCGACGAGCGCGTTCAAATCGTTGTCCATCGTGCCGGGCTTGCCAGGCGAGCCGAGTAACTCGCGTACGATCCAGCGCAGCTCGGGCGGGTGTACGAGGTGACGCGGCTGAACGTGAACCGGAATGCCGCGACCGTCCGGCATACGCGTAAAGATGTTGATCGCCTGCTGAATCGCCGTGAAGCTCAAGTCCGCGTCCGGGTTCGGGCGGTTCGGATACGTCCCGGTCGTCGTGATGATGTTCGAAACGCCGGGGGCGTAGTTCGTCGCTTCCGTCCCGCCGAGCAACGGCTGCGACGTGTTGAACAACGAGATGCCCGTATTTGTCAGCAGCGTCGTCCCGCCGAGATTGAAGATCGAAGCCGAGACAGCTTCGCGGCCGAAGAGCGCGGAGCGTCCGTGCGCCTTCGGAATCTGCTTGACGATACCGTACTTGTCGTCGGCGACGAGTTGACGAGTCGCTTGCGACAGCAGCCCGTATTGCAGGTGGACGTACTTCTTTGTGCCGCCCTGAATGATGCCGTCAGCGATCGGGCGTGTCCCTTCCGGCATCTCGGGCATCGGCCCGGTGCCGGAGAGTTCGTAGTCGATCTCGTACGCGTCCTCGCTCGTCATTTCGTTCAAGTAGTGCGTGTACTGCGGCGCGCGCTGTTTGAGATCGAAGAACTGAACGAAGATATGGCGCAGGCCCGGCGCGAGAAGCGGCGGGAAGTTCGCGCGACTCATCTGTGTATTGAACGGCACGGTTTACTCCTCCTCTTCTCGCCTTTCCACTACTGAACCTGGCAGTATGATCCGTTCTGAACCGTCAGCGTTCCCGATCCGTTCGCCGCCATCTGAAGCTGGACCGTTCCAGCGTTCGTGCCATTCAGCACGCTTAAATCGAGCGTGTCTGTAAAGTTCGTCGCCGTCGTAATCGTTCCAGAGTTCGCAAGGGCCGAAGAAAATCCTGTAGCAGACGCAGGGGAAATATACGTCCCTGTCGTGATGTTGCTGAATAATCCTGCGAGTACAGCGGTCGGCGTCGACGGCCCTGTCCACTGATACTTCGGCCCGGTCGTACCAGCGGAACCCTGCCATGTAATCCGACAAAGCGCGTGATAGTTCTGCGACGCTGCGGCGTAAAACGCGAGCCCCGTAACGGACGTGAACGATGTCGTTGCATTCGTGTACGAGCCGGTCGAATAAACCATATTTGTCGGCGCGTACGGTACGGGCGTGTTCACAAGCGCCGTCAAGATCGGCGTAACGGTCGGCGATGTCCCGCCAGATAGCGTCGTAAGGTTGACGTGAATGAAGTTCGTGCCAGAACCGGGCGCGACGATAAATTGATACTGCCCGTTCGATGTACACGTCTGCGCGACGCCAATCAACGAATACGTTCCGCTGACAGACGAAGAACCTTCGGCCTGAATCGAGCAGCCGGTCGGAGAGCCCGACGTTATCCACGTCAGCAAGAACAGACCGGCGTTGACGCCAGAAAGGTTGTTGACGGCCGTACCGCCTGTCGTTCCCGTCGCGGCAAGCGTACCGGGAGCGTGAACGATCGTGCCGTTGTATTGCGCTCGCGCGGGCCACAAGACGAGAAGCAGCGCGAGCAGTACGAACGTTGCGAATAGAGCGAGCTTCTTCATGTCTTCTTCTGCTCCTCGTTACGCGAAGATTTGCGCGGCGGCAGCCGTGATCACAAAAAGCACGTGACCGCCGACGGTGCCGACAGCTTCAAGCGGCGATAGCGCAACGATCGTCAGCACTGCGGCCGCTCCGGTCTTGTTCGTGTCGACGTACCAGTAAGAGTTGCCTGTGTCTTTCGTCAACCCGTACGACTGCCCGACTTGCGTCTGCGCAGTCGCTACAGCCGTTACGGTCGTGCTCGTTCCGATCTTCCCGATGAAGATCGTTCCGGGCGAAGCAATCCAGTAACGCAAGCGGCCGTCGGACATCGGAACCATCGGCGGCGTGATCACCGCGCTCGGCTGGTTCGGGTTCGCAGCGTAGTTGCCGAGAATGCTGCCGATTCCCAAGATCGGCGAGAAGCCAACGGGCGCGCCAGAGCCGGTCGAGCCAAGGTTGTTCGCGCTGATCTCGGCCATGAAGCCAGCGATACCAGCCGAAACAGTCACGCCATCCCACGCTTGAAGCCCGCCGTCCGCCGCTTTCACTTGAACGGGCGTGCCGAGGACGAACGTCTGCCCCGCTTCTTCAATCTGATAGCCAACGGGGAAGCTGACGGCCCCGCCGAGATTCTGCACCGGAAACATTGCATCAGAAAAGCCAGCCATCGAAGCCTCCTACCTATTTTTCTCGCCTGACCGCAGAAGCGTTCGTGCCTTCTTGAACTGCGCCTTTCATTCCGGCGGCCGTGCGCATGATGTCAGCGCCGAGCGTTTCGGGGCCGCCGGCATCTTCGATCACGCTTGTCTTCATGCCGGGGAGCAGGCTATTGACGCCCATTACCGTCCCTTCCTCGCCCATCACCTTGCCGCGAGGATTCATCATAACGATCGCGTTCAACTGCTGGCTCTTGCGAATTTCGAGCCAACGCAGCTTCGGGACTTTCATCAGCCGGAGATCGCCGTTCCTGATCTCGTTCGAAAAGCCTTCCCTGTCGCGCCCCTTTACAACATCAGAGACGGCCATCTGAACGTCTTTCGTCGTCGCGTAGTCGAACCCGACGGCGCGCAATCGCTCGACACGTTCGTGATTCGGGTTCTGGCCGCAGCGATCGAACGCCCAGAAGAACTCCATCTCGGCGTTGAGTCGCTTTGCGATTTGCCCCGAGAGTGGAACGTGCAGCGGGCGGGCTTGAATCGACGGATTGAACAGCGCGTCCGTCTCTTCGTTCAGACCGGGACGATAGTTCGGATTCGCTTCGTTGAATTGGCGAACAAACCCAGCAGGCAGGTCGCTCATCAGACGTACCCCTTGTCAATACTCGCTTGAAATTCCTCGGGTTTGATGCCGAGTTTGTCGAGTTGCTCGCGGCCGGAGAGAACCCTCCCGCTCTTCGGGTCCTTCCACGTCATATCGTTTGCGAGAAATTCGAACTTCCCTTCCTCGCCGCCGCCCTTGCCGTTCTGATCTTCGAGGAAGAACTTCTTGCCCGTGCCATCGAACTTCAAACCGCCAGCGAGCGCTGCTTCACCGACGACCATCTTGACGATGTTGCGGCAGTAGATCGGGTAGTCCTTGCCGCCCTTGACGTTCAGCGGGGCGTTCGCGAAGTACTCTTTGATTTTTGGAACGAACTCGCTCAACCCGCCAGCGATCACTTCGCCGAGCACTTCGCCCTCTGTCATGCGCGCGTTCATTCCGATCATACCGGCGAGCATCGCACGGTCTTTCGCATCGCGCTTCTGCTCGTCGGTCAATTCTCCGCCACCCTCACCGCCCCCGTTCCCGCCACCTTCCCCACCGCCCCCGGAAGCAGCCGCCTTTTCGAGGTCGTCCCAACGCTTCTGAATCCCATCGACTTGCGCTTTCACTGGCGCAATCGCCGCTTCGAGCTTCGTCTGAAACGAAGCGCCGATCTTCTCGATGAACGTGTTCAGCTCTTTGTCGTCACCTTCGCCAGCGTTTGGTTCGGTTTTCTTATTGAAGGGCCATGCCATGTCGTTCTCTCCCTCTAACGCGTAAGTATCGCGCTAGCTTTTTCTGAAAGTAAAGAGGTGCGATATAACTTTCTTTCGATGTCTGGAAACCGCTGCCTGTAGAGGATGATCGTCACGTACCGACGGAACGGCATACCGTCCGGCTTCTGCTGCTCAAGCCACGCGTACAAGTCGACCGGTATGTCCATTACGAAGCGCTTTGTTTTCGCTCCGCTCGCCACTCCTTCAGCTCCTCTTCGAACTCAAGAATACGTTCGATACCGCTAACGACGCCGCGCTTGAAGTTGAGCTGCGCCTCTTGCTCCATATTGATCGGAATCGTGTAGAGGATTTCACGGCTGTACTGCTCCCGGACCGCCGTTAGGTCCGCCACCAGATGCGCCCATCCCCGGTGCGCTACTAGGGACTGCGACCCCTCTGGATCGCGGAAGCTCTCGGGCCATCTGAAGGATTCTAGGGTCGACCGCTCCGCCGCCTTGCGCCTCGCCACGTTCGCCTCCTTGCTCTTCGCCCATCTTCACATCAGGAACGTACTCTTCCGGTTGATCGGAAAGCTGAAAGTCGCGTACGATCTGTTGCATCAAACGAATGCGCGCCTTGATGACGGAAGTCAGCCACGCTTTGTACTCAGGTGGCAGCCCCGCGTTCTGTACCGCTTGAAGCTGGCTCGAAATTTCTTTTATGAACAGCATCATCTGCTGGTTCAAGACCAGCTCGTTCTGCTTCGTCACTTCTTTGTTCGCGCTCGCCGTAGCAGCACGAATCGGAATCTTCACCCGACGTTCGAGATAATCTTGAAGCGCTTCTTCGAGCAGCTTGTCGTCTACGCCAAAGAGCGAGCCTTTGCGACCCAACCCCATCGCGCCGTACATGTCCGTTAGCAACCCGAAGAGTTTTACGTGAGAGTGCCGAAAGTCGCTCGTCCTGTGCGCGACGCGAGTGTTCGAATCTTGCAGCACCATGAACGTCGCGCCCGTAGCGTAGCGACCCTTCTTGTCGAACTGGCCA
>JASHPH010000343.1 GCA_030038255.1 Candidatus Sulfotelmatobacter sp. | reverse complement strand
TCCACCGCGTGGCAATGTGCAAAGAGGCTTCCGCATGTGGTGTGATTCCAGTCACAGACGATGCGCTCGAGATGCTGTAATTGTAATCACATGTTATTCGAACGAACGTTCGATAATTGCTGCGCCCTGAATTTCCCCACTGTACGCGAGTGGAAGCAATCCCATCCCGGCGGCAAAGTCATTGCCTGCTTTCCAGTGTATGCGCCAGTGGAGTTGATTCATGCCGCAGGCATGCTCCCGGTTGGCTTGAGCGGCGCTGGCGACCGGCTCGACATTCAGCACGCCGACGCCCGGTTTGGATCGTTCATCTGTTCGATCGTCAAGACGACGCTGGAAATGGGGATGGCCGGGCACCTCGATCCGTTCGATGGTTTCTTGTTTTCGACGATCTGCGACTCGGCTCGAAACTTGTGCTTCGTCATGAAGCGGAATTTCCCCAAAATGTATGTGGACTTCCTGCACTTGCCGCACAATCCCAGTTCGCCGGCCGCAGCGCAGTTCCTGGCCGAGGAATATCGGCGCATTCTCACTGAACTCGAGCGTCTGGGCGGCAAGGCAGATGACGCTGCCGTGCGGCACTCCATCGGCCTTTACAACCGCAATCGCGCCCTGATTCGTGAACTCTATCAGTTGCGTACCCGGGCGCCACAGCAGGTCCCGACGTCGGAACTGTATCAGCTCATCCGCTTGGGAAGTTTCCTGGCGGTCGAGGAACATACGGCACAACTGGAAACTGCGCTAGCTGAATTTCGGTCACGCACCGCGAAACTCAGGGACTCGATTCGCATCGTCGTCGAAGGATCGTTCTGTGAGCAACCACCCCTCACGTTGATCCGCCTGATCGAGGACGCGGGTTGCTACATCGTGGACGATGACCTCGTGATTGGCCAGAGCTGGTTTGAAAGCGATGTTCCCACCGAAGGAGATCCTTTGCTCGCTCTGGCCCGGAGCTATCTCGACCACTCGGTCTATTCCTCGGTGCGTCATGACTTCCGCAAACCGCGATGGGACGGACTGGTGGACAAAGTGCGGCGCAACCGCGCCGACGCTGTGCTGTTCCTAATTGCCAAGTTCTGCGAGCCTGCATATTTCGACTATGTTCCTTACAAGCAGGAACTGGAACGCGCAGGAATCCCTCACCTGCAACTGGAGTTCGAAGAAAAATCGTTCACCTTCGACCGTCTGCGCACGGAGATCGAGACGTTTGTGGAGTCGCTGGTCTTTGATTGAGGAATCGCATGGAAAAGACAATGACCAACAAGAAGGAATATCGCGGTTCGATTCACCAGCGGCAAAAAGACTTGATGCTTGCCTGGTATGAACAACTGGATCAGGCAGCCAACACCGGCAGTCCGGCTACCGTTTCCATGATGATCTCTGGAAATTGCGTGGAATTGCTCGAGGGCTTCGGTTCCGTACCGATCTATCCGGAAGTGAACGCTCTACAGTTGGCCATCCGCCACCAATCGCTCGATCCTATTCTGGCGGCGGAAGACCTAGGCTATGCGGCGGACAACTGCGCGTACGTCAAAGCGGACATCGGCTGCATTCTGAAGGGGATCACTCCGACTGGCGGGAAACTCCCCACGCCGACGCTCATCCTTTGCAACTTTGTTGGCTGCAACACCTACCTCAAGTGGTTTGAGCATCTCGCCAAGCTTCAGCAGGCTCCGCTGTATGTGATCGATGTTCCGTTCATGCGCGCCGATGAACCTTCGCGATCGGACGTGGAATACGTCGTCAAACAACTGCAGGAGACGGTAGAAAAGCTTGAGCAACTTACCGGGAGGAAGTTCGACCACGACCGGTTCCGGCAGGCGGTGGAATGCTCCAGCCGAACGGAAGAGCTGTGGTCACGGATCAAGCATCTGGCGCGCCGTTCGCCGTCACCATTCGACGCTTATTTTGACGCGATCACGTTGATGGGGCCGCTCTATGTGTATCGCGCCAGACCGGAAGGAGTTGAGTTTTTTGAGGCTGCGCTGGCTGAACTGCAGGAGAGCGCCGATGCGCACAAGGGAGTGTACGAACAGGAGCACTTCCGACTGGTGATGGAAGGCCCGCCTCCTTATCCATATTTCCGCACGTTCCGCGACATGTTTGCGAAGTGGCAGGCGTGCGCGGTTGCTTCGACTTACTCCACCGTGGGCGGGCTATGGGAGTTCGGGTTTCGCCACGATCCCGACAATCCATTCGAATCCGTCGCCATGCACATGATCGCGCAGAACGTCACCAACCGAAACTTCCTGCAGCGCTACGAACAGATTCGCAGATACGTCGAGGAGTGGAACGCCGACGGAGTGATCATCCACTTTGTGAAAAGCTGCCGCCTGTTCTCGGCCGGCCAGGGCGACATGCGCGACTACTTCACCAAGCAGCTCGGAGTGCCGACGTTGTATATCGAGTCAGACCTTGAAGATCCACGATATTTCGCCGAAGCCCAGACGAGAAACCGCATTGACGCTTTCTTCGAAGCACTGGAGCATTCGAAGACGACCGCCTCGATCCGGGGGAGAGCGTAGGAGGAGACATGAGAATTGCTGCCGGAGTAGATGTCGGATCCACCCAGACAAAAGCGGTCATTATGTCCGATAACGGGGGTATGAATGTGCTGGCGCGCGCCCTGGTGGATACCGGCGCTAACGTGCAGCGCGCGGCCGAACGCGCCTTCGATACCTGTTGCCAGGAGGCAGGCATTCACACCGGTGATGTGGGATTTGTCGTTGGCACCGGATACGGCCGGTACAAGATTGCTTTCGGTAACACACACATGACCGAAATCACCTGCCACGCCAAGGGCGCAAGCTTCCTCTGCCCGGGCACGCGCACTGTCATTGATATGGGAGGTCAGGACTCGAAGGCAATCAGTGTTGGAGCCAACGGCGACGTGCTGGATTTCGTGATGAATGACAAGTGTGCAGCCGGCACCGGCCGATTCCTGGCGAACTCGGCGGAGGTGATGGGCATCAGCCTCGATGAGGTGGGACCACTTTCGCTCAAGGCTCGACATCCAGTCAAGATCGCGACGGTATGCACCGTGTTCGTCGAGTCGGACATTCTTTCCTACCTTGCACAAGGCAAGACGGGGGAAGACATCCTGGGCGGCGTGCACATCGCCATCGCCAAACGGACTTTATCCTTGGCGCGGCGGCTCAACATTGAACCAGAAATCACAATGACGGGCGGCGTCGCCCGCAACATAGGCATGGTGCGAGCGCTCGAGGAAGTCCTGGGACGTAAGATGTTGGTCAGTCCGGATGCGCAGTTTGTTGGTGCGGTCGGCGCTGCACTTTTCGCGCTCGAGAAACTCGACCAGAGTTTCGAATCCGGCATTTGGAGGGGGGACCATGCGGTTGCTGGCGGGCATTGATTGTGGGACCAGCTTTACGAAAGCAGTTGTGCTTAGCGAGGATCAGGGCCAACCTCGCGTTCTGGGTAAGGGGCGGACCCGTAGCGGCGTTAAGGTCGATGAAGCGGCCGGTACCGCGCTGGAACAGGCCCTTGAAGAGGCTGGCCTTGATCGGTGCCAGGTGGAATACGTTGCCACAACAGGATTCGGTCGCTATGGCGTCAGCTTCCGCGACATTCAGGTAACGGAAATCACTACGGCTGCGCGCGGTGCGCACTTTGTTATCCCTGCCACTAGCGCCATCCTTGATATTGGAGGACAGTGCACCCGTGCCATCGGCATCACCGATACCGGCAGGGTGAAAGTCTTCAAGAGCAACGATAAGTGCGCCGCCGGCTCCGGCATGTTCATCCAGCGTGCGGCGAAGTATCTCGAAGTGCCACTGGAAGACGTGGGTGAACTCTCCCTCCGGGCTACGCATCCGCAGCCGATCTCTAGTGTGTGCGCGGTGCTCGCAGAAAGCGAAATCATTAATCATGTCAGCGCCGGGATCACCGTGCAGGATATTTTGCGCGGCATTCACGAATCCCTGGCCGACCGTGCCGGAGCTCTTCTGAAGCGCGTGGAGATGAAAGATCAACTTACTCTCATCGGCGGAGTCGCGCGCCAGGCAGGCATCGCCAAGGCTTTGGAAGATCGTTTGAAAGTCAAGGTCAACATTCCGCAGAATTGCGATTTTATCTGCGCCTTAGGCGCCGCATTGCTTGGGCTGAAACGCCTGACGGGCAAGCAATCAACTGTGGAGACTGCCGCGAGGGAGTATGCGAATTGATGGCGCACATGGCTATCGTTTAGTCGCGGTGGGCCACCCGCTGGAGCAGTTTGAACTCCCTCCGATGGAGCCCGCGCCAGACGAAGTTGTCGTAGAGGTTTTCGGCTGCGGCATCTGCCATACCGACGTCGGGTTCGCGATCGACGGAATTCCAACGCGAAGACCGTTGCCGCTCGTGCTGGGCCACGAGATCAGCGGACGTGTGGTCGGTGCCGGAGACAACGCGCGAGCTTGGCTAGGACAATTAGTCATTGTCCCTGCAGTCGTGCCGTGCGGCGATTGTCCAGCGTGCCGGGCAAATCGGCCTACGATCTGCCGCAATCAATTTATGCCCGGCAACGACGGTGACGGAGGCTTCGCCACGCACGTTCGTGTTCCGGTACGAGGGTTGTGTGCGGTGCCCGAACCGCTCCCACCTGGGATGAGTGCAGAGTTGCTTTCGGTCGTTGCCGACGCCATCACTACACCTTGGGAGGCAATCCGCCGTGCAGGCGTAGGACCAGAAGATGTGGCAGTCTTCGTGGGCAGCGGTGGTGTTGGTGGATTTGGAGTGCAGATCGCTGCCGCACTCGGGGCTGCAGTGATTGCCATCGATATCGATCCCGGCAAACTGGGGTTGGCGGCTCAGCATGGAGCAGGCCTGGCCCTCAATTCCTCGTCGATGAACGAGAAAGATCTCAAGGCCGCGGTGCGAAACTTCGCCAAGCAGAGCGGACGGCGGGGTATCGGGCTGAAGATTTTCGAAACCAGCGGAACGCCTGCCGGCCAGCAAACTGCCTTCGGTCTACTGGATTTCGGCGGTTACCTCGCTGTCGTGGGATTCACCGCGAAGAAAATAGATCTGCGCCTGTCGAACCTGATGGCGTTCGATGCCACGGCACGGGGCAATTGGGGCTGCCCGCCGGATCAGTACCCAGCGGCTCTCGATCTGGTACTGCAACGCAAGGTGGCAATCGAGCCCTATGTGGAAGTACATGCGCTCGATGAAGCTCCGGCGGTGTTCGATGCGGTCGCACGACACTCCATTACACGGCGGGCCATCCTCAAACATGTCGCCAACGGTACCCAGGAGAAATCATGACAAACCACAATCTCGTTGAATCTCCGCCACGCGCGAACATTCTGGTGGAACGACGTCCGGTTATGTCCCGGGATGGCTCGCCGGTCGAGGGCCTGCACAATGTCTGGATCACCCTGAATAATCCCTCCGAGCTCAACAGCTACACGACCGAGATGATCAAGGAGATCATCCTGGCATTGCGCGAAGCTTCCAATGATCGCGCGGCCGTGGCGGTGGTCTTGACTGGCGCGGGGAACCGTTCTTTTTGCGCAGGAGGAAATACCCGGGAGTATGCCGAGGTCTACGCTGGCGCTCCCGGCGAATACCGCCAATACATGCGCCTGTTCAATGACATGGTCACTTCGGTACTGCAATGCGACAAGCCGGTGATCTCCCGGGTCAACGGCATGCGCGTAGGCGGCGGGCAGGAAGTCGGCATGGCCTGCGATTTTTCGATCGCAAGCGACCTGGCGCTTTTCAGCCAGGCCGGCCCCAAACATGGCTCTGCCCCCGATGGCGGCAGCACGGACTTTCTTCCTTTGTACGTGGGCATTGAACACGCCATGATGAGCGGAACGCTGTGCGAGCCCTGGAGTGCGCACCGCTTCTACTGGATGGGCGGACTTACTCAGATCGTTCCCGTCACGAAGGTGGATGGCAAGTTCGTTCCCAACCCACTCGTCGTAACGGACCGCGTTCTCGACGAATACGGTCGGCTCGTCATTGGCGAATTCAAAACCGGAAACGCGAAGAAACAGGCACAAGATGTGCTCGCCGCGGCTCAAACCGATCTGAGCCTGCTCGACAAGGCCGTGGATCAACTGTGCACCAAGCTGCTCTACACCATGCCCGATTGCCTGATCAAAACCATTGAAAGCCTGCGCAAGCACAAACTCGAGCATTGGGATCGCAATCGCGAGACCAATCGGGCATGGCTCTCGCTGAACATGATGACCGAGGCCAACGCTGGGTTCCGCGCGTTTCATTACGGCGACAAAAAGAACCGGGAAGTTGACTTCGTGCGATTGCGGCAACGGTTGGCGCAGGGTGCGCGCTGGAGTGCGGAACTGATCGAGGAGATTGCTCCCTGGGCCGCCCAGCGCGTCACGGAAGGAGCAGTGAAATGACGTTCGAGAAGATCCGGCTGGAGTTCAGTCACCAGGAGAGCGTGGCGCGCATCACCCTGGCTTGTCCTAAGGCCAACGTGTTGGACCGTGCGATGATCCGCGAACTGGACGAGGCCGTGTCCCAAGCTGCGTCGCATCCGCTAAAGGCGATCATCATCGGTGCTGATGGTCCGCATTTCAGCTTCGGGGCCAGCGTGCAAGAACATCTGCCCGACCGGATTGCTGGTACTCTGCAGGCTCTCCACGGTCTGCTGAGGAGGCTCCACGAGGCTCCCGCGCCCGTGATTGCGGCCGTTCGCGGCCAGTGCCTGGGGGGAGGATTTGAACTCGCGCTCGCCTGTGACTTGATCCTTGCCGACAGCACTGCGCAGTTCGGCGTCCCGGAAATCAAGTTGGCGGTCTTCGCTCCGGCCGCCTCAGCTTTATTGCCGCTTCGTGTGGGTCAGGCCCTGGCAGCGCGGTGGTTGCTGACCGGGGCGGTAATCACAGCCGATGAAGCCGCCCGCAGTGGACTTGTCACCCGGGTGACCGAGAATCTGGACGCGGAGATTGAGCGCTGGCTGGAATCGGACTTTCTGCCCCGCTCGTCCTCTTCGTTGCAGTTCGCATGCCGGGCGGCTCGCATGTCCTTGCGTCGCGGCTTCGCGGAAGACCTGACGCAACTGGAGCACCTGTATTTGTCGGAGCTGATGACCACGCCCGATGCTGAGGAAGGTATTCGCGCTTTCCTCGAGAAGCGTGCCCCACAGTGGGGCAAAACAGCCGTTGTGACCCAAGGGTGAGATGAACGAGGCTTCCGACATAAACGGTAAAGTCGCGGTGGTGACTGGAGGCTCTGGAGCAATCGGCCAAGCGATTGCACGTGCCCTCCTGCGTGCGAGTGCTCGGGTGCTGCTGCTGGATGTGGCCCCGCCAAAAAACTCTGCTCTCTCATGGATCGAATGTGATGTGAGAGACGACTCATCCGTGGCACACGCCGTCAGCGAAGTTGCCAGCAAACATGGAGGCGTTGACATCGCCGTACACGCTGCCGGGATCTCACGCGATGCTGTTGTTTGGAAGCTTTCCGTCGACGATTGGGACTTCGTCCAGAGTGTCAATCTTCGTGGAGCTTTCCTGCTGATTCGACATACCTTGCCTCTGATGAGGGCGCGTTCGGGTGGCCGGATCGTGCTCATCGGCTCCATTAACGGTTCCCGAGGCAAGTTCGGCACATCGGCTTATTCCGCGAGCAAGGCCGGTCTGCTGGGTCTGGCAAAAACCGTCGCACGGGAAACAGGACGCTTCGGCGTCCTGATCAACGTGATCGAGCCGGGGTGGGTGCGCACGCCGCTGACCGAATCCGTCTCGCAAACGATTCGCGACGCGGCCTTGGCAGAGAGCCTGGTTGGTACCTTCGTTGAACCCGAAGATATCGGCCATGCAGTCGCGTTTCTTTGTGGCCCTGGCGGAGGACATATTACCGGACAGGTTCTGAGGGTAGATGGTGGGCAGTTCCTGGGCTCCACCTAGTTTTTCTGGAGGTACTTATGGCGGATTCCAATTCTCTTCGTTGCACGAGATGTGGACGTGTCGCGGCCGAGCAAGACAAATTTTGCTCTGAGTGCGGGTTGTTCCTGCGTGATGCCGCTGTGGACCAGCGGCTGTTGCTGGCCATGGTCCACGAAAGGGAAGGGCGCAGCCAGGAGGCTCGCCGCGAGCTCGAACGTTTGCTCACGGTGGAGCCTGATCATGTGCTCGCCAACCATTTGCTCGGCACCCTCCACTTTCATGATGGCTTGCTTGACCAGGCCGCGCGGTGCTACGAGAAGGCCGTGGCGGCAGCGCCCAGTTTCACTCTCGGACACTACGATCTTGGTGTCGCCTACTACCATCGCGGCGACATGCCGCGAGCCATGCGGGCCTTCCGCCGCTGTCTTGAAATTGACCCAAACTACAATGCTGCTCACTATCGCCTCGCCCTCGCCTTGTTCCATAACGGCCAGCTCGATGAAGCTCATGAACACTTCGAGCTTTCGTTGACGCTGACCCCCGAGTACCTGATGGCACATTACCATCTCGGCATCATTTATGAGCGGCAGGGTGAATATGAGGCGGCGGCACGCGAGTTCGAGCGCAGCCTGGAAGAATCCAGCGGCGACGTCAGCAGCCTGTATCACCTGGCTCTCGTTCGCGACGCGCAGGGCGATCACGTCGCGGCAGAACAGTTGCGACAGCGCGCTCGCGGCTTCGCGAAGTCACAACCAGTGGGCGCGAAATAGCCAGGTAGAGGGCGGCCATGAGCATTCCGGAAGAGAAGAGTCTCGTCTACGACTGGGCGAAGCAGGGCCCGCGCCACGCCCGATGGCCTGGTCATGTCATGCTTGACGATGAGACGCTGCGCGATGGCCTCCAGAGTCCTTCCGTAACCGATCCTCCAGTCGAAACCAAACTGAAGATTCTTCACCTCATGGAGAGTCTCGGCATTGAAACCGCCGACGTTGGCTTACCCGGTGCAGGAGAGCGTCAGCGGGAAGCCGTGTTGCAGCTGTGCAAGGAGATCGGGCAACATCGTATGCACATTCAGGCGAACTGTGCAGCTCGCACGATGCTAGTGGATATTCGTCCGATCGCCGAGGTCACTCAGCTCACGGGCGTCCCCATCGAAGCCTGCCTGTTCATTGGTTCCAGTCCTATTCGCCAGTACGCCGAAGAATGGGAACTCGACGACATCCTGCGCCATTCCCGCGAGGCCATCACGTTTGCCGTCCGCGAGGGTCTTGACGTCATGTACGTCACTGAGGACACAGTTCGCTCCTCGCCGGACCAACTCCGGATCCTGTTGAAGGCGGCGGTTGAAGCCGGGGCCAAGCGGGTTTGTCTTTGTGACACGTGTGGTGCCGCGACGCCAGACGGGGTCTACAACCTCGTGACTTGGGTCGGAGCTTTGTTGGCTGAGATAAGTTCTCCGAATGTCGGCATCGACTGGCACGGACATCGTGATCGCGGCCTCGACTTGGCCAACACCATGGCTGCTATCGAGGCGGGCGCGAGCCGAGTGCACGGCACTGCTCTCGGAATCGGGGAACGTGTGGGGAACACTCCGATCGAACAGATTCTCGTCAATCTGAAGCTACTCGGTATCCGAAACGACGATCTGACGCGATTGCCGGAATACGTTCAGGTGGTTTCGCAGGTTACGCGGGTTCCAATTCCGGTCAACACTCCGATCGTCGGTCACGATGCTTTCCGGACCGCCACTGGAGTGCACGCCGCGGCCGTTATCAAAGCCCAGAGGAAGGGGCACACGTGGCTAGCAGACCGAATCTATTCCGGTGTGCCGGCGGGATGGATTGGCCGTTCGCAGAAGATCGAGATTGGTCCGATGTCAGGAAACTCGAACGTGCAACACTATCTCTCTTCTCACGGCGTGCCAGTGACGCCAGAACTAACGAAGAGGATCATTGACGAAGCCAAGAAATCTCCGCGCGTGTTGACGGACTCGGAGATCTTTGAGATCGTTCGTGGCTTCTCTCCCTGAGTAAGTGGCGACATCCTTTCCTCGAGCGAATCGAAAGAGCGGCATAGAAGTCCGAACACAACCTCTATGTTGCCGAGTAA
Source organism: Candidatus Sulfotelmatobacter sp. (assembly GCA_030038255.1). Taxonomy (GTDB): domain Bacteria; phylum Acidobacteriota; class Terriglobia; order Terriglobales; family Acidobacteriaceae; genus Sulfotelmatobacter. The sequence goes on along the minus strand of JASHPH010000343.1, from coordinate 48 downwards.
CGGGCAACACAGAAGTTGAGCCACAGAGAGCCAGGCGGGCCAGAAGTC
>JASHPH010000342.1 GCA_030038255.1 Candidatus Sulfotelmatobacter sp. | reverse complement strand
CGCAACGCAATCGTTTGGGCCACGCGGAGGGCCGGCGCTTCCGAGATCATCTCGGTGGCAGCGACCGAAAATAGCTCCCCCAGGTCCTTGCGGAACTCGGGGGCGTCGTCCCACTTGCCTGTCTTTCTAACCTTGAACCTCCGCCCGTTTCTGGAGAGGGTTCGAATGACTTCCCGAGCGGCGTCGCAGTCGGTGCTTTGCACCTGTTTGAGCCTCTGCAACTCACTCCTTAGGCCTGCATTCTCCCCGCTTAGACGAGCCAACTCCTTCATTACCTCCGGACCGGAGACTTCATCCGCTCTAGCCCAGCCCGTTCGGGGGTTAGCTGTTATCGATTTCTTCAAGGCGATTGAGAACTTTCCGTGGAGGTCGTCTTTGTTGCGCCAAAACTGAACTAGCCTACCCTTCATCTTTTCCTTAAAGTTCACCAATTTCTTTAGTTTGCGCGCATCGTCCTCGGTCTTATCCTTCGGCCACGGTGCCGAGTCGTAGATGATAAAGCCAAGCACCGGAACGCCCTTGGACACAGCGTAGTCGTATTCTTTCTCTGTGTAGCTGATACCCGTATCCGTTACCGAGCCGTATCGGTGAGCTACTATCACCGCGTAGTAGTCAATCTCGTCAATCTGTCGAGCGATGATCTTCCACTGCTCCTCGTCTGCGGCGCTGAACATTTCCATGCCGACAGGGATATGGCCCATCTCAAGGACGGCCTTGATCACCTGCTCTCTTTCTTCACGGAGGTCGTGATATGTCGAGTTAACAAAGATTTGATACTTTTTGTTCATGTACGTTGTCTTGGGATGGCGTCAGGCTCCTGCCCGAACCTTAACTAGCTGATATTAGCTCAGACCTGCGCCGGGCGGGGCTGGCCCATCTTACCTATGTCGGCTACCCTCATGGCGGGTGGCCCACACTAGCCCAAACAAACACTCTCGAGGGTGCCCCGTCCAAGCTCTGCTTGGGCAGGGATTTTCCTTCAATAGTCGTAAGGTCAAAATCCCCACCCTAACCGCAAAGAACGCGGTTAGGATGGGGCACCCTCATGTTCCGTTTTGGGAAGGCCTTCATTTTCTCTTCTAGTTTCCTTGCGTCTGGATGGCGGCGGGTGGCCCACTCAAGCCCGGTTTTGGCTTGAGTGGGATGTTTACACGTCACAGACTTGCTCGCGGCTGAAAAACTAGATTGTCCTCATGCCATGGGGACTTACACGGTTCCACCACACTGGACAGGGTCACTTCGTCACCTTCTGCTGTTACCATCGCCGTCGCTTGTTTACAACCGACGCAGGCTGCCGGATCTTCGAGTCAGCCTTGGAGAGAGTGCGGCGCAATTACAGACTCCGTGTGTACGGATACGTAGTCATGCCCGAGCATGTCCATCTCCTGCTCAGCGAACCGCAACAGGGCACGCTGGCCGATGCGCTGAAGTCGTTAAAGCAAGGAGTATCTCGACGCTTGATTGGCGATGCCGAGCATTTTTGGCAAAAGCGATACTACGATTTCAACATTCGCAATAACGAGCAGTTTGGGGAGAAGCTGCGCTACATTCATGGCAATCCTGTGCGACGTGGTTTGTGCGAGCGTCCGGAGGACTGGCAGTGGAGCAGTTTTCGCCACTATGCGACCGGCGATGAGGGGCGAGTGCAGATCGAGTCGGAATGGACAGCCCGAAAGCGCGAGCGCCTGGCGGGAAGACTTTGTCCAGCTGTAGAACTGCCCCACTCAAGCCAAAATCGGGCTTGAGTGGGCCACCCACCCCTTCCCGATACGCTTCCCGTTTCGGGAGGGCCTTCATTTTCTCGTCTAGTTTCCTTGCCTCTGGATTGCAGAAAAATTCCAATGGAGAGGGTTACGGATGCGAGCCAAACGCGCCCTTCGGTCGCTTCGCTCTCTCAGGGCAAACTCCGGGGTACGCGCGGCTCGCCCAGGTCCTTCGCCGCATAAGGCGCGGCTCAGGATGACAGGACGTCAGGTGTTTGGCCGGAATGACGAGGTTGGCGCGTGAAGAAGCGGAAGGGGAAGATCATTAAGGATCCGAAGCTGCGGGGGGAGTGGGCGGAGTCGGTGTTTGTGGCGCGGGCGAATGAGCAGGGGCTGGCGGTGAGCCGTCCGTGGGGAGATTCGAAGAGCTTTGACTTCGTGGTGGGAAAGCCGGGGCGGTTTGTGGGAGTGCAGGTGAAGTCGACGGCGTTTGAGTTGGGCGGTGGGTACTCGTGCGCGGTGAAGCACAACAACCAGGCGTATGCGCGCGGATCGTTTGATTTCGTGGCGGCGTATGTGATCCCGGAGGATGTGTGGTACATCGTGCCGGCGGAGAAACTGCGGAAGCGGGGCACGATGATTATTGGGTCGGATTCGAAGCAGGCGCTGTATGAGGAGTATCGGGAGGCGTGGCATTTGTTGCGGGAGGCGGCGGGGAGCGGCCTGAAGTCAGAGGACCCACTTCTGGCAACACCGGCCAGAAGTGGGGCACCCGCAGCGGGGCAGGCATCAGCGAAGAGTGGCGCGGGACAGGCGGCGGGAGCGGCTGCGAAGTATCCGGAGAATGTGCTGGACAGGGTGCGGGCGTCGATGGAGTTCGCGCGGCGGCAGCTGGGACTGGCGCGGCCGGAGGGGCGGGATGAGGATGGGTAGGCGGAGGAAAAGCAAATTCTGATGGCGGGTGGGCCACCCACCAACGCGGCGGCGAGCAACGCCTACAACGTCATCTCCCCATCGAATGTGCTAATCGTTTAATCCCTTGCCATTGAAAATTTGCGGCATACATTTCTCAACTCTTGCCTCGCGGGTTTTGGGTTGTTTGGGTTGAGAAAAATAGAAGATGTAGGCTCGCTGCCGGCCGGGCGTCAATGCGCGAAAGGCAGTTTTCAAGGCGGGGATTTCATCTAATTTCTTGTGAAATTCATCGGGGATTCTGAAGTCTGCCGTCGTCTTTAACTTGACTTTCAGACCGGCTTTTTCCACTTCAATGGCTTCATGAATGTAGGCTTTCAAGACGGGTTCCATCTTGACTATTTCTCGAACATTGGTGAAGCGAATCTGGCGCGCCGCCTGCACGTTCTCGGTCTGTTGGATCAGAATACCCTTGGGATCCTTTAGCAAGGCGCCTTTGAAAAACAGAAGCGCACAGTATTCTTTAAATCCGTGAATTAAGACTACGTTCTTCTTCTGAAACGTGTAACAAGGCTGATACCACTTCAATTCTTCGGTTAACTGACAGTCGAGAACGATTGTTCTCAATGTCTCGAATTCTTCCTGCCAGTGTTGGGCTTGGCGTAAAACGCTATCAACCTTGGGATTTCTTCTATTCATGGATTGATGCCCTGAGCCTGCACGTCGTCGGTGAAGAACATGGCCGCGGGCTGGTTTTGCTGGAACAAGGCTTGCTGGTAGGCTTTGGCCGCGGGGTTATTGTTGAGCGCCAGCTGCAGCTGGGTGCCTTCTGGATGCTCTGGCGAGGCCACCGTGAGCCAGCGAAATGGCCCCTGGCTGAAGTCGGCCTTCTTTACGAAGCCCAGCACTTCGGTATAGAAGCGCAGGGCCTTGTCCTGGTCGTCGACGTACACGCTGGTGAGTTTGATCTTCATCGTTTCCCTCGTATTTTCTCACGGGCTTGGCCGCGTCAATACTCCTTCTTCTTTTTCGTTGCCGTTCTTTTCGTTGGTGCTGGTTGATCCATGCGGTCGAGGTGGCGTTCGAGAGCATCGACGTGAGCGGACCAGAACCGGCGAAACTGGGCCAGCCAGGCATCGACCTCCTGAAATGGTTCAGGTTTCAGCCGGTATAGACGGCGCTGTGCGTCCACGGTGGATTCCACGAAACCGGCCTCGCGCAGCACGCGCAGGTGCTTGGACACGGCCGGCTGCGGCATACGCAGCCGGCGCTCGATCTCTCCCACCGACTGTTCGGACGAGACCAGGAGGCTCAAGATCGCGCGGCGGTTCGGCTCGGCAATGATTTCGAATACAGATTCCATTATCTTTATATACCTCACATAGAATATGCTTATCAAGTTATATACGTGAAAAAGCATCTAAGAGGCTGAGGCCCTCGCCCTCAGCGGCTAAAGCCGCATGACTTTGGGCACCTGAATCGGCACGGCTGAAGCCGTGCCCTTCCCGTTCGTTCAGATTCTCCGCAGTGGAGAAATTCCCTGCCTTGTCGCAAAGGGCGCGACAGCGGTGGGCAACCTACAGTGCGTTCCCAAAATGGGAACAATCTCCCAAATTTTCAAGCATGGTTTCGCGAAGGCCATCTTGACCGGCCATACAATCAGTGCGTGATGGGAAGTCGTTTCGGAGGGTGTGTTGGTGGGTACTGGATGACGCCTGTCACGCGTTCGAGTGGCATACAGCCACTAGGAGTTCGCCTCCGTCACCCTCCGAGGCCACTCGAACGTATGCTTGCTGGTTGATGCTCCGAAGTTGTGCCACTTCCTGGTTGCTGCCGTCGTGCCGTCCAGCTCACGCCGGCAATTCACCTGGGGTTTTCCTCTGGCTTCCACAGGGAAGCGCGGACGTCCACAGCTTCTGCACAAACGAGTAGGGGTTTTTTGTTGCCGGGCGCAACAAACTCGTGGAAAGTGGGTTCCAGCGAAAAACGTGAGTTCCCGATCTGCCGAATGATCGCGGCAGATCCGGCGGTATCCGGCGATTTTTCTTGAGGGTGAAATCGCCGGGGGAAAGCCCAGTGGCGCGCGCGAGCGCGACTGGTAGCCCGGGCGTTGCGGCCTCCTCCCCCATCCCTGCTTCGTTCGCTTTGGCGAGTTGAAGCAGGATAGAGCCGCTGGCTGGCGACGGTGGCCGGTGCGTGATCGCGAGATCACGGACGGCGGCCGGCTTTGGCAAATGCGGCGCACGCCGCGGGGAAGACTCGGTGCCAGGAGACTGCATGCGAGTGAACCCCTCGGGTGGGCGCTGTCGGGCTGAAGCGGTGAATCCGCCGCCGAGCGGTGACGAAGGCAGAGCTGGGAATGCACGTTCGATGCGGTCGAGGGTGGCTGGCCCTCGGCCGCATTTTTGTCTAGAACTTCTTTTCGCCGCGGACTAACGCGGATCAAAACCGGAGAATTGGGCTTCGAGGAATCGACCGTCAGCGGTTCTGGTTTTCTACCCTTGTCCACAGCAAATTCTTGGGTTGTGCACAGATTAGTTTGCGCGCTTCGCGATTCGTTCGCTCTGCGGGGAATTAGGATCATGCGGGTGTTGGGGTTACGCGTGAGGCGGAACGACACAAAGCCTATTTCGCTTTCTGTTCGCTTCCGGCATAATAGGTTGGCGGGCGGCTCGTGAGACCTCAGTGGCTAAAGCCAGTGCCAATCGAAGGCCCTCAATCGCAGCGCTGAAAGCGCTGCGCCACCCCAAACCAAGCTTTCAAGAGTTTTTTACAGATCGGGGACAATGGCGACTTCGGATTACACCATCAGCAGCCTTCCGGCGAATGTAGAGGCGGAGCGCTCAATTCTGGGCGCGATCCTGCTGGACAACTTTGCGTACAACCAGGCGGCCGAGCACTTGCGCACGGAGGATTTTTCGCTGGACTCGCACCGGCGGATTTACGGGCGCATGGTGGAGCTGGCGGAGACGTCGCGGCCGATCGACATGATCACGCTGATCGAGGAACTCGACCGGCACAAGGATCTGGAGGCGATCGGCGACGTGGCATATGTGTCGAGCCTGGTGGAGGGCGTGCCGGAGCGGCCGTCGATTGAGCACTACGTCAAGATCGTGCGCGACAAGGCGCTCTTGCGCGGGCTGATTTCGGCGGCGAATACGGCGATTGCGCGGGCGAGCGAGCAGGCGGACGCGGCGGAAGAAGTGCTGAGCGACGCCGAGGCCGCGATCTTTCAACTCTCGGAAAAGCGCATTGGGCGCGGGTTTCTGGGGGTGCAGGAGATCGTCCGCGAGTCGTTCGGATCGGTGGATGCGCTCTTGCAGCGCGGGCAGCGCATCACGGGGTTGGCGACGCACTACACGGATCTCGACGAGATGACGAGCGGATTGCAGCGGTCGGATCTGGTGATCATTGCGGCGCGGCCTTCGATGGGCAAGACGGCATTTGCGATGAATATCGCCGAGAATGCGGCGATTGAAGACGGGCAGGTGGTGGGAGTGTTTTCGCTGGAAATGTCGCGCGAGGCGCTGCTGTTGCGCCTGCTGTGCTCGCAGGCGCGGGTGGACGCGCACAAGATGCGCACCGGATCGCTGTGGCAGGACGACACGAGAAAAGTTGTGCGCGCGATGGAGCAGCTGGCGAAGGCGAAGATTTTCATCGATGATACGCCGGGAATTTCGCTGAGCGAGATGCGGGCCAAGGCGCGGCGGCTGAAGCAGGCGCAGGAGGGAAGGCTCGATCTGCTGATCGTGGACTATCTGCAGCTGATGTCGGGCGGGAGCAAGCGATTTGAAAACCGCACGCAGGAAGTGTCGGCGATTTCGCGCGGGCTGAAGGCGCTGGCGAAGGAGCTGAGCGTGCCGGTGGTGGCGCTCTCGCAGTTGAGCCGCGCGCCGGAAAGCCGGGGCGGAGATCATCGTCCGCAGCTGGCGGACTTGCGCGAGTCGGGATCGATCGAGCAGGACGCGGACGTGGTGATGTTCATCTTCCGGGAGGAAGTGTATCGGCAGGATGATCCGGAGCTGCAGGGGAAGGCGGAGATCATTATTGCGAAGCAGCGGAACGGGCCTACGGGGAAGCTGCGGCTGGCGTTTTTGAAGCCTTGTACGCGGTTTGAGACGATGGTTGAGGGGGATTATGGGCCGGAGGAGTAGGAGCGGCGAGGAGACACTTCTTCCCTGTGGAAAAGCTTGTGGAATTGAGAACCGCCTTCAGAATAGCTTCGTGAAAAGGCTAGGCTGAGAGCGTATGCAAGTCCTTGCAGCGCACTTTAAGCCGATGAATAGTAACCAGTTATGTAATTCATCGGGGATTAACATGGCGGTGTTGGCAAGGCGGGTGCGCAGGCAGCGTTTTTGAGATTTGCACATCTGGGCGTTCTAGGACTTTCAAGTTTGCGCTGATTCTTAGTGGGGTTTGGCGGGTGGAAATGTGTAGCCCAGCGGCTGAAGGAAATCCTCCTGTTGCATGGTGAGCCGGTCCCGGTTAGCTCCCCAGGCCTTGCTCCCGGGCTGGCGGAGCGCCCATGATCTTTCGCGGATATTTTGACGAAAGCTATAACGATAGAGTATTTACTCTTTCGTGTCTCGCCAGTGATCCCGTAGGGTGGGCAGAGATCGAGCGCGGTTGGAAATTGTGCCTTATTGCCAAGAACCGGGAACTTGGCGCGCAGCGAAGACGGCAAATATCCCGCTATCATGCCGCCGACTGCAGCTCGCTCCGGGGCGAGTTTTCTGGCTGGTCGAAGGACGAGCAGATCGAATTCACCAGGGAATTGATGGCGACTCTCAGCCGTGGGCGTGCCTGGCTCAATACCATTTCCTATAGCATGCCGCTCGATGACTTTGCGAAGGAATTTGACATAAAAGACGATCCCGTTCCGGCCTGCTACCAGGAGTTGCTGAAGTTCATCATGCTAGAAATGACAGCTCAGATCGAAGAAGCGAAGCGTCATTTCGGTTCGGTCAAACGCGTCGTCTATGTCCTCT
>JASHPH010000341.1 GCA_030038255.1 Candidatus Sulfotelmatobacter sp. | reverse complement strand
TCCCTTCTCCTGGTGAGCATGGCCTATGCCGTGCCGCTGAACTCGTCCGGGCGGGCGTGCATCCCCGCCGAAGTGCTGCAAGTCATCTCGGTGGACTATCGCTCCCTGAAGGATTCGCCGACCGCGATGGCGCTGAAGCAGCAGCTCATGCCGGACAACATCAAGCAGTTTGAGGCGGCCCTGAAGGGCATCGGCATTGATCCCGACAAGGACGTGGACACGCTCACGTTTGCCTCGTTCCATTCGGGCAAGCAGGGCGCGCGCGGCGTTGGCATCGCCACCGGTCCGTTCAACATGAAGGCCGTGCTCAAGAAAATGAAGCTGCAGCACTACGTCCCCAAAAAGTATCCTACTGGCGGCACGACCGACGTCTATCCCATGGACGGCGGCCTCTATATGAGCTTTCTCGATGACAGCACTCTGTTGTTCGGTGAGCCGACAGCCCTTCACCACGCGCTCGACGTCCGCGACGGCAAGGAGCTGAGCCTCGACACCAACGGCAATATGGCCGACATGATGACCAACGTCGACTCCGCCTCGGTGTGGAGCATTCTCGACCAGGAAGGCACGCAGAACATGATGCGCTCCGCCCTTGGCGATGCGGCCAAAATCGGGGACTACGAGACTCTGAAGAAGAAGCTGCTCGGGTCGCGGTACACCATGAATTTCTCGAGTGGAGTGAACTTTGACGCCACCGTCGTCACCGATGACTCGGTGACTGCGGGCACTTTAACCTCGATGGTGAAAGCCTATCTGCTCTACAAGAAGACGACGGCCGCGGCGGGTGAGAAGGTTGTCATGGAGAACACGTCCGCCGATTCCGACGGCTCCAACGTCCAGATCCATTTCAAATCCGATGACAAGCAGTTCCAGGCACTGATGCATACGGATCTGTTTAACGCGCTCTCCCGCTAAGAGCTCGGGCGCAAAACTCATGGCACCGAGGTTGCGCCTCAGTGCCATGTTTTTTGCGAAAAGTTATTTCGCTTTGGCGGCTTTCCTGGCGCTGACCCAGCCTTCTTTCACAACCTGCCGCGCGCGCCCAATCGCCAGCGCGTCGTCGGGAACGTCATCCGTAATGCAGGATGCAGCGCCAACATACGCGCCTTTGCCCACGCGCACCGGCGCCACCAGCGTGCTGTCGCTGCCGATGAAGGCGTGGTCGGCGATCACCGTCGTGTTCTTGCGGATTCCGTCGTAATTGCAGGTGATCGTTCCCGCGCCGATGTTAACGCCGGCGCCGATCTCCGCGTCGCCGAGATAGCTCAGGTGATTCGCTTTCGATCCCCTGCCCAGCTTGATCTTTTTCGTCTCCACAAAATTGCCGAGATGCGCGCCTTCGCCGATCTCGCTGCCCGGCCTGAGGTGAGAATAAGGCCCGATCACCGCCCCGTTTGCAATTCTCGCCCCTTCCATCACACAGCCGGGGCGAATGATTACGCCATCGCCAATCTCCGAATCGCGAATCACCGAATAAGACCGCACGCGGCAGGCCGTGCCGACCCGTGTTTTTCCGAGCAGCTGTACATAGGGCTCGATGACGGAATCGGGCGCGATTTGCACGTCGGCGTCAATCACGCACGTTGCCGGATAGAACACTGTCACGCCGTCGTCCATCAACTGCCGGCACTTCGCCATCCGCAAATAGTGGTCGAGGTCCGCCAATTCCGCCCGCGTATTCCCCCCGAGTACCTCGTTCGCATTCGCTGTTTTCCAGGCAACCACCCTTTGCCGCGCCGCGCGCAGCACTTCCGCCATGTCGGTGAGGTAATACTCGGAGTGGACATTGGCGTTCGAGAGCTTACCGATATTTGCGTACAGCTCCTTCACGGCAAAGACATAGAAACCGGAGTTGATCTCGTGAATTTTCTTCTGCGCTGCGCTCGCCGCTTTTTCCTCTACGATCGCCTGCACCTCGGCGCTGCGCGAGCTCGTGCGCAGCACCCGGCCGTATCCGGTCGGATTGTCCAGATCGGCGGTCAGCAGCGTCATCGCCGCCTGTTCCTCGAGATGGAAATTCCGCAGGTGTCCGATCGTTTCGGGAGTAATCAACGGCGCATCGCCCGACAGCACGATCACGTGGTCATAACCGGCAAGCGCTTCCTGCGCCACCATCAGAGCATGTCCGGTGCCACGCTGATCTGCCTGCAACACGTATTTGCTCCCCGTGTATTCGGTCGCGGCGCGCACGCGCTCGGCGTCATGCCCGATGATGGCGTACACATGTGCAGCGGGAACAACGCGGACGGCCGCAGCGATCACATGCTCCAGCAGCGCCTTTCCGCCGACTTCATGTAACACTTTAGGAAGTTGCGACTTGAGCCTGGTTCCCTTGCCCGCCGCCATGATGGCGATGGCAATGCGAGGTTGCGGCATACGGGCCATGACGGCAGCGATTTTCTGTTCCGCCATTTTCTGGACAGCGATTTTCCGGCCACCCGGCACCGGGCGAGAGGACTTGCTTTTCGCTTTCTTCATCCGCCCCAATATACCGCGCTATGGGTGGTATATCCGTTTGAAAATTTTGTCCTCAATATCTGGTCCGCAGAAATTCCAGCAGAACATAGCCGATTGTCGCAGCTACAATGGCGATCCCAAAGTTGGAAGCTGTAACCACGTCGGAGAGCGCCCAGATTAACCCTTTCTTTGCTCCCATTCCTGAACGCTCAAATTCACCCATCAAAAGGTTCGAATAGAACAGGAAGATAATGAACCCGATTTCAATAAATGCTCTCCTGCCGTCTTTTTTCATGGATGTCAGGCGATTATAACGGTTTCTTGCTGTAAGGCCCGCGCTTGGTCGGCTTCGGCATATAGCTACCGGCTATCAGCACAATTTCCTCAAGACTCCGATTCAAACTGATACACCACCGCGCCATCGCAGCAATGGCTATTTCGCCACAAGTAGCCTAGAATCTTGCGCGACACAACGCTGTGGGACAACACTCACCCCACCAGGAGAAAAATGGATCATGCCGAAGTACGTTATTGAGCGCGATATCCCGAATGTGGGCCACGTAACACCCGAGCAGGTCATTGCCATCTCGCAGAAGTCGTGCAGCGTCCTGAATAATCTGGGGCCGAAAATCCAGTGGCTGCACAGCTACGTCACGCAGGACAAGATCTACTGCGTCTACATCGCACCCAATGAAGAGATGGTGCGGGAGCACGCCAGACAGGGCGGCTTTCCGGCCAACCGCATTTCCGAAGTGAAGCGTGTGATCGACCCGACCTCGGCGGAAGCGTGACGTAGGCTAGGAAATGAAAGACAATTGGCTTTGAAAGGGCGCGGCTTCAAGCCGCGCCGCTAGATTCGAAAAAGCGGATTGCGGCTTTAGCCGCTGAGGGCCCTACAGCCCCAGCCCACCATCCACAGCCAGAATTTGTCCTGTGATGAACTGCGGTGCCGTGGCAAAGAACAATACCGCATCGGCGATCTCATCCCCGCGCCCGTTCCGCCGCATCGGTGTTTGCTTGGCCATGCGCCGCATGAAGGCTGCCGCCGATTTCTCCCCCAGATCGATCATTCCGGGAGCCACGGCATTGACGGCGATTTCAGGCGCGAGTGCCTTTGCCATGACCTTCGTCAGCATATGCAGCGCCGCTTTCGACGAGCAGTAGTGCGCATGCGTCGCCCACGGCCGAAGCCCGCCTAACGAACCCATGTTGATGATTTTAGCTTCGACTTGCCCCTGGCTCTTGTTGCGCTTGCGCCGCATCCACTTCAGGGCTTCGCGCGAAACCAGAAACGGGCCGCGCGTGTTGGAGGCAAAAATCGCGTCCCACTGCCGCACGGTCAACTTCTCGAATTCGGCTGTCTCGTAGTTAGCTGCGTTATTGACCAGAATGTCGATCCGCCCCAATTCGCGTCCCGCCTCTTTCATCATCGCCCGAACGCTGGCTTCGTTGGTCACATCGCAATGCAGCGCGAAGGCCCGCACGCCAAAACTGGATAGGTCGATAACTGTCGCCTTGGCTTCGCGCCCCGAGTGGTGGAAGGTGATGGCCACGTCTGCGCCCGCCCGGGCCAAAGCCAGCGCGGAAGCTCGTCCCAGCCGCTTCGCTCCGCCCGTGATGAGCGCTGCTTTGCCCGACAAAGGTCTGGCCTCGCGATTTTGCATGGAAGGATTCTACCCGCTTTCGTTTTGTCCGCCGATGCCGGCGAATTGGGAGCCCCAGACATTCGAACTGGTCCGGCCACCTGACCCGGCAAATCCGCACATTTTTTCTGCTTCCCTTTGATTTTTCGCGTTGGCCACCGTCAATTTCACGCGCTAAAATTTCAGCGCATGCCAGAGCCTCGCAACGTCGTCGTGTATTCCCGCAAAGGATGCCATCTGTGTGAGGTCGTGAAAGAGAGCCTCGCCAAGCTCCATCGCCGCGGCGGCTTCACCTGGACCGAAGTAGATGTGGACTCCGACGCCGAACTGCGGCGCGAGTTCAACGACCAGGTCCCCGTCGTTTTCATCGACGGCCGAAAAGCCTTCAAGTACCACATGGACGAGCAGGAATTCCTGCGCAAACTGACCAGCTAGGCGACTTTGCGCTTCAATCTTGCCTCCCTCCGTTACAATCTCTCCCGGCATGCTTCGCACTGAACTCTACGCTGACCCTCACGACCTTTTCCTGCACGATCTCGTGCTGGCGTCCTGCCGTCGAAACCCGCAGAAAACCGCGCTGGTCGATACTTCCAGCGGCCGCCGCTTCACCTACGCCGAATACGGAGAAACCGTCGAGGCCGTCGCCCGCGGCCTGATTGCCTCCGGCGTCAAACCCGGCGAAGTGGTCGCCATCTTTCTCGCCAATTCCTGGGAGTTCTGCGCGACATATCACGCAGCTACGCTGGCCGGAGCGATCCCCACCCTCCTCAATCCTACCTATCGCGAGCGCGAGGTCCGCTTTCAGCTGGAAAACTCGGGTGCCGTCGCCCTGGTCACCGATCGGTCCAATCTCGAAGGCATCAACCTCGGCGGCATTCCCAGCCTTCGCCGCGTCTACACGACACGCCAGGCCGCGCCGGGCGCCGATTCTTTCTCCCGCCTGCTGAAGCCGGCAACGGAGTCGTATCCGGGACCGGACAAATCTTCGGAGGAAACTCTGGCTGCTCTTCCCTACTCTAGTGGCACCACCGGCCTGCCCAAGGGCGTCATGCTCTCGCATTACAACCTGGTTGCGAACGTCTACCAGCTGATCGGTCCGAACGCGTCCCACCTGAACTCCGCCGACACGCTGCTCTGCTGCCTGCCGCTGTATCACATCTACGGCCTCAACGTGATTCTCAATCCCTCGCTGATTCTCGGCGCGACGCTAGTGATCATGCCTCGCTTTCACCCGCAGCAGCTCGCCGCCCTGTTGATCGATGAAGCCGCCACCATGATGCCGCTGGTGCCGCCCGCAATTAACGCGCTCTGCCAGCTCGCCGAAGCGGGACAATTCCCGCGCGAGCACAAAGTTCTCTGGATCAAGTCCGGTGCCGCGCCCCTCCCGCCCGATCTGGCGCGCCGTTTCACGGCCCTCACAGGCATTGCCATTTGCCAGGGTTATGGCATGACTGAGGCTTCGCCCGTCACTCATGTCGGCTTTCTCGAACCGGCCCTGTATCGCCCCGACTCGATCGGTCATCCTCTCGCCCAGACGGATTGCCGCGTCCTGGCGACGGCCGACATCGACTCAAGCATCTCTCCCGACCGCAGCTCGGAAGTCGAGAGCGGCGAGGCCGGCGAACTCGTCATGCGCGGCCCGCAATTCATGCTCGGCTATTGGAAAGAACCGCAGGCCACGGCCGCCGTCTTGCGCGACGGATGGTACTGGTCCGGCGACATCGTTACCCGTGACCGCGAGGGCTTCTATCGCGTGGTCGACCGGCGCAAGGAGATGATCAAGTACAAAGGTTTCCCCGTCGCTCCCGCCGAGGTGGAAGCCGTGCTGCTGGAACATCCGGCAGTGAAGGAATGCGGCGTGGTCGGCCGCCCCGACCCTTGCGCGGGAGAGGTTCCTGTTGCGTTCGTCGCCCTGCGCGATGGGTTTGTCGACAGCGCGAAACTGGGCGAGGAGCTTTGCGCCTTTGTCGCCGACCGCCTCACTCACTACAAGCAGCCGCGCGAAGTACGGTTTATCGACGCGGTTCCCAAGACCGCGTCCGGCAAGATCCTGCGCCGTGAGTTGCGAAAGTCCGTCAGCTAGCGCAGTGCAACCTTTTGCAGCCTCACACCGATTCGCCCGCGAAGAAGAAGTGACACTTTCTTGACAGCGTTCTGACAATCACTTTTCTGGCCGTGTCCACACTGATGCGAGGTGGATTGTCATGACTTCGTCGCAACTGAGAAGCTGGGCCTGGGCAGCTTCGTTCATCGCCGCCACCGCGCTGTCCGCTCTGGCCCAGGGAAACCACTTCAACACCCCTGGCAACGTTTTGATTTCGGATCAGTACAACAACCGAATTATCGAGGTGAACCCCGACACC
>JASHPH010000340.1 GCA_030038255.1 Candidatus Sulfotelmatobacter sp. | reverse complement strand
TGAAAGCTGGATGAACGGTATCGGGCATTTTCTCTCTAGGCGCAGGCGGGCGCAACTCGCCCTCGCCGCCACTCGCGGAGTGACGGAGTGAACGCTCCGCTGGCAGCGACTCGCTCCGGCAAACCAAGTAGCGCTCCCGTCTTCGTGCTGGGGAGTCCGCGTTCGGGCACAACGCTTCTCTACGACATGCTTCTTTCCGCCGGAGGATTTGCGGTTTACCTCGCTGAATCCAACGTCTTCAATCTGCTCGCGCCGCGCTTTGGTGCTTTGAGTGTGCGCGCCAACCGCGAGCGACTTTTCGAGGCGTGGCTGGGCAGCAAGCTGTACCGCGCCTCGGGCATTGATCCGGATCGAATTCGACGGCGGATTGTCGAAGACTGCCGCAACGCCGGAGATGTCCTGCGGAGTGTGATGGAGGAAATTTGCGCGTGGCAAGGCATGACACGATGGGCTGAGAATTCGCCGGAAGCCATTCTTTACCTTCCACTCATCAAGCAACTTATTCCCGACGCGCTCGTTCTTCACATCATTCGCGACGGCCGTGACGTCGCAACTTCTCTGGGGCGCCTGCGTTATGTCCGCCCCTTGCCCTGGGAGGATCGATACAGCGTCATAGGCTGCGGCCTCTATTGGGAGTGGATTGTGCAGCATGGCCGCAGGTTTGGACGCTTACTCGGTAGCGATTATATGGAAGTCCGTTTCGAAGAACTGCTGGCGTATCCTCAAGAAACGCTTAACCAGATCGCGCGTTTCATCGACCAGCCGCTCGATTACGCAACCATCCAGAGCGTAGGCTATGGCTCGGTCAGCAAGCCGAACACGTCGTTCAGCTCGCAGGATTCAGGCGAGGCCTTCAATCCCGTGGGACGGTGGAAGAAGAACTTCTCGCCAAAAGAACTGATGCTCTTCGAGCGCCTGGTGGGAACAACGCTCGAGGAACTGGGTTACTCCCTCGCCACCGAGGCCGCCAAGATCCCGGAAGACCTCTCGTTGCGAATGACAAGGCTGCTGCATCGCAGCTTTTTTGCGAGCAAGTTCTGGTTCAAGAACAATCGTTGGGTGCGAACCCTCCGCCCCGTCCTGACCGGTGAGGAGATCGACGCGATTGTACTCGCCGACGATCACCCCTCAGTGGTGAAAGTTGCTAACTCTACGTGACCGTGACGACGTGGTTCGGCCTACCTTGCGCCGCTGGTTCCATCTCTCCCTCAATCACGCTGCGGAACCAGATTTCCAGATTGAGCAGCCGCCAGATGCGGTTGCCATGGTCGCGGTTTTTGGAGCGATGCTCCTCGAAGACTTTTGCTACCGCGTCACGCCGGAACAGGCCGCGATTGACGCTTCTCGGCTCGAGCAGCAGCCGTTGAATGTCGTCGAGTTGTGGCCCCGCCAGCCAATAGTCCCACGGTGTGGGAAAGCCCATTTTTTTGCGGTAGACAATTTCGCCGGGCAGCAGGTCTTCCACGGCCTCTTTCAGAATGAACTTTCCTGCCATGCCGCGAATCGAACACTGCGCCGGAATCCGGGCGGTAAATTCCACAAGAACGTGGTCGAGAAAGGGCACGCGGCTTTCGACCGACGCCGCCATGCTCATTTGGTCCTGCTTCATCAAGAGCTCAATCAGATAGCTGTTGATGTCCGCGTACAGCAGCCGGTGCAGCAAGTCGCCGCGCGACCGGTTCCATGCGGCCATCGAGCCGGAGTACGCGTCGCCCGCGGCAGCCAGCGCTCCGGGTGTTAACAAGTTACATTGCTCGGCTGCGCTGAATGCGGAGAAAAAATTGTCGTAGTAAAACGACTCCCACGCATTCCCGTCGCGTACCAGAAATGTATGCTCGAGCTTCCGGCGCAGTGAAGCCGACAGCGGGCTGTTCTCAATCCCTTTACGCAGAAAGCGGCGAAGCGCAGCCGGCGTCATCGCTCGATACCTGCGATCCCATCGCGAATTCATCAGCGTCCATGCATAGCGCGTGTAGCCCGCGAGAGTTTCGTCGCTTCCCTCTCCGGCAAGAACGACTGTCACGTTTTCCCGCGCCAGGCGCGCCACAAAATACAGCGCCACACTGGAGGGCCAAACCAGCGGCTCATCTTCATGCCAAATTAGCCTGGGCAGGCTGGCAAAAAACTCCTGGCGGCTCAGCCGCACTTCGTGATGTTCCGACTGAATGTGTTCGGCCACCTGCCGTGCGTAACTGAGTTCGCTGAAGGATTCTTCGCCGTATCCAACGGCAAAAGTCTGAATGCGATCGCCGCGAATTTTCCTCGCCAGCGCTGCGACCGCACTCGAATCGAGGCCTCCGCTGAGAAACACACCCAGCGGCACATCGCTCATCAGGTGCGACGAAACCGCTTCTTCCAGCAACTGCCGGTACTCGGTGACGTAATACGTGGCGGGATGTGCATCCTGATCCGTTTCTGTGTCGAGGTTCCAGTACTGCTCGATGCGTGGCTCGCATCCCTCCGGCAATTCCAGAGTGTGCCCTGGCATGAGCTTTCGGATTCCAGCAAACATCGTCTCTGGCCCAGTCAGATAACCGAAAGCCAGATACTCGGCCAGCGCTCCACGGTTGAATTCCGCTGCAATTCCCGGGTAAGCAAGAATCGCTTTAATCTCTGAGCCGAAGAGAAATGCGCCGCCGTCCCACCAGTAGTAAAGCGGCTTGATCCCAAGCCGGTCGCGGGCGGCAAGAAGAGCGCGCCGTCGCCGATCCCAGATGACAAACGCGAACATGCCGCGCAGATGCTTCACGCAATCGCGGCCATACTCCTCGTACAGATGAACGATGGTTTCGGTGTCACTGCGGGTGCGGTAGCGGTGTCCCTTGGCTTCAAGCGTGGCGCGCAATTCGGCGTGATTGTAGATTTCGCCGTTGTAGACGATCCAGACGTCTTGCTGTTCGTTCGCCAGCGGCTGATGCCCGGTCTTGACGTCGATGATGCTCAGCCGCCGCATTGCCAGGGCGACGTTTTCCTCTAGAAAGATGCCATCGTCGTCCGGGCCGCGATGGACGATGCGGCGATTCATCGCCTCGAGCGCGTCGCGCTGCACGTGCCACTCGCGATTGGTGAAGAAGATTCCGCAGATTCCGCACATAGGAAAAGCAAAACCCGAGAACAGAGATCGAGGCGTCGAAACTCAATTGCGCGAGCCGCTACGTCTACCCCGATTGATCCGGCAGGCCTACGACCGCTCCCGGATTCGATGAGCGCACGCTTCTCCGCCCGCCCTGCACGACTAACTCACCCCAGCGAACCGCCGGCTGGCAGCGCAATTCGGGGCCTCCGGCGATTTCAGTATAGCTACCGTTCGACATCAGCAACAAATGATCGGAACTGCCTGTGCTGCGGCACCAGCACACGAATTCGGCATCACTCGACACCGGATCCTGTCGCCACGGGCGCCCGGGCGTTGCGAAAAAGAAAAAACATTCGCGGCCTTCCTCGGAGTAACGGTAAGTGGTGACCGCCGCCTCTGAGTCATGCGCGGCCATTCGTGTCAACGATTTCGCTGCTGGACGGGCGTCCGCCAGTGTCACAAGGACGCAGGCAAATTCTGCAGGCACGTCCGCAACGCTACCAAGGTTCAGCACCGTCGCTGGCGCCTTCTGCCCGTAAACCGGCGACCAGGCCTCTTTCCGGAGTTCCTGCGTCCAGCTTTGTCCTTCCACCGGAACAAGCGCCAGACCTTGCTGCTCGCCCTGCACGCGAAACACGTTCGCTTCCAGCCGCTGCATGTCTTGCCCCAGATGCCACGAAATGTCCAGCCGATGGCGGCCTTGCCCCTCTACCACATCACGCACAAGATAGATGCCGTTTTTCAGAGAAATCACGGTTCGCCGGTGAATGATCGGCTGAGGCAGGCGTTGATAGCCGTCATGACTTGCTGTCACAAGGTCGAAGGCCGGGCTTTGAATCCATTGCTCGACTTTCGTCTGTGTCAGCCGCTTCCAGGCGAATGGTCCCGAAGCCTGGGCCTGATCGGCGCTATCAACGAGCAATGTGTTGTGCATGGCAGTTCCTCGGAACACGTCACGATCCGCATCTTCCCCGATATATTGACAAGTACCCCCATCGATCAGAAAAGGCGCGACCCGCTGCAAGCAAATACTTAAGGCATCGGCGTGACCGTGCCCGCCGCTTTGCGCGCCCTGGGGCCCGGCGTCGAGCACAAGCTGCGCCGGCGGGTTGTCCGTCGTCAGCAGATAGAAACCTGATTTTTCCAGCGCCGTGGAATCCATCGGCGGCGGGCTGGCCGCGAGTTCATCCCAGCGCCGCACACCTTCCGCGCCCAAGAGCCAGAGTGTCTCTTCGCGCAGGCCGCCGGCCACCGTTTTGAAATCGCCGCGCTGGAAAAGGATCGCTCCGGTAGCCAGGGGATCGAGAAGATGCTTGGTCCGATTGCGGCGCGGATCAAACACGCGGCCGCCATCATCGTCTCCGAAACGCGGAGGCGTGCC
>JASHPH010000339.1 GCA_030038255.1 Candidatus Sulfotelmatobacter sp. | reverse complement strand
CACGACTTCCGGCGTCAAATCAGCAGGCGTAAACTGCGCATTCCCCGCGGAAAACAGAGGCACGGGCATCACTCGCTCCGCCGGGACGCCTGTGGTCAGCAAAACCTGTTTCACCGGCTCGCTGTCGCAGTAGATTCGCGTCGGAATGCGGAAGAACAGCGCAAATCTCCAGTAGTTCAGGGAAGTTTTCGGCGCTGGAAAGAACGTTTGCCTGTGGCCGCCACAATAGGTCAACAGAGCAGGACGCCCACCCAGACGTGCCATCAGCATGGCGGCGAGCGCCAGCAGGTATCCCTTCCTCGACTCCGCATTTACACGGATATGCACCGCATAGCCGCGCCAGACGTGGCCCCACACCTTGCGCGCATAATCCCAGCCGCTCTGCACGTCGATATATTCCGCACTCCGCACGCGCCGGTTCTCGTTCAGATTCATGACCGGGCAGTCCCAGCCCCGGCGTTCGAGTTCGCGGCGCAGCGCCACCAGGCCCATAGCCCATCCGCAAAGCGGTGGAGGCCAATTGCCGATTTGCAGAATCTTTTTCAACGGACCATTCCCTCCGACTTATCTGCGCAGCCTGCCAACACTTTAAGCGGAGCCGCACTGTAGCCTTTTTCCTCGAGCAAGCCGCGGTAAAGTTCCTGATAGCGGTCGCGCACCCGCGCAATGGAATGTTCCGTGCGCGCCCGTTCTCGCGCCGTCGAACCGAATTTTTGTCGCAGTTCCAGCTGCAAGGCGAGCCTTTCCAGCAGCGCCCCAAACGCTTCTTCGTCGCCGGGATTAAATAGGAATCCGGTCGTGCCGTCCTCGACCACTTCCGGATTGCCTCCGACTCGCGCGGCCACCACAGGTACGCCAGCTGCCATCGATTCCAGAATCACGTTGGAGAGGCTCTCTGACGAAGACGGCAGAACCGTGATGTCGAGCGAAGCGAGCACAGCCGGAATGTCGCGCCGCTCGCCGAGAAAATGCACGCGATCGGTCAACTCCAGGCGCGCGACCAGACCCTCCAATCCCGCGCGCAATGGACCATCGCCCACCAGGACAAATTGCAGTTGCGGAAAGCGATGCGCCAATCGCGCCGCCACGCGCAGAAACAGATCGTGCCGCTTCACCGGATGATTCATGCGCGAGATCATCCCGATCCGCACCACATTCGGCTCGCGCGGCAGCGCCGGCGGGGTTGCCGTAAATAATTCGTCCGGCAAACCGTTCGGAATGACTACGAACTTGCTCCTGCGGATTCCGCTCTGCTCCAGTCGCCCGGCCGCTGCCGCCGAATTGCACACGATGCGATCGCACAGCCGAAACGCAGCGTTCTGCGCCTGGAATTGCCGTGGGGTGAGCAGGTCGCCGATCTGGCGATGGCTGCCCAGCACCACCGGCACGCCGGCCAACTTCGCCGCCGGAATCAGCATGAGGTTGGAATAGAAATCGAAAGCATGCGCAACTGCGATTCTCTGCCGGCGCAAGAACAGCGCCAGCGCCAGTCGCGAAAGCCATGATCGAAGGCCAAACAGGCTGCCCCGGGCCGGAAACTGCTCGATGCTCTGGATGTCGGCACGCAGGGGACCAATCGGGCTGAGGCACCCCAGGCTCACGCGAAACTTTTCGCGGTCGAGCGCGTTGGCGATGGTCACGAACTGGCGCTCGCTCCCGCCAGTCTCGAGCGTGTTGGTCATCAGGAAGATGCCGGGCCGCCAGGATTCTGCTTCTCCCGTCTGGATTGGAGGCTCAGCCGGCTTCACGGTGCAACTTCTCCCGGGCGGGCCATTTCTTTTCCGCCCATTGGGACCGGCGACGCCGGCGTGGCGACAGACGTCGCTGATTCGCCCAGTGGCCGCTGTGCAATCTTCTCCAAAAAGTTGCGATGCCACAGTTCAAACACCAGCATCATCCACAACACACCAGAGTGATCGCGGCGTCCGCGAAAATGCTCGTCCAGCACGATCTGAACGGACTCTTTCTTGAAATATCCGCGCTGAATCGTTCGCGGTTCTTCCAGCATTTCGAGCTGGCTTTTCAATTCGTGCCGCATCCAGTGCACCAGGGGCATTGCGAAACCGTGCTTCCGCCGACTGAGCAACTCCGCCGGCACTCCCACCCGCTCGGCCAGTTTCTTGAACAGAAATTTGCGCGTTCCGTCGCGAAGCTTGTACTTGGCAGGCAGTCCCGCCACCCATTCCACGAATAAATGATCCAGGATGGGGCAGCGCACCTCAAGCGAAGTTGCCATGCTCATGCGGTCGACCTTGGTCAGAATGTCGCCGGCAAGGTAAGTTTTCGTGTCGAGATACATCAGTCGGCTCAGGTGGTCGGCCGCTGGTGCATCGTCGTAGTAACGCTGAAACTGCGCCAGTGGATTGCCCGCGCGCCCGGCATGCTCGACAAATTCGTCGGAAAAAAGACCGCGCTCGCGGCCGAGCACGGGCAAAAATGAAACGTCGTCCAGGTATCGGTCGCGTGAGGGCAGCGTGATGTTCCACGCCAGCTTGCGGCCTTTCACATCCGAAGGCAGCCGCGGATAGAAGTGATTTCGGTACACGTTGCCGACCCAGCTGGGAATGACTTCAAATCGCCGCCGTCTCAAATTCACGGCGTAGCGGTCGTAGCCTGCGAACAACTCGTCTCCGCCATCGCCCGAAAGCGCCACAGTCACATGCCGGCGCGCCAACTGCGAAACGCAGAAGGTGGGAATCATTGAGGAATCGCCGAACGGCTCTTCCATCATTCCGGTCAGGCGGTTCACGGTTTCAATGACGTCCGGTTCGAGGACCAGTTCGTGATGGTCAGTGGCAAAACGCTCGGCCACCAGGCGGGCTTGTTCTGCCTCATTGAAATCGGCTTTGCGAAAGCCGATCGAAAATGTCTTGACCGGCGCGGAGCTTTCACGTGCCATCAGGGCTACCACGACGGAGGAATCCACTCCGCCGCTCAGCAACGCGCCGAGCGGCACGTCGCTGATCAGTCGCACGCGAACGGCGTCAGCCAAGCGGCGTTCCATTTCCTCGAGGCACGCTTCGTCTGAACCGGGATCATGTGAGGCAGGATCACTCGAGGCTCGGCCGTTGCTTCTCTGTGCGTATCCCCCGTAGCCCGGAATGTCCCAATACTGACGCACATCGATCTTGCCGTTGCGACATTCGGCCGAATGTCCGGGCGGAAGTTTGCGAATATCGCGAAACGCCGAGAGCGGATCGGGAATGTATCCATAATAAAAAAATTGTAGTACTCCCTCGGGCTCAACCTCGGCCAGTTCTGGAGCCACTGCCAGCAAGGCCTTGATCTCAGACGCAAAGAAAAGTCTGCCGCCACGCTCTGCATAAAACAGCGGTTTCTTCCCCAGCCGGTCGCGGGCCAGCAGCAGCGTTTCGCGTCTCGAATCGTAAAGCGCGATGGCAAACATGCCGCGCAGACGGGTGACGCAATCGGCACCCATCTCCTCATAGAGATGCACAATCACTTCCGTATCAGAGTGAGTGCGGAACTGGTGGCCGCGGCTTTCGAGTTCCTTGCGAAGTTCGAGAAAGTTGTAAATCTCGCCATTGAAAACCACGGCCACGGTGCGGTCTTCGTTATAAATCGGCTGGTGGCCACCGGAAACGTCGATGATGCTCAGCCTGCGCATCCCCAGGCCGACGTTGCCCTGCACGTGAATCCCCTCA
>JASHPH010000030.1 GCA_030038255.1 Candidatus Sulfotelmatobacter sp. | reverse complement strand
GATGACCACGTCCCGGATGGGCATCATGGGCAACTTTCTGGATTCGAATTTTTCCTTGGATGTAGTCACTGAGTCTCCCTGGGATGAAAGAACAGACGCGCCAACTAGAATTCTACCTTGCCAGAACGCCAAACGGCATGGCTCTTAGCGGCCATGTCCAAAGTATTTCCCCGCACCGGTAACTGCCCGGTAATCTTACCCGACTTATCCCGCCTTTTCCATGACGGTGGCAAACGAAGCGCTGCGCTTCTCCACCATCTCGCGGGTCACTTCGAATTCCTTTACTTTCTTCTGGCTGGGCAGGTTGAACATCAAGTCGAGCATGAGCTCTTCGAGAATCATGCGCAGCCCGCGCGCTCCCACCTTGCGCGCCATGGCCTGGCGTGCAATCGCGCGCAGAGCCTCGTCGGCAAATTTCAGCCGCACATTTTCGAACTCAAACAGCCGCTGATATTGCTTGACGATGGCGTTTTTCGGACGCGTCAGGATTTCGATCAGCGCGAATTCATCGAGGTCTTCGAGCATTCCGACCACCGGCAGGCGGCCGACGAATTCGGGAATCAAGCCGAACTTGATGAGGTCTTCCGGCTGGATTTCGCCCAGCAGTTCATAGTTGCGCTTGCGCGCGAGCGCAATGTCTTCCTTTTCTGCTTCTTCGCCCGTGCGGAACCCGAGCGACTTTTTGCCGATTCTGCGCGAAATGATCTTGTCGAGCCCGACGAAAGCCCCGCCGCAGATGAACAAAATGTTCGTCGTGTCCACCGGCGTGAATTCCTGATGAGGATGCTTGCGCCCGCCCTGTGGCGGCACATTGGCGATCGTGCCTTCCAGAATCTTCAGAAGTGCCTGTTGCACGCCTTCGCCCGAAACGTCGCGGGTTATCGAGGGATTCTCGTCCTTGCGGCCGATCTTGTCGACTTCGTCAATGTAAATGATGCCGGTCTGGGTGCGGCTGACGTCGCCGTCGGCCGCCTGCAGCAGCTTCAGGATGATGTTCTCGACGTCTTCGCCCACGTATCCGGCTTCGGTCAGCGTGGTCGCGTCGACGATCGCAAACGGCACGTCGAGCATGCGGGCCAGTGTCTGGGCCAGCAGCGTCTTGCCGGTTCCGGTGGGGCCGATCAGCAAGATGTTCGACTTGGTCAGCTCGATTCCATCACCGCTCTTCTGCCGGTTCATGAAGATGCGCTTGTAATGGTTGTAAACCGCGACCGCCAGTTTCTTCTTGGTCTGCTCCTGCCCGATGACGTACTCATCGAGGAAGGTTTTCACTTCCTGCGGCTTGGGCAGCTGGTTGGGAGTGCTGGTTTGGGGAGTGGAGCTGCGGTCGTCTTCAAGAATGGAGTTGCAAACCGCCACGCACTCGTCGCAAATATAGGCGCGGGGATAATCGCTGGGCGAGGAGATCAGCTTGGCTACCGCGTCCTGCGACTTGTGACAGAACGAACAGCGCAAAATCTCGTCGCTTCCCGACTTGTTTTTCACTCGGCGTTACTCCTTAGTGTCGGCATGACCTGCTTCCTGCCGCCATCGACCCTCCCACGAATTCGGGCCGATCTCTCAACCGCGAAGGCCGATCATACCGCTTTTGCCGTCTTATAGATGATATCGTCTATGATTCCGTATTCCTTAGCCTGCTGCGCGTTCATGATGAAGTCGCGCTCGACATCTTTCTCCACCTTGTCCAGCTTCTGCCCGCTGTGCTTCGACAGTAACTGGTTGGTAATCTCGCGCATACGCAGAATCTCTCGCGCGTGAATGTCAATGTCGGTGGCTTGCCCCGACAACCCACCCATAGACGGCTGATGTATTAGAATTCGTGAATTCGGCAGTGCCAATCTCTTTTTGGGTTCGCCTGATGCCAAAAGTAACGCGGCCATCGATGCCGCCTGCCCGATGCACAGCGTCATGACATCGTTTTTCACGTACTGCATGGTGTCGTAGATCGCCATGCCGGCCGTGATCGAGCCGCCGGGGGAGTTGATGTAAAGCTGGATGTCTTTCTCCGGATCTTCCTGAGCCAGAAACAACATCTGCGCGATCACCAGGTTGGCGATGTTGTCGTCAATCGGCATCCCTATGAAAATGATGTTATCCCTGAGGAGGCGGGAGTAGATGTCGTAGGCACGCTCGCCGCGCCCGGTCTGCTCGATGACCATGGGAACCAGCATCATGTGAGGATCATTTCGGGAATCGTTGTTATTTTTCACGTTCACCTTCCACACTCCGCCCCGGCACAGCGCTCGGACTTGCGGGGAGGATCGAAAGGTCCGCGTGGCTGCAGCTCTTACGCGGACTGGTGATACAAAACGTCGAGGGTCTTTTCGCTGCGGATTCTGTTTCGGATTCTAGCGAGGCCCCCATCCTCTGTCAAACGGGCGCGGACCGCTTCGGGAGACTGTTTGGATTGCCGCGCGAGGGCTTCAATTTCGTGGTTGAATTCCTCGTCACTAACCGTAATTCCTTCCAGCTCCGCGATGCGTTCCAGTAACAACGACGACTTCACATCCTGCACCGCCTGGTCGCGTTGGCCGGCTCGCAGGCGGGGCAGGTCCATCTTCTTCATGTCCTCCATCTTCATGCCCTGCGCCGCCAGGGCGCGCAAACCGCGCTCGAGGCGCAGATCAATCTGTCGATCGATGAGCGACTCCGGGACTTCGAAATCGTTGCGCTTCACCAGATCGGCGACAAGCTTGTCTTTGGCTTCACGCTCGGCAGCGTGCTTGCGCTCGGCCAGCATGTTCTCACGAATCTGCTTGCGCACCTGGTCGAGGCTCGTGAACTCGCCCAGCTCTTTCGCGAAATCGTCATTCAGTTCGGGCAAGCTCTTTTGCTTGATGGCGTGAATCTTCACCGTGTAGACGAACGTCTTACCGGCAAGCCGTTTATCCGGCGCATCTTCCGCATACACCACGTCAAACTCGCGCGTGTCGCCGGCGTTGGCGCCGCGCAGGTTCTCGCTGAACTCAGCGACCGTGTTCTTGCCGCCGATCTCGATCAGGACTTCATCCATGTGAACGGGTTTGGTCTTGTCGTCGGCGTCTTTCGGGCGGCCGTCCATGGAAGCCTGGGCGAAATCGCCGTCGGCGAGCGGACGGCCTTCGACCGAGGTGAATGTGGCGTGCTGTTCGCGCACGTTATTCAGCGCTTCTTCGACCTCTTCGTCTTTCACTTCGATTTGTGGATGGTCGGCGCGCAGCTCTTTATAGCCTTCGACCTTGATCTCGGGCATGACTTCGAAACTTGCCTTGAAGCGCAGCGGTTCGCCTTCGTGAATATGCAGGTCGGTGACGCGCGGTTGTGAGACCGGAACCATGCCCTGCCGCTCGGCTTCCTGGTTGAAGTAGCGCGGGACCAGCGCCTCGACCACGTCGCTTTTCAGGTCTTCTTTAAACCGCTGGCGGATGATCGACGCCGGCACATGCCCGCGGCGAAAGCCGGGCAGGCGGGCCATCTTCTGATATTTCTGGACGATCACTTCGGTTTCGCGCGCGACTTCCTCGGCCGGAATCTCGACGGAAATCTCGCGCTTCACGCCGCCCTGCTTTGTGGCTTCGCTCTTCGTATCGGCGTGGCCGCCGGCTGTTTCAGTAGGACTCACGATTTCTGTTTAACACTCCCGTAATCTTTGAGTGTAAAGACAGAAGGAGAGCAGCGTCAAACGGCAGGAACGGAAGTGTGGTCGGGGCGTTCCAAAGTGGACTGCATCAGACGCCCCCGTGGACCGGGATGCGAGTTTATCGCGCGATCGCTGAGTTGTCGTGGCGGACCATGAGCCTGGATTGCGCCAGTTGTTTCAGGTCGAGTTCACCCTTGCCCTCTTTATCGAGTTGGTTGAACTCGGCTTCCATGAAGCTCATCCATTCCTTCTTAGATATTTTGCCGTTATGGTCCGCGTCCATGAGCAGCAACAGTTCTTTGACGTCGTTGTTGGCGATGGCAAGCTTATCTTGCGGTTTTGAAGTGGCCGCCTTCTGCGCCAGCGAATTCCCCATGACCGCGCCGGTAACGCCCATAAGCGCAAGCAATAGATTTCTGCGTGTCATTTCCGAACACCCCCGTGTTGACGCTGCGACAACCTGTGGCTTTCATTCAGGCCGATCGCGATTAAGCTGGACTTAATTAACTAGATTTTTGCGTGATTTCGGCCGGTTGCGGTAGTTACGCGGGTAACGGTTACTTCTCCGAATTTCTTCAAACCCCGCCTCCAAACCGCGTGCTTCTCCAAACCGCGCGGCGGCTATGTGGTGTAATGGCTACCGTGTCCTGGTTGACTATTCTCAACCGCGAAGTTGTTGCGTGCACGCGCTGCCCGCGGCTGGTGGCCTATCGGGAAAAGATCGCGCGCGAGAAGCGGCGTGCCTACCGCGATTGGGAATACTGGGGCAAGCCCGTGACCGGCTTCGGCGATCCCGAGGCGCGCGTGCTCATCGTGGGGCTGGCTCCCGGAGCGCATGGCTCGAACCGTACCGGGCGAATGTTTACCGGCGATGCCAGCGGCAACTTCATGTATCCCGTGTTGTACGAGACCAGCTTTGCCAATCAGCCCACTGCGACCGATCGCAACGACGGCTTGAAGCTGAAGGATCTCTACATCACCGCGGCGGTGCGCTGTGCGCCTCCGGACAACAAGCCGCTTCCCCAGGAACTGGCAAACTGCTCGGCGTTTCTTGATCGCGAGTTGGCGGGGTTAGAGCGAGTAAAAGTGGTGGTCGCGCTGGGAAAGATCGGGTTTGATACGTACCTGAACTATGTGAAACGCAGCCTTACCCACTTTAACGTCGCAAAAGGCGCGGCATCAGGGTGGGGCACCCAGTTTAGCAAGAAGGGCTACGTCTTCAACCATGGCGCCAGTTACCGGTTGCCGGACGGCAAGGTGCTACTGGCGTCATACCATCCCTCGAACCAGAACACGCAGACTGGCAAGCTGACGCGAAAAATGTTTGTGGAGATATTCAAGCGGGCGGCAAAACTTGCCGATACATAAGCAGAGGCGCCGCTAGAGCCGGATCGATTCGACCTTCCCCTCAACGGGGTCACAGCCGACAATGCAGGGTCACGAACCGGGGCGGCGCCTGCGAATTTGCTTCACCGAAGTCGGGTTGCGGTCACCTCGACCTGGAACTCGCGCTTCGAGTTGGGATCGTCCACGCTGCCCACGACGATGGGCTTGCCCAGCAGCGCGACGGTGCTGGCGCGAATGGCCAATTGCCGCAGAAGCGGATGCGTTGAGCTGCCAGCCTGCTGATCGGGCACTGCGAAGTTGCTGACTTCGGTGCGAACAAAGAGTTGCAGCCCGTCGGCGCGTTCCTGGATGCGGCACGAGATGTTGGTTCCAACGTCCACATACTGAAACTCTCCCTGCTTCAATTCGACCGGAACCCGCGTGCCGATCTTGAGATCGTTGGGGGAATCGTCGGCATTGAGGTTCATGGAATATTGGCGCGTGTTGATCTTCTTTCCGTCTTCCATTTCGTTGACGGAGAGATCGAGCCGGTAAGCGTGAACGACCTTTTCGGATTCCGGCACCTTCTCGGTCGGTTTATCGGATGACTTCGACGTTGTGGCCTCCTGGGCCAACGCACGGTTGGTCGCGACTGAAGCCACCGCCAACAGCAGAGCCGCCAACAGAGCTGCTTTTCTGAACATGTGATTCTCCTTGAAGTTCTAGTTAGTTACTGGTTCTAAATCTGTCTGGTTCTTTCCTGCCTCTCGGGCGTCTTCTGCCAGATCTTTTTGCAATTCCTCAGCTCTGGCGCGCGCGATCAAGACTGCCTGATCGTGAAACTGCGCAACGTAATTGGCGAGAATCTTTTCCTGCTCGCTGAGCGGCTGCGGCGAGGGAAATACGTCGAGCTTGGGAGCGGCGGCGACGATGACCGGAGTGAGACGGTGTGGTAGCTCGGCTGCCGCCGAATGGCCGCGCACATGAGTCGACTCTCCGCTATCATTCAGCGCCATCTTTGTTTGTGTTTTTTCTCCGTTCGCTGTTGGCATCGCGGGCGTTGTGATCGAAGGGCGATTCGCGATCGCGGGATGATAGGACTTGCCCGATCTCCACGCGAACATGGCCACAACGATTCCTGCCGCAACGGCTGCCGCGGTCCATTGCCACCTGCGCCAGCCGGCATTGCTCGGAGCCTGCGCCATGTTGGCGCGCAGATTGGCCAGAACTCGATCTTCCAGTCCCGACCGCGGCTCAACGGTTGCGTATTTTGCGAGTGCAGCATCGAGGGTGCGATCTAGTTGGTCGTGGTGCTCATCGTGCTCCTTACCAGCCGCGTTCTGAGTTCTGTGCGTCATGGTTCTCACCTGCATTTCGTTCTCATCTACTTCCGGCGAGTTGCGAAGCCAGCTTCGCTTTCAGGATCTGCCGCGCGCGGAAGACTCGCGAGCGCACCGCGGCTTCGTTGATTCCAAGCGTCGCGGCGACTTCTCGCGGCGACATTTCTTCGATCGTGGAAAGGATCAGCGGTTCGCGCAATTTCACCGGCAGGGCTGTAATCAATTTCTCGATTGCCGCGCCGACCCGGATGCCGTGGACCGTCTCGTCCGCCGGCTGGTCAGAAGACGCGATTTCGAATGCTGGCCTCTCAGGATCGTCCAACGGGGTCTCACGCGACCACACACGCCGCCTGCTGCGATCCACCGCGACACGCCACGCGATCCGCGCCAGCCATGTTTTCGGGTCCTGCAGGCTCGCCAGTTTCGAACTGTACCTCAATACGCGCATGAAGGTCTCCTGCGTGGCGTCCTCGGCGTCGTGATGCCGGCGGAGAACTGCGTAGGCAATGCGGTAGACCATCCGCGCATGCTCGCGCACGAGGCTTTCGATCGCCTCCTCTTCGAGTTCGCTGCGGCTGCGCTCAATAGGGGTGCTCTCGGCCTTGCTGGGTCTAACCGGCGCCAGTCCGTTCAGGATCGCCTCTCCCGCCACCACTCGTTTGCTCTCACCCATGAAGACCGACCCGGCGCCAGATGTGTTCAGGAATTTCTTGAAGCCCTCAGCAGAACGAGAAGAAAGGGGCGGCTTGCAGCGGCGGCCGCCGGAAATAGCAAAAAGACCGTTGCCTGACGAAGGTCGAATGAAGCTGCGCCAGGATGGCGTTAGAGACCGACCATGACCGGCTCGGTTTGCAGGCTGATACCCCAGAGTTCCTCGACGCGATGCCGGATCTGATCCCTGAGCGCGAGAATCTCGGACGCCGTGGCGCCGCCGCGGTTGACGATGGCGAGAGCGTGCTTGGAGGAAAGGCCGGCGTGGCCGAAGCCGTATCCGCGGGCAAAGCCAGAGTGCTCGATCAGCCAGGCGGCGGAAACTTTCTTGTTTTTTTCGAGTGCGGGGTACGCGGGAACGCTCAATCCCCGGGCGGCGGCTCGTTTTCTCAGGTCGTCGTGCTGCGCTACGGAAAGCACGGGATTCTTGAAAAACGATCCGGCACTCTGGCTGTCGGGATCGCCTGGAGTGATCAGCATGCCTTTGCGTGCCCGGATGTGGCGCACGGCCTCGCGCGTTTCGGCGAGATTGGGCCGCGTTTCGCGCCCTTCGAAGTGCCGTTGCAGATCTGCATATTCGAGGTGTGGCTCGCCGCCAGGTGTGAGCGCGTAGGTGACACGCAAAATGATGAAGCGGTCGCGCTCGGTGGTGTTAAAGATGCTGGCGCGATACGAGAAGCCGCACGCCTCCTTGCACAACTCACGCACCTGGCCGTCACGGCGGTCGAAGACTTCGACGGATTCAATCGTCTCAGAAACTTCCTGGCCGTATG
The DNA here is from genome assembly GCA_030038255.1 of Candidatus Sulfotelmatobacter sp. Taxonomy (GTDB): domain Bacteria; phylum Acidobacteriota; class Terriglobia; order Terriglobales; family Acidobacteriaceae; genus Sulfotelmatobacter. The sequence goes on along the minus strand of JASHPH010000030.1, from coordinate 5,462 downwards.
CGCCCACGTTCTGCACCGGAGTGCCGCCCACGCTGCCCGGAATGCCGCTCAGGCACTCGACGCCTGCGCATTTCGCGACGACTGCGTGCGAGACGAAGCGATCCCAGATTTCACCCGCCCCCACGTCAAACAGGACTTTACTTTCGTCGTTGCGGCCGGGACGCTGGTCGATACCGGTGATTGCCACCTTCAGCACCAGGCCGGCCCAGCCGGAGTCGGCGACGAGAAGATTGCTGCCGCCGCCGAGGATGAAAAGTGACAGGTTCTTATTACCTGAAAAGGCGACAGCCTCTTCGACTTCGCTGCGCGATTTCGCCTCGACGAAGAAGCGTGCCGGGCCGCCGATGCCGAACGTGGTCAGCGGCGCGAGCGGAATGTTCTCGAACATTTGCATCAGCGGTCTTCAATATACACGCGAAAACGTGCGATCGAGAGAGCGTGGGCTCGGCGTTTGCCTCGTCATCGGACGAGGGAGCGCCGTCCGAAGTTGGCGGATTGTGTGCGCTTGACGGCTTTGTTTCCCGGGTGTAGCGTCCCGGATGCCGGTGAATTTCGCACCGACCAAGGAGGCTGTTATGCCAAGGAGAGCATTGGGGACGATGCTGTTTGTCGTGCTGCTCGGAGTGCTCACCGCCCAGGCGCAGCAGCAAGCACTGGGCGATTACCTCGACGTCTATATCGCGCAAGTGAAACCGGAGAAACGCGCCGAGTTCGACGCCATCAACGCGAAGATGGTTGCGGCCAACCGGCAGAATAATGGAGACATCTGGCTCGCGATGGAGACCATGTACGGGCCCGGGAATCGGGTCAGCTTTATCAGTACTCGCAACAGCTACGCGGAGGCCGAGGCAGGTGAGGCAAAGTTCGATCAGGCCTTGGCCAAGGCTTTCGGAAAAGCAGCCGCCGACAAGCTGATGCAGGATTATAACCAGTGCCTGGCAAGTTTCCGCACGGAGATTCGCCGCCGGCGCTGGGACCTGAGCAGCAACGCGCCCACCGATCCAGCCGCTTACGCCAAACTGATCGCCGCGACGCGTTACCTGCGGACGGCCACGATCCATGTGCGGCCGGGCGGGTCGCTCGCTTTCGAAGCGCTGGAGAAGGAACTGAAAGTGGCCCGCGAGAAAGCCAATCCTCCTCAAACCGTGTTTGTTTCCCAAGCCGTTGCCGGACAGCAGGGGGCCGTCTACTACGTAACAACACTGGCGAGTTCTTTGGCTGCTTTCGACTCCATGCCGTCGACGCAGCAGTTGCTAGGCGACGAGGGCTATGCCCGGCTGATGAAGACCAGCGCGGAGACTACCTCGGAGATGGAGGTAGTCATTAACCACTTCCTGCCCGAACTTAGCAACCCACCTGAACAGATCGTGGCGCTGGCACCGGATTACTGGAGGCCGAAGACGGTTGCTGCTAAAGCTGCCAAGAGTGCCAAACAGCCTGCAGTCAACGCCGCCGAGACAGGAAAAATGGGCAACAAGGACAAACAGTAGGATTTCCTGCATTCCCTGAGCTGTGCTGCCCCGTTCTTGGTTTGGCGGGGACGGGGGCACGGCTAGGGTTGCAAAGTTGTTCCTCGCAGCGTCTTTCCCCGCTATTTCTGCCTCGCCTTGCTCGCCATGAACGCCTTGACCACGATGGCATTCGGCTGCACGCCGACGGGAATCAGCGTGAGCAACGAGTACTCGCCCGGCTCAAGTTTGCGCGGCGTGCGCTTCTGGATTACCGTGACGTCGCCGGACTGCGTGTCGAGCACGAGCAGGTAGTTCTGGTCGGGAGTGAGCGCGAGTGCGTCGGGGCGGCTTCCCACCGTGAGAGTCGCGAGGCGGCGGCCCATGTCGATGTCGTAGACGGCGACGCTGTTCGAACCGAAGTTCGATACATAGAGACGCGAATTGTCGAGTGTAACCACGCCGTGCGAAGGATGCTGGCCGATCTCGGTGCTGCTGCCGACTTCGTCGTTTCCGGTCTCTATGATGGAGATGCTGTCGGAGTCGAAGTTGCAGACGATCATTTCGCCGCCATCGGGCTTGAGCGCGAGGCTCACGGGTGTGCGGCCCACGTCGAGCAGCGCGAGAACGCGGTCGTTTTTTTGAGAACCGCCCGTCTGCGTTTCGCTGGCGGGGCTCCCAGCGGCCTGTGTGCGTTTGTCTTCCTCATCAACTCCGTTCCGGGGTGTGCTTTTCTGCGAATTCGGATTGGCAAGGGCAATCGAGGCTATCTGAGAAGATCCCGAACACGAGACGAAGGCCTTCGACGAATCGGGAAGAATGGCGATGTCTTCCGGCTGCTGGCAGACCGGTAGTGTCGCGCGCACGCGCAGATTTACAGCATCGAGGATGGAAACCGTGTTGTCGCCGCGATTCGAGACAACGACGGTCGAGCCATCGGGTGAAACCCGCGCCAGTCCTGGCGAGGCGCCAACGCGCACGTTTCCGAGCACAATGCGCTTGTCCAGATCAATCACGCTGACGTTCGACGAGCCGGAGTTGGCCACATAGGCGCGCTTGCCATCGGCGGAAATGTCAATGAAATACGGCCGGCCGTGCACGCCGATGGTGGCGACGACCGTATTGGTCTCGGCATCGATCACGCTAACGTTGTTCGAGTTGGTGTTGACCACATAGATTTCATTTTTCCTGCTGTTGGCAGCGATACCGGTTGGTTCGCTGCCGACGGGAATTGTCTTCGCCAGCGCGAACGTACGCAGGTCAATTACGCTGACCGTGTTGCTCTTACCGTTGGTCACGTAGGCGTACTCGCGATAGGCGGGTCCGTAGTCGGGCAGCGACCGCTCGCGGAAATACCACCATCCGATCCCGGCGAGGATGGGAACCAGCACAGCGATGAAGAGGAGTTTGCGCAAGGTATTCGAAAAGTTGAGGGACTAAAGATTAGCAGACGTGAGTCACGGCTTTGCCGGCTTCGACTCATCCTTGTCATACAAATGGAAATCGACCTCGACGACAATCTGTGCGGCCACAGGTTTTCCGTCCTTCATTGCCGGTTCGAACTTCCAATTCCGCACCGCTTCGATTGCCTTCTGGTCGAGTCCAGGGCCGAGGCTCTTCACGACCGTGATGTTTTCAGGCTTTCCTTCGGTATTTACAGTCAACTGCAGCGACACGGTTCCTGAGTACTTTGGCACACCCGCTTGCTGGACATTCTGAGGCGACGGCGAGGAGGCGATGCGTGGCGGCGCCACGCATCCAGTGGTGCTGCCTTGGCAAGTCGGGACTACCAAGAATGGCCCTGCATTAGGCTCGCACTCAGGCGCATACGTGAATCGCATCCGCACGTCGGCCGACTTAGCGGCAAATTCACTGGGCAGGGCTGGGAGTGGGCCAGATTTTTCAACCGCTTTTGTTGCGAGATCGCCGAGCACGGCGTGACCAGCACCGTCAACCAGCTTCACGGCCGTCACGCTGCCATCGTTACGAATCGTGAATTGAACGGTTGCATTGCCGCCGGTTTTCTCGTGGGAGCTCGAAACTAGTCGGTACCAGTTCGCGCGGACTAGCGGTAATGCTTTGGCGTTGAGATAAGAAAGCAGGTCCGCTCCTTGTGCGTCAGTGAGAACTTCGGCGCCGTCAACCTTGGTTCGGGCCGTTCCAGGTGCACAGAAAACCGATGGGGCCGAGTCTTGATTCGGAACCCGAGCCGTGCCACCGACGGTTGACGGATCGGAGCAAAAGGAGGAATCACCCCGCTTAAAATAGCAGAAAACCCCACGAAGGATGAGAAAGTCACCATTAAACTCCTTTGGGAGCGACATGAATGGGCTCGCCGCTGTTACCGCGTCCCAAGCGGCCTGATCTAACGAAGCATCCCCCGTGGATTCTATCTGCTTCATTCCAGCAACATGACCGTCTCTATGTATCTCGAACTCAATGACCAGCTTACCCTTCGCCCCATTCACGCCTTTCGGGACCAGTGAATACCAACTCTTTAATAACCTGGCGCGCAGGTCACTTAAGTAAGGGCCGAAATCCACGCCTTGCGTGTCTATGAGGATCTCAATGGATTGGGGCTGCGCGCTCTTCTGAGAAGCTTCGGGCGTGCTGTCTGGGGTGGTTGGTGGCTTCGAGCTTTGTGCCGCAAGCATTCCAGCGGAGGCAAAATAGGCGATGGAGAGCGCAAGGCAATAATGACGCATGCGAGACGCGATCACAGTTTCCTCCTCGGCACCCGCGAGGTCCGGCCTTACTTCACGGCTACCGACTCTCTCACCCCAATCGCCGGCACGGTCCTCCCCACGACTGCGGCGATCTGGCGAACCTGCTCCATCAGTTCGTCGAACTGATCGGGGAAGAGCGACTGCGGGCCATCGGAGAGCGCCTCGTCGGGCTTGTGGTGCACTTCTACGAGCAGGCCGTCGGCGCCCACGGCCACCGCGGCGCGCGACAGCGGCGTGACTTTGTTGCGCTTGCCGGTGCCGTGGCTGGGATCGACCAGGATTGGCAGATGGCTCAGCCGCTGAATCGCGGGCACGATGCTCAGGTCGAGCGTGTTGCGGGTGTGGTCGGCAAAAGTGCGCACGCCGCGCTCGCACAGAGCGACGTTGTAATTGCCTTCGCTCAGGACGTATTCGGCGGCCATCAGGAATTCTTCGAGCGTGGCTGACATGCCCCGCTTCAGCAATACCGGCTTCTTGGCGCGGCCGGCGCGCTTGAGCAGAGAAAAGTTCTGCATGTTCCGCACGCCAATCTGGATCACGTCAGCATACTCCTCGACCAGGTCGAGCGACTCGTGATCGATGGCCTCGGTAATGATCTTCATGCCGTACTTGTCGCGAATGTCAGCCATGATTTGCAGGCCTTCCTCGCCGAGCCCCTGAAATGAATAAGGCGAGGTGCGGGGCTTGTAGGCGCCTCCGCGAAAAAACTGCGCTCCTGCGCGATGCACGCGCTCAGCCACGGTAAACGCCTGCTCGCGGCTCTCGATGGCACACGGCCCGGCGACGATCGCCAATCCGGGCCCGCCGATGGCGGCGTTGGTGCCGGGGAAGCGAATGACAGTGTTGTCTTCCTTCACGTCGCGGCTGACCAGTTTGTACGGCTTGGAGACGTGGATGATTTCCTGCACGCCCGGCATTTCTTCGAGCGCGCCCTGCTCCACTTCGCCTTTGTTGCCGGTGATGCCGATGGCGGTGCGGGTCGCGCCAGGCATGGCGTGGGCGCGGTAGCCCATCTTCTCGATTTTCTGGCAAACGTCGCGCACCTGTTCTTCGGTGGCGTGCGCCTTCATGACGACTAGCATAGGTTCACCCTAGAGGAACACGTGGGAACCGCCCGGCTGCAGGAGAACATCAAAGCCGAATCCGCTGGTCAAGTCTACAGTTCTCCTAGCCTGCCCCGCAAATGGAGCAGCTGGGGCTATTAGCGAGGGGTTAGTAGGGAAGCGAGCCTAACGCGCGGTTGTTGCGGCGTAAAGAGCACGCCGCATTCGCCTACCCCGTCACGCCA
>JASHPH010000338.1 GCA_030038255.1 Candidatus Sulfotelmatobacter sp. | reverse complement strand
CGCCACATCGAGACCAGCGCGAAGCTACTCTTTCTGCAATCAGTCGATTCTTGCGCACCCTCCCGAGCTTCGCAGATTCAATTACCGACGGCGAGGGATAGCGATTGCGGTTTCGTCAAATAGTCCTCAAACGACTGTAGTCTTGGCGGATAACGTAAGTGCTTTATCGGAGGGGCTGCGTTGACGAATAACGAAATACAAGAATCATTTCGCCGAACCCAAGGGAATGTTACCGGAGCTTATCGAGCGAAGAGCGCATATCTTGAGTGGCGGGGAGGAACAATCCGGACACCAAAGCTCTATCTAATTAAGGAGTGTGTCATCTGATTGGTCCTCCCCACCGTTATCTCGGCCTTAGTGACCCGAAAGCCAAGTTGCTGCAGCAAGCTCGCTGCGCGCAGAAAAAGGACACCCCGGCGAGGGTGTGGTTTGTTTCACCGCTCTCCTGACACCACATCACGCCGCCCCGGGATGTCCTCTTCATAGCTCGGACGCGCCTTAACTGAAGAACCAAGCACCCACCGAAAGCACCGGGCGGGGGTGTGTAACTATCCTGCGGCCTTGGATTCTTTAGCAGTGACCCGCGTCACCCCACCTGGGTGACAATGCGAATCGATGCGGGTTGCGTTCTTCTCAGACCCGGTTGGGTGATTTTCGTCACAGACGCGGCGTCCTCGCAGCGGTAGCGTTTAATGGAGCGTGCAGTTCTCGCCAATTCATGGAAAAGGAGCTTCTCTCATGTTTGTTCGCGTTGTGGAAGTGAAGACAAAACCGGGGAAGGCCAAAGAAGTTTGTGGCACGCTGCACGAGAAAATACTGTCTACGTTGAAAGCTCAGGCTGGCTTCGTGGATGAAATCGTGCTCGTGTCTGACCAAGAGGGTATATTGGCTCTCAGCTTCTGGAAGACGAAACAGGACGCGGAGCAGTACAAACGCGAGGACTACTCTAAGGTTAGCGAGACAATTCAGCACCTGGTGCACAGCAAACCAAAAGTGCACGCCTTCGACGTAGAGACCTCGACGTGCCACAAGATCGCAAGGGGCCAGGCGGCCTGATGGGAAAGCCGCCGGAGATTCGGCGCGATGTGCAGGGCGAATGCCTGATTGCGCTTGACTGCCGACTCCAGTGATATGGAACTACGCAGGCGCCTCTGGTTGGAACTGCCAGCCGTGTCGCGACATCAACTAGGTAGCAGGCAAGTATCTTGATCACCGACTGCCACGTTCACATCCAACCCTTCGATCTCCTGCTGAGCCCAGCGGCGTTGGCGTTAATGAAAAAACGCCATCCCGATTTCGAGCGAGTGATGGAGTTCACCCGCTCGCCGAAAGCCTTTCTGAACTACATGGACGAAGTGGGCCTGGACCGTGCAGTGCTGATTAATGCAGCTGCAGCGGAGGTCACCGGCTTTCCCGCGGGTCTCAATACCATGGCAGCGAAGTATGCCAAGGAGAACCCGCAGCGGCTTCTTTCTTGTGGCAGCCTGCATCCTCGACATACGACCAATGCCTTGGCGGATATTGAAGAAATAGTCCGGCTGGGCCTACGGCTGATCAAGATTCATCCCCCGCATCAACTCTTTTATCCGAACGACTACTTGCGGGGCATGAAGGAGTTGGAGTTACTGTATGGGGAAGCGCAGCGCAACGGCATTCCGGTTATGTTTCATACGGGTACATCGGTCTTTCCCGGCGCGCGCAATAAGTTTGGCGATCCCATTTACATTGACGATGTCGCCGTGGACTTCCCGCAACTGAAGATTATCCTCGCTCATGGGGGACGGCCGCTGTGGATGGATACGGCCTTTTTCCTGGTGCGCAGACACGCCAATGTTTACCTGGATATCAGCAGCATTCCGGCGGTGCGCCTGCTCGAGTATTTTCCTCGCCTGCCCGAGATCGCGCACAAGACGCTGTTCGGCAGCGATTGGCCTGGCCCGGGTGTGCCCAGCCTGAGGGAAGCGCTGGACGCTTTCCGGGCACTGCCCCTGCCGGAGGAGACAAAGCGCCAGATCCTCGGGCGGAGTGCGCTCTGTCTGTGGCCTTAGCTCAGCTGCTGCGCCGCATCGGGGGCCGGGGTGGTTGTTCAGGTAGAGTTTCTGATCACACGATTGTGTGATCAAGATCACTGATGTCTGGCCTAAAGCGGGGTATGGGTGGCCGATATGCCAATGCCTGGGGGTGCCAGATGGAGGATGAAGGCACTGGACGCCCGGAACTCAGTTCGCCCATGAAGGTGGGCGAACTGATTGCGCGGTTGCAGAAGGTCGATCCCAACTTCCTGATTGTGGTCGGCGCTGACTCCCAATGCCTGATTGTTGTAAATCCGAGGCCAGGCTTCTGCTACCCCGCAGATCTGGAAGAAGAAGACGTAGTGCCGCACTTTACCGAGCCGGACCTTAACTTTCTTCGCCAGTTACACATTAAGTAGGCTCCGCAAGTCTAGGCCCGGTACGGGACCGGCTGGCGTGCTTCGTTCAGCAGCACCAAAGTCATGTTCTTGCGCTTGCTATCGCGCTCCTCCCTTATTGCTTCCAGACGTAAACGCCACGGCGTAAGATCGAACGGCTTCGCGGGCCTTGCGAGATAGGCGTCAATCAATTCGCGGTAGAAGCACACGATGCGCGCCACTAGGGATACGGGATACTCACGCCCCTGAATCTTCAAGCAGTGGACCCCCAGATCAATGAGCGCCGGAATATCTTCCAGGTAAAAGAAAGCGTTGTTCTTGAGCGCGACGTGCGGCTCCAGCAATGCCTCATCATCAAACAATTGCCAGCTTTCCAGGCAGACCCGGTAATCCAGGCCGCCGCGGTTCGGACTGCCGCGGAACAAGTCCTTGCCGAAATCATCGGTGGTTCGCTCCAGCCGGTGATAGGGCGACATCCAGCACTTGCCCAGGTAGGTGTAGCAGTTGTTAGCGTGGATCAGGATTTCGATGCCTACATCGACGTCTGCCTTCCGCGCTGCCAGTTCGCGCAATGTCAGTTTGGTGTCGGCCACCACTTGTGAAACCCCAATCGAACGGTAGAACTTCACGTCCTCGTTGTTCACAATATTGGCGCCGATACTGGCATGGATGACGAGATGAGGGAAGCGGCGATGTACCTGCGCGATGGCGCCCACGTCGGTCATAATCGCTCCGTCCACGCCCCAGCCGACGAACTTTTCCATCTTCTCAAGTAAGGCGGGGAGCTCACACGACTGCATGTTGGTGTTAATGGCCACTCGCAGCTTGGCTCCGCCGGCGTGGGCGATACCGATGGCTTCGTGCAATTGCTCATCGGAGAGTTCGTAGGCGTCGCGCCGCCGACTCCAGCCGCGTGCTCCCGCATAAATCGCATTCGCACCGCTTTCCACGGCCGCCTTCGCCATTTCCAAGTTTCCCGCAGGTGCCAGTAGCTCAATCATTGTTCACCTCATAAGGACGCAAGAAGGCCCGAAAAACTCAACAGGCTGCGATGGCTGCGGCGTGTTGGCCGACGTATTCGCTTCCTGAGCGTCCGAAATAAAAACCATTGCACAAACCCACGGCTGTATGCTCGCGAATCACCTGCCACGCGGACTCGTCGACGGCTCCATTACCGGCAAGAGCGCGCTCTATCGCGGCGCGATAGATTCTTGCAATCCTCAGGCGGTACTCAGGCGCCTCGTACGCCGCCTCGATGCGAAACACCTTGTGTCCGGCAGCGAGCAACGTGGGCAGATGCTCGAGCATGCACACATCTTTACCGCTGAGAACGCCCTTACCCACCGATCGCATGGCCCAGTCGCCCTGCCGGAGAAAAAGTTGTTTCTGGCATACCACCGGGCATTTCTCCGGCCAGTGCTGCTCATACTCAAGCAGGAAGCAGTAATCGGAAACGCCGAGCGGCATTTTGCCGTGCACCAGAAGCTCGGCCGGAATACCGACGCCGGCCGTGATGGCTTGCACCTCGTCCAGGCTGATCTCGTAATTCGGCGTAAAGCGAACCGCACCATGCTCCTTCAGCACCTCGGTCCCCGCGTCCGTGTATACGTTGGCAAACCCGCCGATGTGCATGGGCATGCCTGGATACTGCTCGTGAATCAGGCGCAGCACGCCCAGGTTATGTACCTCGACCGCATCGGCCCCAGCGGCGGCCGCCGTCTCCAGCACCATCTGCACTTTGGGCAGCGCGTCATTTCGCGGCCCTGCGTACGTGGTTACGTAGGCGCGCAGACCCCGGTCCTTGAGGTACGCAATGCCTTCCTTGAGGTCATTCAGACGCTCCAGAAAGTTGTCCTCGAAGATGCGGCAGTAAATGTTGCCCAAGTACACCGCGTCGTAGGCGCTCAAATCCGATTCTCGCAGGCTGCGCAAGTTAGAGATCGTCGTATTGAGTTCAAAGGCGCCCATTCAACGTCCTCGTACTGTCCACATGGCCGGCAGCGCGGCCGTGTTCCACTCACCTTTCTGTCCGCATTCCCAAGCATTGGCAGCTGCGCGGTACATCGCGATGATAGCACCCACCATTTCAGCGGAAAGGCTGCGGCCCTGGATCTTGATCACATCCACGCCGGCATCTAGGAATGCTCCGAGTTCGGCCACGCGGCTGACCTGACAACTGGGAAAAAGCCGCTGGTCAACCTCCACACCATCCTTGAGCAGCACCCATGGCTGCTGGCAGATGCGGAAACAACTGCCCACTCCGCCGCGCTTGACGCTGCCGCCCAACCGCTCTGCTGGGATCGCCTGCTCCGCCGCCGCGAAGTTGAGGTAACTGGGCATCCAGCATTTTCCAAGTTGAATAAATTCCTGCACCATGTGCAGCATGACTTCCACCTCGATCGCAGCCTTGGCTTTCACCTCCGCGATTTCCGTGGGCTCGACGTACCCTGGCACCACTAGGGCGCTCGCACCCAAATCCTGATAGAAAAGAGCGTCATCCGTATTCAGGGCGCCGCAGCCAATACTGGCGGTGATGGCCAATGTTGGCAGCTTTCGCCGGACCTCACGCAGAAAACCGGCGTCGTTCACTATTACCGCCTGCAGCCCCCATTCCGCCAGCTCCA
>JASHPH010000337.1 GCA_030038255.1 Candidatus Sulfotelmatobacter sp. | reverse complement strand
GTAAAACATATTGGTGACGGTGTAATGGCTTTCTGGGTTTGCCGGGGTTCACCCGCGCCGTCTCTCTCCGCCGCTTTCCGTGCGATTTCGGTCCTCCTGGAGATTGCTGGAGCTCTGCAGTCACGCTTCGGGCTAGACTCCGCGGTGTCGCTCGGCGCAGCTGTAAACATGGGAATGGCCTCTATTGGGAACATGGGAAGCAAGGCTGCGCCCGATTACACGGCGCTCGGCGATGTTGTTAACAAAGTTTTCAGGCTTGAGGCTTCGACCCGTGAGTTACAAGCTGACGTCGTGATCAGTAGCGAGGTCTACAACGCCCTGCTCGCCGAGATTGACCTCACGCGCTTGACGACACCCCACAGGGTTCAGCTAAAAGGGTATAACGACTTGAATCTCGTTTACGCCATGAATAGAACTAATCTTCGCAGAGTCCTGGAAAACCCCCGTCTCAAATCGTTCCATCAAACGCCCAAGCCCCATCTTGAAGGAAGGTAAGGCAGAGTACGCGAAGCTGTAGTGGCCGGGAAAACGTTTTCCTGGTCCCTTGCTGTTTGCCGATAGCTGTTGTAACCAGAGGGGATGACAAGGCCGGTCTCCGAACGGGATGCAGTGTACGCTCCCAAGTTATCGGCGTGCCCGAAGCACAGATAAAAAAAGAGACCGGCAATGAAGAAGGTTAGCATCGCAGACACAAAGCAGCGCAGGAATCTTTCTGAACAGAAGTTGACGATTGGCTTGGAGCTGGGCGACCGCAGCAGTTACTACTGCGTTCTGGAGGAAGGCGGACAGGTGGTGTTGGAGCAGCGCGTGCCCCTCACGCGATTTGCGTAAAACTTTGCGTAAACAATTCCTGAAATTTCGGCTGGGAACTCGGGTTTAGAGTCACCGAGCCGTAAAGTAGAGTTCGCTTAACCGGTTGAAACCAAACGGTGGAGTTGGTTGCGGGGGGTGGATTTGAACCACCGACCTTTGGGTTATGAGCCCAACGAGCTACCAGACTGCTCCACCCCGCATCTGGATCATAGCAACCGCGTCGGGCGTCGTCAAACATGGTCGGCGTTGATCTCAACCCGGCCGAGTGTGGCAATCGCCCGCCTCTGGAGGGTTGCGCAGAGTCAGGGATCACGGCTGCCGTTCAGCGCTGTGGGCATTCGATTTGTCGCCGCATGAATTGCCTAATACCCAGGCAGCTTCCCGGCGTCCTGTCCTTGAACGTTGACGATCGCGCTTCGAATGTTTATGGGAAAATCCGACTCCCGCGCCGAATTTTCTGCGGGCCGAAATTGGCGGTTGGTGACGGTTTCAAGCTCAAGACATTCCAAAAGAAAACATGCGACATGCGGCATCCTCCTGAGGGCGGCAGCATCAAACCTGCGTTGTGCATTTTCGCCCGCGTGCGGACAATTGGAGTATGCTACGGACCCAGGAGGTTCCCCTTATGGCTAAGAAAGCTTCTCTCGCTACTCATGAAAACACCATCAGCGCTCAACCCCGGCTTCATCAGACCGCCCGGGAGATTCAAGCTTACGGCACGGTTTCTCACGTACTGCCGCTTGAATTGGAGGAACCGGTGCGGCTGGAGATGACCGAACAACTCAACCTGTTGCTGGCTGACTGCATGACCCTCCGCGACCTTTATAAGAAATCGCACTGGCAGGTAGCCGGACCCACGTTTTATCAACTTCATTTGCTGTTTGATAAGCATTTCGACGAACAGGTGGAGATCGTTGACAAGATCGCGGAGCGGATTCAGTTGCTGGGCGGCGTTTCGCTGGCGATGGCCGCGGACGTGGCGGAAACCACGCGCATCGCGCGCCCGCCGCGCGGAAGGGAAGAGGTGCCGGTGCAGATCTCGCGGTTGCTGGATGCGCACCAGGTCATCATCGGTCATTGCCGGCAGCTGGCGCGGCGCGCTTCCGAAATTGGCGACGACGGCACCAATGATTTGGTCATCAGCGATGTTCTGCGGACTAACGAGCTGCAAGTGTGGTTCCTAAGTGAACACCTAGTGGATGTCCCGCTGGCACACGCGGAAGACGCGGGGATGCGAAAAGCCGGGTAGCTTTCTGTTCTTTACGGGCAACTGAGAAGAAGGGCCTCGCTGCTGCAGCGAGGCCCCGAACTTGTTCGCCAGGGCTGACGTCGACGGCCACAGTCAACATGACCCGTGGCCACATTGCTGTCTTTTCGCCTCACGGCCAATCTCATAGAGCCCAATGCCCACGCTTGAAGTCCGCGGACGCCTTCTGTATTCTTTCATGACTTAAAGTCACTCTTATGCCGGGAATTGCCAGCAACCGCACATCCCCACCAATTTATGAGCGGCGGGCGCCTGCGCGGCCGCGTTCGGATGCCAAGCGCGAGCGCATCATTGAAATCGCGACACGTTATTTTGCCGAGCGCGGCTATCATGCGGCTCGAGTGGGCGACATCGCCGCGACGCTCGGCATTGCGAAGGGCTCGATCTTCCAGCACTTCGGCAGCAAGGACGGACTCTTCTTCGAGGTCTACAAGCAGGCGGTGCGGTCCTTTTCCAAATATCTAGACGCGCCAGATGGAGTTCGACAATCAGGTTTCTTCGAAGTGCTGCGCTACTGGCTGGTGCGAACGGAACACATGCTGCACGAAGATTGGATTCCATACCGAATTTGTCTCCTGGGCAATTATGGGACGGACCTCGTGCTGCGGCGCGAGATCAACCGGTTTCTGATGGCCGAAGATCCCTATGGGACGGTGGATTTTGTCCGCTTCGGGCTGGAGCGCCGTGAAGTGCGCGCCGACGTGGACGTCGAGATGATCGTTTCGATTCTCGACTGGACCATGGAGCGCTTCCAGGATGCGCTGCTCACAGCGGCGCTGGACCCAGGTTTGTTCCGCCGTCAAAGCGAGTTAGCAGAGAAAAAGGAAGCGCGCATCCAGCAGTTTCTGGACGTGCTGCAGCGGGCAATCGGCGCGCCAAGTGAGAGCGCGGCGCCTCGTGTGGAGCGCCGGAGGCGGGTGGAGCGCCGCAGGCAGGACCGACGCCGGCTGGCGTCAAGAGCCGCCACAGTCGGCTAGTACTTGTCGGACTTATCGAGACACAAGAACATGCAAACCATCGAGCAGATTCTCTCCAGCTATGACGCCGACGCACCGCTGGCTCAGGCCTCAACGATTCCCGCGTCGTGGTATGTGGATGAGCGGATCGCAGAGCTTGAGCTGCGCAACGTTTTCAGCAAGACGTGGCAGCTTGTGGCGCGCGCCGACCAACTGCAGAAGCCGGGCGAATTCGTTACCACACGTCTGGCGGGAGAGCCCATCGTCGTGGTGCGCGGCAGTGATGGGGTTCTGCGCGCTTTTTACAACGTATGCCGGCATCACGCCGCAGCGGTTGTGATTCAGCCTTGCGGGCAGGCGGCGATCTTGCAGTGCCCGTATCACGGCTGGAAATACGGTCTCGACGGATCGCTGAAGGGCATGCCCGAGTTCGAGGGAGTGCAGAATTTTGACCGGGCCGAGAACGGACTGGTGCCGATCCGGGTCGAGACGTGGGAGTGTTTCGTATTCGTTAATCTCGATCCGCAAGCGGCGCCTCTCCGGCAATTTCTTGGCGGATTGGTGAAGCGTGTTGCGCCTCTGGGGATCAGCAAGCTTTACTATTTCGACCGCCGGACTTACGACATTCGCTGCAACTGGAAGGTGTTCGTCGACAACTACCTCGACGGCGGATATCACGTGCCGCATTTGCACAAGGGATTGAGTTCGGTTCTCGACTACAAGGCCTACACGATCGAGAACGAAGACCGATATTGCCTGCAGTCGAGCCCTATGGTCTCTTCTGACGAAGATGCCGCGACGGGGGCGACGCGTAAAGGGGATCGCGCGTGGTATTTCTGGCAGTATCCCAATCTCATGATCAATTGCTACGAGGGATACATGGACACCAATTATGTGATCCCCGTCGACCCCGACCACTGCACTGTGATTTTCGATTTCTATTTCAGCGACGTGAGCGAGGCGCGGCGCGAATACAACACGCAATCGGTCAATGTCGGCAACCGGGTGCAGGACGAAGATCTCGGCATCTGCGAAGATGTGCAGCGCGGCCTGAAATCGCGGGCCTACGGCGCGGGGCGGCTCTCAGTGCGGCGCGAAGCGGGAGAGCAATTGTTCCACCGGCTGTTAGCCGCGGATCTCAAGGGTATGCCTGCCTCAACGCTGGCGGCGGATTAAGCCTTCTTTCCATAGAAACCATGTCGACTCCGCTTCCATTCAGGGTGAGTGCCATGGCCGATGCAACGCGGGCAGCCAACATCGGCCACATTATTGATGGTCGCGCGGAATCGTCTCCTGCCAGGTCTTGGACTTGAGCATCTGACCATCCTTGAGCAGTTCACGCGTGTAGGTGTAGTAGAAATTGTTCTGATCGGTCGTGACCAGAAGATGGCCGCGCCAACTCAGCGTGCGGCCTTTCAGAGCGAAGACGCTCTCGGCTTCCCCGCGTACTGAGCAGGTTTCCGGATGAGCGTCATCTCCCTCGTAGGTCAGGCTCTCCAAATCATTTTCCGTGCCCCATGGAAACTCGTATCCATCCTTGCCCTTCCAGTGCACTGTTGTTTTCTGGCGGGCTTCGTCGCGCTCGACCGTCCATTCGCCGGGCCAGGGAAATCCTTCGCTCTTTATGTCAGTTCGCTCTTCAGACGGTTGCGGCGGAGAAAACTCGGGCGCCGGCTCGCCGTGCACGGGAACCACGGGCAGCACCAGGCGCGATCCGCTGGTACCGCCCAATTCGAGCGAGGTCGTCATGGCGTACGGCGTAGGCAGCATCATCGGCCACAAAGAATTGGAGATTGCGACGCGTATGCGATGGCCCTTGGGAAAGATCCACGAGGTCAAGTGCATCTCGATGTCTAACGGATAGACTTTGCCCGGCTCCAGATCGCGCGGTTCGCTCATTGATTCGCGCTGCGCTCCGCTGATTCCCGCCCCAGTGACCTGCGTAACCGTGCCGTCGGGAGCGACATCGCAAAGGCGCGCGAACCAGTCTGCGAGAGGCGCCGTGGCCGAGACCTGCAGCAGCGCCTGCGGACGCCCAAGAATCGCGATCTCGTTCTCAAGCGGTGCCGAATCGTAGACTAGGCTGAATGCATCGACGGGCCGCACATCGCTCAACAATTCTCCCCACCAGAATCCGCCCTCAACGCCAACAGTGGGAACATATTTCAACTGATGCCGGCTCGCGGGTGCAGCCGCGTCGTTGAGCGTGTGATTCGGTTGCAGGAACAAGGTTGTATTCTTAGCGGTTTTCGGCGGCCACACGTCCTCGCGCCGCCATTCGCCGGGCACCTCCGGAAGATTCGGGTCGGGCGGATGCCAGTGCTGCATGTAGATGACGAGGCGCGGATCCTGCAGCACTCCCGTGTCGCGTCCTTTGAGCCAGTAATCGAACCAGCGCACGGCTTGATCGCGCCATTCGACGCGCGGTCCGAAGTCGGCGTCATTCGGGAAGGAATGGTTCCACGGTCCGACAATCGCTTTGATCGGCGCTTTCGACCGCATCAGCATGTCGAGAACGTTATCGCGATAGCCGTCCTGCAAGCCGCCGATCAGGAAGCTCGGAATTGTGATTTCGCTCAGCGGGCGCACACGATCGCGCCAGAATGGCCCGTCATGCTGATGCTTCAGGTAGAGCAGTGACCATGGTGGCGAGTTGAAACGAGGCCCAAGCGTTTTTTCGTCGAGCGAATAATCTGGAGCGCCCACCCAGCCCTCTGCCATGTCCATGTTCAATTCGAATTCATCGATGTGAGCGATCCCATCAACGTAGTGAACGTCATCGTGAAACAACTCTGATGTGGCGTGGATCGCGACGATCGCCTTGAGTCCCGGCGCATGCCGCATGGCCATTTGCAGCGCGCTAAATCCGCCCCAGGAAATACCGAACATGCCGACGTTCCCGTTTGACCAGGGCTGATGTCCCAGCCAGGCGATGACTTGTTCACCATCCACCTGCTCCTGTTCGGAATATTCGCGCTCCGGCGGAACTCCTTCGCTTGCGCCGAAGCCACGAATGTCGACGCGAACACTGACGTAGCCACGTCGGGCAAAGTATGTGTGCTTGGGATAATCTCCGGCTGCCGTGCCGTCATCTTTGCGATAGGGCAAATATTCGAGCAGCGCGGGAAATTTTTCTTCCGGCTTCGCGCCCTCGGGCATGTACAACGTCGCGGCGAGCCGCACTCCATCCTTCATGGGAATCCACGCCTGCTCCATTCGCACTCCATAAATGGGCGGCGATGGCGGTTCGCTGGCAAACAGGTACGCGTGAAGGATGAAGAGAAAGAACACGATCGAAATTGCTTTCGCCGAGGACAATCTTCCGCTCTGTTGCTGCGCTCTCACTTGAGGTCACTCTTGCTCGCGGCGCAAGGCGCGCAGATCAATTCCGAGCTGTTCCGCTTTCTTATACAGGTGACTGCGTTCCAGCCCAAGGGTTTTTGCAACCAGGCTCATGTTGTTATGGCTGCGCTTTAGTTCGGCAAGAATCACTTCCCGTTCGAATGACTGCACGCGGTCGGCAAGCGGGCCCGACCCAGTCGCAACTGAAGCCGGCACTCCGGAGACTGCCTTGGGCAAGGCAAGTTGAACCGTTGCCATGTCGACCCGCCCTTCTGTTGCCAGCAGCATCAATCGCTCCACCATGTTGCGCAACTCGCGCACATTGCCCGGCCACGAGTGCGATTGCAGCGCGGACATCGCGTCCGCGGTGAAGGGAACGGCTTTCCATCCGTTCTGGGCGCACACCTGCGCCGCGAAATGTTCCACCAAGGCAGGGATGTCCTCGCGCCGTTCGCGCAGCGGAGGCAGCGCGAGAGGAAATACGTAGACGCGGTGAAAAAGATCCTGCCGGAATTTTTCTTCGCGAACGCGCGCCTCAAGATCGCGGTGTGTAGCGACGATTACGCGCACATCGACGGCAATCGGCTTGTCGCCGCCGATGCGTTCGACCTCACCCTCTTCCAGCACGCGCAGCAGCTTGGCCTGCATGCTCAGCGGCATGTCGCCAATCTCGTCGAGAAAAATCGTTCCCCGATCGGCTTGCTCGAATTTTCCGATGTGGCGCCCGGATGCTCCAGTGAAGGAACCTTTCTCATGTCCGAAAAGTTCCGACTCGATCAACTCTGCGGGAACGGCCGCGCAATTCAGCGTGACGAACGGTCCGGCGGCGCGGGAGCTTCGTTCATGAATAGTTCGTGCCACCAATTCCTTGCCCGTGCCGGTTTCGCCGAGAATGCACACTCGCGACTCGCTGGCGGCAACGCGCTCCAGTTGCGCCATTACTTTCCGCATCGCCTCGCCGTGCCAGACGATCTCATGCTTGCCGAGCCGCTGGCGTAGTTGCCGGTTCTCGCTCTCGAGGCGCTGTAACTTGAGCGCGTTCTCCACCGTGAGCAGCAGCTTGTCTGTGGAGATGGGCTTTTCTAGGAAGTCGAGCGCGCCGAGTCGGGTTGCGCGCACCGCCATTTCGATGTGCGCCTGTCCCGACATCATGACCACGGGCGCCGCGACCCCCTGCTGTTTTAGTTCTTCGAGAAGCGTGAGTCCATCCTTGCCGGGCATCACCACGTCGGAAAAGATCAGGTCGAATTTCTGCGTTTTTGCCAGTTCCAAAGCCTTTGCCGCGTTGTCGCAGACCGTTGCTTCGTGCCCAGCCAGGCGGAAGGCGCGGGACAATGAGGCCAGCGTATTCGCTTCATCATCGACGACGAGCAGATGTGTTTTGGATGGCAACCGTCCTCCTCTTCTATTTCGATCTTCTCTACTTCGATCCGCTGCTCTGGCGGTCGCTGGGTACCGACATGCCCTGGATCAGCGGCTCAATATTTCGGGGCAATTCGATCACGAATGTCGTTCCTTGTCCCGGCTGGCTCTGCACGCTGATCGTCCCTCCATGATCGCTCACTACCGACTGCACGATCGCGAGTCCCAGGCCCGTTCCGTGCTGCTTACTCGTGTAGTACGGAGTAAAGATGCGTTCGCATTCTTCGGGGGTCAGGCCCGAACCGGTATCGGCGACTTCGATGATCGCTTTCGAATTGTCGCCCTTGCTGCGCAGCGTGAGCGTTCCGCCCTTCGGCATTGCGTCCATGGCATTGAGCACCAGATTCGAAACCGCGCGGTGCAATAATTCCGGATCGGCCATGATCCGGTCAAGATTCTCATCGAGTTCGAGTTTGCACGTGATCGGTGGGCGCCCGGGCGCTTCGAGTTGTGCCCGATACAACTGAGCCGCTCCGCGCAGCAAATCGTTGAGTTGCACAGGCTGCAGCTGGGGATGCGGCATCTTCGAGAACTCGCTGAAGCGGCCGATGATCGTCTTCAGGTTCGAGATTTCTGCCAGCAGCGTGCGCGAACTTTCCTGGAACATCTCCTCGAATTGCTGTGGGCTTTGCGTGCGGGCCCGCATTAGATTCTCCACCGTGAGCTGAAGCGGAAACAGTGGATTTTTCAATTCATGCGCCAGACGGCGAGCTACTTCGCGCCAGGCTGCGACACGCTCGGCCTGCACCAGGCGCTCTTTCTGTTCAAGCAATTCGGTGGTCATGCGATTAAACGATTCGGCGAGCTGCGAGAGTTCATCGCTGCCCCGCATTTCGACCCGCGTGTCCCACTTTCCCTCCGCAACCTCCTGCGCCGCACGCGCCAGTTGCTCCACGGGATGCGTTACCCGCGCCGCGACCCAACTGCTGAACAGAATCGCGAGCACTATTCCGCCGCCACTCACCAGCAGGGCCGACGCTCCGATGCGCGACTTCAACTCCACGTACGACTGACGCGAGTGCCCAATCAGCAGAACTCCCAGGAGCGGCCCGTCCTTCTCTTGGCCGGACTTCGCCAGGCCGCGCAATGGAATCGCGTGAAAGACTTCGTCCTCCGCGCGGTTCGAAGACCACTGAATGACTCCCGACATTTCCTGCTGGTAGCGCAGCACGGCTTCAATGAGGGGAGCGAACTTGTCGGCGGGATGCACTGTGTCGCCGGCATTGTTGGCAGACGGATCCAGCAGCAGGTCAGCCGAGAAATGATCGCCGCGATTCTGGTAGAGCAGCGCCCGCATGTCCGCCGGCAAATCGAGCGCGAAGAGAAAATTCTTGTCCAGGCGTCGTCCGCCGATGACGTACACCTTGCGATCGCCAGCCCCGATGGCACGAACTGCAAACAGGCCGAGAGCAGTGGAATCCTGCATCTCCTCCCGCTTGAGAAAAGCCTGCTGCTGGTCTGCCGTTGACAGGACGTCGAATGCATTCTCCGGGTATCCGAATTTTGCCGGCCACTGCGCCGACGAAATGATGATTCCACGGCCATCAACGAATTCCAGAAAGTCGAGTTGATAACTCTCCGCCAGAGAGCGGGCGAGATCAAAGTACGCCGCAGCGTCGGACGGCGAGCGATCCAGCGCGGTCGCCATGCGAGTTGCTGGCTCTGATGCCGTGATGGCCTGCATGCGCCGCACAATTTCGTCACCTTGCCGGTTGAACTCACGCTGGAACTGAGCCAGCAAGGCCGCGGTTCGTGCATCCTCGTTTTTTTCGAATGCGCGTCGCGTCAGCGCCAGCACGAGCCCGGCGACTGCGGCTACGGAGACGCAGATTGTTAGCGCAAAGACTGCCAGCAGCTTCCGCCGGATCATGGCTTGCTGCTCCCTATCCAGGCGTCGGCGAGGTTCAGGCTTCCATCCGGACGCACCGCCCAGTTCTTCAAAGAAGTTGAGGCTGCGTACGATGCCGGTAGATGAACCAGCGGAATGCCGCGTTGCGTGGCCAGAAGAGCCTCTTCCGCCGCGTATAGATCTTCGACAGATCCGCCTCGGTTCGTCACCGCAACTCCCAGCGCGCCGGCAACGTTCGCCAGAGCGATCCAGGGATCGACGGAGGCGAGCGCGATTCGCACCAGTCGCACGTCCGTGGTTGCACCTGGGGTCGGCCGCAGCGTCAGCCCCGCGTCCTTTGCGTTCAGCGCGATCCGCTCCGCGATCAATCGGGCGAGCGAGTCATTGCTATCGTAGCCAAGCGACCATGCGCCAGCGCTCCGCGCTTGTTCGCACTCGCGACGGGCCTGCGGCAAATCGGCTTCGACCGGAAACACAAATTCATACCCGCTGATCCAAGTGGGAAGTACGCCGCCTGCGGGCTGTCCCGCGCCTTGCAGCAGCACGCTGCGGATCGACCCGCGATCTACGCTCAGCGCGAGCGCGTCGCGCAGCAATTTCTCGCCTGGGGACTGCACATCGCGGGCAAACACGAAGGCAAGCAACTCCACTGGAGCCGAACTCGCGAGCCGGCGGCCTTCGAGCGATACACGATGCAACTGTTCTGCTCCCACCTCGACCAGATCCACGCGCCCCGACTCCAGCGCCATCATTTGATCGCGCTCGTTCCTGCCCATTTCAATTTCGATCGTGTCGAAAAATGGTCGTCCGCGCCAGTACATCTCTTCGGCGGCCAAAGTCAACTTCTTTCCCGGCTGCCAGTCCGCAACGTGAAACGGGCCGGTTCCGCTGGTCCGGCCGTCGTCAGTCCTCTTCACAATCGCATTTCGTGGCAGCGCAAGTTCTGACGGCAGTTCCGGATCAGCGTTCTCCAATTCAGTGATTACCGAGTCGCCGTCCGCCGAGACTTTCCACGATGGATTCGCCGCGCGTAGCGAAGCTACCACGGCCTCAGCAGTCAGCAGCGTGCCGTCGTGAAATTTCACTCCGTGCCGCAGTCGAATCTGCCAGCGCTGATTTCCCGCCGTCGCCTGCCACGATGTCGCCAATGAAGACTGCAGACGCCCGTTCTCATCGCTTGTCACCAGAGTGTCGAACATCAGCATGGTCAGGCTGCGCCGGGCAAACGAGTCCGGCTGCGTCGTCTCCGCCGGATCGAGAGACGTCAGCGCCGCGTGCATCGCGACACGCAGCGTGCCTCCGTACTGCGGCCGCGTTTCCGCGCTTGCCGCTAGCGCTGCAACCAGCAGGCTACTGGCTGCAAGACAACGCCAAACGAAAAGCCTCATAGCTTCCTGTCTCTCGATTTCTTGATATTGCGACAGCCGAGTCGCCCCTCGATTCCGTCCATAGCGCCGTGACCGGACCGGCGAACTCAACGGCGGTGGTGACTGCGACGGGATCGCGATCGGGAAATTCGTACGCCCGGACCGAGTCTCCGGCGTCATCCGCAGAGGCCGCGGCCAACACCTGCCAGCCCGCGCCGCAGGAAGTTTTCACGCCGGTCAAATCGCTGCCCCAACCGGGCTTCGCCGTCTGGTCGTTGACACCGTCGATCAGGTGCACCTGACCATCGGTCGCGGCGAAAAGCCAAAGCGTGTACTTATCACGCGGCAGCGGCGCGGCGGAGTAAAACTTCGGCGCAGCCGTGAATTTGCCGATGGCGGAAGTTAACGCACCGGTGAAAAAGTTCCGCGTCGGCGCAAAGAAGGCTTTCAACTGCGGGACACTCGTGGTTGAGACGCTCGCGCCGACCGGAACAGAAGCAAAAGATCCGGCGCTGGAGAATACGGATGAAGCCACTCCGTTCTGAGTTCCGCCTGTCAGAGGCCAAGGGTCGTCGCTTTCGCGACAAGTGAGCGCCAGCGGTAAGGTGGCCGCGCCGTGGCAGATCACACCGGGAAGAAAAACGTCGAGAAGGTGATCCCGCGAGGGAATGAGGCGCCCGCGGAGATCTCGCGGCCACGGCCTGGCGTGAACGATCGGAAGTGCCTGCTCCGGCTGCCACTTGCCCGATTGCATACGGTAAAGAGAAACTTTTTCCGGATCGAGGACTGCGATGTGAGTCGGCGCGGGATTTTCCTCCAGGACGGCCACGTCGAGAATGGGATCCTCTTGCGACCACAGCAGGATTTTGTTCAGGGTGAGCGGCATGGAATCGCGGGCGGCCGGCGAGCCTTCCGGGCGTGCCGCCGAAACCATCACCACTGCGCCTTCACCCGCCCCGGGGTGAATCTGAGCCACCCAGACATAAGACGCCGCATTTTCCGAGAGCGATATGGTTACCGTCGCCGCCGCCTGTTCGGCGGGAACAAAACGGAGTCCCAAGCTTTCGAGTGCGGAGAGCAGGCCATTCTGAATGATCTCCTGATCACGCCTGCCAAGCGAAGAGCGGTTCTCCACTGTGACCGCGAACGCGCCGGGCCCCGTCACAGCCACGATTTTGCGCGCCAGTTGGCCTTCGGGGACGCTCCAGTCGACTGGCATCGCAATCGCCAGAGAAGTTAATAGGAGCAATAAGGGCAGAATCCCTGGCAGCGCCGACCGGATCGCGCGGTTCACCGTGTTCAAAATGACCTGTGGGATGGCCGAATTATAAACTGGCGCGCGCACGAGTCCGGCCCCTGCTCTGTACTGTTTTGACACCGCCGATTCTGCTTGGGGTGCCCCACGTCTCGCCGGGTTTGCGAGACACGGGAATGCCTGCTGCCGCTAGTCCTGCTACTGCGGTTGTTGTTCCGGCTGTTGCGTCTGACCGGCAGCCGCGTTCGCCATGTTCATGCTCTTGAGGACATCATTCATGAAGAACTTGCCGTCAGCGGGTACCATCATGATCTGCAGCTTGTCGGACAGTCGCTCGGCCACGATCTTGTTGATCAGCAGAGGATTCTGTTTCAGAATCGCAGCTTCGCTCTGCAGCCGTTCTGCATCGGCCGCCGCGGTCACACGAATGCGATTGGCTTCGGCCTCGGCGAGCAGCTTTCGCCGTTCCGTCTCGGCCTTGCTGTCAATCAGCTTGGCCTGCGCTGCAGCTTCCGCATTCTGGATGGTGGCTTCCTTACGCGCTTCGGCCTCGAGCTTGCTCTGCTGAATCTGCTTTTCTTTCAGCGGAAGCGTGTACTGCATGGCGTCCGATTCGCCCTTGGCCTGTAGAACGTGTACCTGTGCCTCGCCCTCGGCTTGCTTGATCTGCTGGACCTTTGTCGCTTCAGCTTCGAGTTCTGCCATCTTGACCTGTTTCTGTTTGAGCTCGGTCTCGACGCTCATGCGGTCGTTTTCCTGCTCTTTAAGAAGCAGCGTCTCCAGACCTTTGGCGTACTCCTCCGGCAAGTGAATGTCGCGCAGCATGACTTCTTTCACAACGATTCCATCCATGGCCAGCTTTTGCGTGATTAGGCCCGCGGCCCGCTGACGCACCTCCTCGCGCTTGGCGGAGAACACATCGCGCACCGTGTAATTGGGCACGAGTTCACGCCACACGCTGGCCACGACGGGCGGAACGATCTCCCTCTCCACCGGCCGGGGCAAATTGCTCTGGATGTAGTCGAGTCGCTTGGGATCGAGCCGGTAACGCACCGTGATGGCAAGGCCGAGCGTGAGTCCCTCCTTGGCTTGAACGTCGAGCAACTGCGACTTCCCCGCGACATTGGCGGCGGCATTCTTTCCGTCTTCGGATATTCCCGTGGTGAACACCTGATCGCGCGTGTCGAACAGCGCGACGTCCTCGACGAGCGGCGTCACCAAATGCACGCCAGGATAGAGCGTTCCCGGCAACGTGCCGCTGGTCTGGCTGATCCGAACACCCGCCATGCCGCTGGGAACAACCACGATGCTGAAGGCCAACAGAATCGGTCCCCATGCCAGCAAGACCAGCGCCAGCGATATGCGCCAGCGCCACTGCGGAACGGGCGGCGGTTGTGCGCCGGGCGTTGCGAGGGCCTTTCGGTATAACAGTTCGCGATACAGGTCATAGCCCAGGATGCACACGGCTGCGAGCATCATCCCGAAGCCACCGGCAATGAGCAAATACTTCAACGCCAGCATTGTCGTTCTCCTTTTTGCATTTTCTTGTCAACCCTACTTATCGCTCGCTTCCCGATTTCACCGCGATCGTCTGCCGGGCCAGCTTGCCTGAAGCCCTCGGGCCTGAAGTGAAGAGCAGACGGAATACTTGCCCGAAAATGATCTCTTCGACCAGCAAGGCTACCGCGAGGGAGAAGACCATCCCCGCTACGACCGCCATGAAAGTGATTGCCATTTGCATGATGTCCTCTTGCGCATCTCGACGCCTGCTCACTGGCAGGCGCACTTGCTGATGGCAGGAATGGAACCAAAGGCTATCTGACGGAAAATAATGAGCTTAGGCCAAGCGGGGAAAGAGGAATCCGTATCCGGGCAGCCACAGTGTGTCCTTGAGCACACGCAGTCCTGCCTGCTGACGTAAGATCTTAGAGAGAGGGGAGAGGGCCAAACTTGGTTCTGAGCCTTCAAGCGCCCGGCTCCTGCCGTCTGGGGTAACGGCTTGTGGGGTTCTGTGGGTGGAGCCGGGCGATCCTATGACTAGAAAGCCTCGTTCAATTGTGACTATTTAAGTCCTATCACCTTGGTATTTCTGTGACAGGCGTCACACTTCTGCGTGATCTGCATCATCATCGAAGTCGAAGCGGGGGCGCCTTTCCAAACAAAAAGGTCACGCCCACACCCCTAATTTTCCCGCTAACGCACAGCCGACTGTGATCGGAATCACGGCCCCGCTGTGCGCTGCCTCCTACACTTCTGTTCGAGCAAGCGTGCGGGCTATCCCAAGCGCACATTTCAATTGGGAGACCGACTGACCATGGCCTATATAATTACTGATACGTGCATCAAAGATTCTCTTTGTGTCGAGGTCTGCCCCACCGACTGCATCCACCCCAAGCAGGACGAGCCCGATTTCGAAGCGGCGACTCAGATGTATGTCGATCCCGAGGGCTGCATTGACTGCGGCGCCTGCATTCCCGCCTGCACTTCGGATTCAAT
>JASHPH010000336.1 GCA_030038255.1 Candidatus Sulfotelmatobacter sp. | reverse complement strand
GCCGTTGTTGTCGAACGTCCAGCCCGGCGGCACCCAGTGCAAGCGGACCATGCCAGCGTCGAACCGCTTGTGCGACGTCCATCCACTGCGGTCCTCCGGGTCGGGCTCCGACTTCAACGCTTCGAGATGGGCGTGGAACGCGACGACCTCCTCCGCGGTCAGGTCCTTCCCCTTTTCCTTGTCGGGGCCGTGTCGGCTCACCTCGTATCGCGTGACCCATCCTCTGCGGATGATCTCCAAGAGGTTCGCGGCGTCCTCCTCATCGAGAAACGCGCACGACGTCATGCCCACCCCCGAGTAGCCCTGGCGATTGAGGACGCGCTTCGCCTGGAAGTCGATGAGCGTGATGCCGTAGTTCTTCGGTTGAATGCGGTCGAGCGGCCCGAAGTCCTCGCTGTCGGCGGGGACCGCCGCGATGTAGTTGTTGACGACCTCGCCATCGTCCCAGAACCCGGGCTCGGAGAGCCAGCCTCCGAGCGGGTTCGTCCAGCGCACTGCGACGTACTCGGTGCCGTCCGTTCGTCGAATCCCCACGGTCAGAGAGCCACCCATGGGATGACCGTAGCGGATCTTGACCATGCAGGCAAGCACCTGGTACAGTGCGCGCGTGAAGATCTGGAGAGCGGTCTGCGCGTGGATGGGCAGGCTCTGGCATCGCGTGCGCTTCGGGCGGAACGCGGCGTACCGCGAGGCGTGGCAGCTCGCGCACGACCCGGTCTTCCGTGACGAACAGCGCGAGGCGATGCGCGCAGAGGGACCGTACCGAACGCCGGCCGAGCCCGCTCCCGCGTCGCAGAAGGACGTCTGGGAGGCGTGGAACCAGGATTGGACCGGCGGATTCCGAGAGCACCGGGACGATGACCTCCCCGACATCCCCCCAGCCCTACCCGTACCCGGCCCAGGGCGCGACCGAATCGGTTGACGGCTTGATCGCAATGCGCTAAGCCCTCTTCCAGGCCAGAGGGACCGCTCATTCCGGGCGACTCTCAGCAACACGCTGGCCGGGAGAAAAACATGAAGAAGAATCGGGCCATCAAGGCGATGGAGCGCGAAATCCGCCGATCGCAAATCAGGGGTCTGCTCATGTACCTCGCACACGTGAAGCAGACCATCGACTACGTCACCATCTCCGCCGTCTTCGGGATGTTCAGCGGCGGGAGCGAACTCGCCGGCATCCTCGGAGAGATCCAAGAAGAAGACTTCGAGGCTGGTGAGCCGCTGAAGTCGTCGCTCGTCATCGGCATCAACACGAAACGACCCGGCGCGGGCTACTTCGCCCACGCGAGGGAGAAGCTGAAGATCCACATCGAAAAGGGACCGCTCGACGAATACCAGTTCTGGGCCAAGCAGATGCACGCACTCGGAGTTCCGGTACCCGAACAGATCGACTGACCGAAAAACTCGGCAAGACTGAGGGCCGCTTCCCGATGAGGGAGGCGGCCTTCGTCATTTAATGAGGACGGCGATCTCGTCGATGTGCATCGGGCGGAAGTCGCGGACGTCGACGCCCACGTTCAGCATACGGCCCCTCTGGCCCCAGAGACCGTGGACGTGACCGTGGAGGAGCCACCGTCCCTCGTCCTTGGGGCGGAAGGCAGCGTAGCGCTCGGCATGACGCTCGTCGGCCACGTACGGCATGTGGTCGATGAGGACGTCCTGGCCGGCAATCATCATCGAGTGTTGCTGGACCACCCGGTCGAAGCCCCACGCGATGTACTGCTTCTGCCAGCGAGCCGAACCACCGTGCTTTCGGTAGCAGCGGTCGTGGTTGCCGGGGACGAGCGTACGATGGCCGTTCAGCCGCTTGATGGAAGATTCGACGATCTTCTCATTCATGCTGAAGTCCCCAACGTCGATGACGATGTCGTCCGGCTTCACGAGGGCGTTGTGCCGCGAGATGATCTCTTCGTTCATCTCGTCGATGCTGGAGAAGGGCCGGTCGCAGTAAGCGATGATGTTCTTGTGGTTGAGGTGATAGTCGGAAGTAAACCAGATGTCTGGCGTCATGATTCTGTTTTGGTGGCCGCGACCTTTCTCGCGGTGAGCCACTTTGGGCTCGTTGGCGCGTACTTTACCAAGTGGGCGACGGATTGTCAAGTAAGTTTTTGGCCTTCAACAAAGCGCCTGCATTCGACGAGGAAATCATCGATCTCCAGAGTCTCGAAGTTGGAACAGGCGGGGACCGTGTGCATCAGCATCGGCGCGCGGCGGCCGTCGTGCCCAGCGAGCACTTCGAGCTTGCAGAATGGGCATACGAGCCGGAGTTCCGGCTCGAAGACTTCGTCGTCATTGGTCATCGATTAAGGGCTCTTTGGGCTGCCATCGCCGCTTCGAGGAGCGACGTAAGGTCTCCGAGAACTTCGGACGTTGATTTAACGATACCAAAGTCGACGAGAGCCTCGTGAAGCAAAACAGCCGAGTCCTTCCCTGACTCCTCCACCGCCTTCCGAACTATCTTCGGATCGACGTTCACATTGTAGCCTTTGACGCAGGGCATCTCTTTCACGTGCCCGAAGACGTGGCACATCGTCGGGCGCACGGGGTAAACCGTGCACTTGCCCTCCTGGTAGAACGGACACGTGACGCCCTGCGCGATGGGTTTGATGCCGTGCGCTAGTGCGTACTCGATGATGGCGTTGTACTCATCGTAGCCCGCAGGTACGACACCGCAGCAAGCGCCGCAGCCGTCGTCGCAGCGCATCGCGGGCAGAAGCGGAAGCTGCCGAGCCACTAGGACGGCTCTTCAGGGGCGGTCTCCCACCGCGTCGCAGGCTCGTCGTTCTTGTAGTGCTCCAGCGCGTGCTCGATGACCTTCCGCGTGTTGACTCCATCCGGAGCCAGCACGGCCATGGAGGAGTCCCCAGAGTCCACGACGATGCAGCACATCAGGATGCCCGGCCGAATGTCGGCGTTCTGAAATGCCCGCGCGACCTTGTCCACGTCTTCTTTGGTCAGCATGTTCCGCTCTCCGGAGGAGGACTCGGCTCGGTCGGCTTCGGCTCCGGGGGCGCCGCGGGGGCCGTCGTGCCCAGTCCGTAGTGCTGCATCGCCATCGCCACGACGTTCTTCGTGTTGACCCCGGGCGGCCCGAAGATCGCCATCGATCCGTCGGTTGTGTCCACCATGATGCAGCACAGGGCCAGGCCCTCACGGCCAGGAATGGCCTTGATCGCGTCCACCACGAGGTCCACGTCTTCTTTCTTCACCATGCCCGTGCTCCTATCCGAGACCGTTTTTCTCTGCGAACCAGCCGGCGATGACGAGCGTGCCCTGATCGCCGGTCTTGTACACCTCCGAGTCGTCGGTCACGACAGACTTCGGGAACCACATCTGGCAATCCGGGAGGTCCTCGTGCTGGACGAGGATGGCCTTCTCGGTCTCCTTCACGCAGAGTGCTTCCTGGATCCGTACGTCGTCGCGGTCCCGACTCATTCTCAATTCTCCTCGAACGCTACGAACCGAACGCGGCCGTTCGGAAGGAAATAGGGATCCAAGATCACTTTCACTTCCGCCCCGTTCGGAAGTTTCTTCTGCTCACGGATGGACCCGTAGAACTCTTTCCCATCTTGGACCTGCTTAATCGAGACGAACGGCGTCTTCGCCTGCGCCATCAACTGCCGGAGCTTCAGCGCCGTGCTGAAGAGCGGGAGGTAGAGGTGCGGCGAGCTGGGCATCGCTAGGAAGACCGGCTGAAGTCCGTCCCAGGGAAACAGACAACCCGTCAGGTCGTCGAAGCTCATGTCCTTCGGCGGCTTGCCTGTCGGCTTCGGCGGGTCAACCGGCTCCATGCCGGCACACTAGCACGATCGGTTCAGAGCCAGAGCAACGAAACGTTCATCGGACCCGACGCCGCGAGCAAGAGCGAAGTCGAGCCGGCCGCGAGCGGGAGCATCGCGACGAGGCCCGGCTGCAGGGTGATGCCCGTGTCGCCGCTCACCCCCTTGAGCGTCAACGTGAAGACCGTCGTCGCTGGGGGGATGATGATCACCATTCCCGTGTTTGGGGGGACAGTGATCGTGTTCAAGCCCTCGACGAGAGCCGTGAGAATTGGCCCTCCACCCGGCGAATTCGTGTTCGCGTACGGGTTCGTGGCCATCGGGTTGTACTGTTCGTTGACGCCGCCGCCCGAAACAGCCACGGACATCGCAAGAACGGAAGTCGTCGCCATAAAGGCGATATTACCAGTTTCCCCCTACTCTTCTGGAAGTTTTCTCGTGACCCCCGCTCTCTTCTCCACCGAGGCCCGAGCGCGCTTGTCCTGCAGGCCCTGAATGCACTGGATGACCAGCATGTCGACGGGGACTTTTTGCATCTGATCGATGATGGGACCCGCCATGTTTCGAAGATGGTCCGTGTTTGTCATCCCGAGAAGTTGCTCGGGGGTCAGATGCGTCGGGATCTGCATGTTGAACTCGGCCAAGACCGGCGCGGCACTTTCGAAGAGCACGTCACGAAACTTCGGCTCCTCCTCCGTCTTCTCGGGGTTGTCCCGCACGATGCGCACGACCAGCTCGAATCTCGGCCTCGACTTGTCCTCAGACATCACTCACCTCTCTAGCGATCTGTGACGCAACAGAATCCGTCCTCAAGATCCCTAACTTCTACGATCTCTCCAGTCTTCGAGTCGTAGCGTCTCGGATCTCCAGGTTCCTTATGGCGCATGCATCGGACGCGGACGAGGAAGGGTTCGCTGAACTTGGTCTGATTCGGCAGGAGCTTCCGCTCGTAGAGGTGACCCCTGTGCCAGCCGAGCTTGACTTCCTCGGGCTGCACAACGGCGACCCCGCAGAGGCCGCAGACCCCAGGTCGCGCTTTAGGTTTCATGATGGTCCCTTCGCCTTGAACTCTTCTTCGGTCCGCACGTGCGCCCACTTCTGGGCCATGAGCTTCTTGGCCTGCACTTCGTCATCGTCCGTGCGCATCTCGACACGATGAACTTTCACGCCGAAGCCCGTGACGACGAGAAGGTTGGCCATCATGTCCACCGATTGGACGATCTTCTCCTCCGGCTCCTCGGGCGGCATCGACGCCTTGTACCAGTTCTTGTCGTCCTTGCCGTTGTCCCAGGGCTCCGGGCAGTTGTAGTAGCGGAAACGGTAGACGAGCTGCCACCGTTCCCCCGGGTCGCGGAAGACAGCAGCGAGCCAGTCGCGATTGTGCGGGCCGCCCTCGATGAACCACATCGTGGAGAAGTAGCGGCCGGGTTTGAAGCTGATGCACATGGGAAAGGCCAGCGGTACCAGCTACTTGGAGGATTGTCAAGCGACCCTCTGCCGTCAAAGTTCAAGCCTTGACATCTGAGGAATCCTGCGCATATTCCCTACAGATGATGACCGACGAAGAGCGAGAGGAACTGGAAGTGACGGAGACCGGACGCGCTCTCGCGCGAGCGCTCCGAGAGCAAGCCGAGCGACTCGGCATCAACCCGCAGACGGCGACGGACGAGGAGCTACGACCCCTCGTGGCCTACCTCCCCGAAGAGATCGTTCAGGACGCCAGGGACATCAACACGGCCATGGAACGGGACTCCGAGGAAACGGAGAGGACCCTGGCCTGCTTCATCCGACTGATGTTCGAGAGCGAGGCTCGGCCTACTGTCCTGAACTGACCGCGGGGTAGCCCGCCGACTCGTCGGCAGCGGCCTTGGCCTGCTTCGCGTGGGAGAGTGCCTTCTTCTGGTGGGTGTGGGCGAGCTTCACCAGACCATGCTTCTTGGCGATGGCGGCGGCCTTGTGATGCGCCGAAGCCGCGCTCGTGTGGTGCTCGTGGGGGTCGAGCCCGCTCGTCGCGAACCCGTGGAAGCCGCTGTGCGAGAAGGCCTCACGGGAGGCGTTCTTCACCTCGTCCGGGATGTCCTCGTCGAGGTCCGCGCGAGCGAGACTTTCGATCAGACGATCGACCATCGACTCGGCGAGCCGGTCCTTGACGTCCTCCAGGATGTCCGCTGCCTGTACGAAGTTGATGGGCTCTAGCTCTTCTTCCGACATAAAGAACGGAATAGCGCAATTAGGCTCAAAAGTCGATGTAGGGCTCGACCGGCGCGCAAGTTTCGCAGGGACAATCGTCGCGAATGCACTCCGGACAGTCTTCCTGCCGGAACCCATGGCTGCAAACGAAAATGGTCGGCGACGCCGGGCGCGGGGCCTTCGGGCAGAAAGATGCATCGATGGCGAAAGGCAGTGTGTGGCCCATGACCACCAACTGCGTCCCGCACCAGCGGCACACGTAAATAGTCTGCCGCCACGATTCGACGTTCCCGATCATCTGGGCGTCGCATCGAACGACGTCGTACATGTGCAGCATTAAGTCGCCGCTTTCAGCCGCTCGATACTGTTGTCGATCCAGTACTGGGCGACTTTCTCCATCCCCTCTGGAACAACTTCACCTTCCCGTGGGGGAATGAGCGCGAGAACGAGGACCATCAGCTGCTTACTGAGCGGCTCGTCGTGCGTCTCCAGCCGCGAGCTGAGGAGCATCAGCGGCTTCACGAGGGCCACCGGCGGCGGCTTCCCTCCGAAGAGGCGAATGTCCCCGAGCACCGAGAGAAGCTCCGCGCGCAGGTCCTCCGGGATCTCGGCCATGGGTCGGCCAGGATATCACACCGGGCGCTGACCGATCCAGGCACTATGGCTGCGTCTTCACGTACTTGTAGTGCAGCACCGGCTGTCCCGGCAGCTCGATCGGCTTCGCCACGACGGGCAATCCCCGCTTGCAGCGCCGGCACTTGAAGGTAGGTCCAC
The DNA here is from genome assembly GCA_030038255.1 of Candidatus Sulfotelmatobacter sp. Taxonomy (GTDB): domain Bacteria; phylum Acidobacteriota; class Terriglobia; order Terriglobales; family Acidobacteriaceae; genus Sulfotelmatobacter. The sequence goes on along the minus strand of JASHPH010000336.1, from coordinate 9,701 downwards.
GTCCCGACAACGTGTTCCAGGTTCCACAGCCTTTGCACCGACAACCGAACGTGATGGGCCGCTCGTTTGCCTTCGTGATCTTGACGCGCTCAATCGAACTCACGGTGCCCAGGTTACCACACTCGTGATACGCTCACCACGAATGCGGCGCGCACAGATTTCGTTTTCAGATCACGCTGTCGAACGCTTCATTGAGCGATTTGCCCCTGAATTGACCCCACTTCAGGCACGCGCGTATCTCGAAGAGGAAGGCCTCCGCGCTGTTCGATTGAAGACTCACACGGCCATGGGCCAAGAGCAGTGGGAACTTCAGGAACCCCGCTGCATCTTGGTGGTCAAAAACAGTTACGACATCGGCCGAGTGTGCAAAACGATTCTGATCCATCAGGAAAACTTCGGAGGGTGGACGGAAGACGAAATGGAGATCCTGAAAGAGGCCTCCGAGCGACTACCGCCTATTCCTGTCCCTGAATGGAAACCGCCGGTCAAGCCGGCACCGAAACCGAGTCCCCCGCCCCCCACGGTTCGCCAGCTCGCCAAGTTCCGTCCACCACCGGAAGCCGTGGAGCTGCAGCGCATACTCACCGCGCGAGCGAACGAGAGGGACCGCGCGAAGACCGAGCGCCACTTCAACCGCATGGACGAAACGATCAACAAACAGAAGCGCTGTTTGCGATCCGCAGTCCGCTACCTCCTCGCCAAGGCGGCGGAGGGCGACCACCTCGCTCTACAAATCGCAGAGCAGATTCAGGAGGTCGAGAGCGGGTACCTCACCGAGGCCTTCCTGGAAAACAAGAAGACCGGGTAGCACCGTACGGTCCCTTTTTCAGTTCCCCTGCGAGCGGGTCTCGGCCTTTCGCCGGTCGCGGCAGTCCTTGCACCGCAGCGGGTCGTGGAGTTGCTTCTCTTCGTAGAAGGCTTGCTCTCCCGCGGTGAAGATGAACGGCTGCTTGCACTCTTTGCAGGTGATCTTTCGGTCTTCTCGTGCTGTCGAGTCCATGACTGATACCTATTTCTTGAACTTCCTACCGTGCTTCAACATGTGCTTCTCGTGCACGGCAGCGTGATCTCGGTGGGCCGTCTGCATCCAAGGCGCACCGGCGCGTAGCGCCATCTCCCCCGCGTGGTGATGGAGCTGCCGCGCATGCTCGTGAGCGTAGTAGGCGTTCTGGTGGTGGCCGGCATGGCCGCCCAGCTCGCCACTCTTGATCATCGCGCTCAGCTGATGAGCGGCGTGACCGTGGTGGTGCGCGATGCCCGACGCCTTGAAGTAGTTGTCCCACTCAGGACCGTCGGACCGAACACCGGGATGCCCCGGCTCTGCGTGGGCGATCTCCATCGGGTGGAGGTCGGCACCGAAGGCCTCGCCCAGGCAGATCTGGGCGCGGCTCTCGCGGGTCGGGAGCAACCCAGCGAGACGAAGCTGCTCAATCGTGCTCATCGCTACCTCGCTTCACTGCGCCGGAACGCGGATGGTCGGTGTCGACGCCCGTGGGTTGGGCTCGGAGTGAAGCCCGGTCAGCGGCGAGATGTGCGCCGCTCGCGTCTTGATCCGGATGTTCATCTTCCGGTGGCCCCCAGGAGGCGGGATGGCGTGCGTGTTCATCGCCTCCTTCTTCGCCCGCTCCGTCATGGCCTTGTCCACCGCGGCGAGGAGTTCCTCGTCCTGGATGTCCTCGATGTGCTCCCCTCGGACGGCGTCGTAACGAGCCTTCTGCTGCCCGAGCGTGTCGGGCGGTGAGCCGGCGGCGCGGCCACCCCTCGCGAGCATCTCGGTCTCAGCGTCCTCGTGCGCCGCTGCGCCTTGCCCCATCGGGACCTTGTCGCCGTGCTTGCGGAGCCCGAAGCCGCGCCCACGAATCGCGCGGTACGTCTTGTTCTGGTGCTTCAGCCCCCGCGGTCCGGCCGCTGCGAGTCCCATCCGCGCCATCATCTCCGAGCCGGCGTCCTCGTGATGAGCTGCCGCGCCCTGCCCGAGCGCGACGTGCTTACCCATCCGCTCCGGCGCGTGGCCGCGAACCTTGCGGTAGCGCCGCGCCTGTTTGGCGAGCGTACCGCCCCACGGATCGTCCGGTCCGCGGGACTCGCGCTTCATCTTCTTGCCCTTCATCTTGTCGACGATGGACATGCCGGGCATCTTGGACTCGCCGTACTTCGCGGCGAGCTTCCCGAGGACGCTCGCAGAAGTCGCCGGCCCCTCACCCTTCTTGTCCTTTTTCCGCATCTTGGAGAGGGCCGACAGGGCCTGACGCGGGTGCATGTACTCGCTCTCGGCCTGCTTCCGACCGTGCTTGACGGCCAGCCGCCGGAGCGCGTCGTGCGCGGCCTGGGCATGCGGGTTGTCCACATTCCCGTGCTTCTTCGCCAGACGAGCGAGCGTCGCGTCCGAAGCCGCGTCCTCCCGCTTCATCTTCTTGCCCTTCATCATCATCGAGGGCATGGCCCCGGGCTGCCGAGCTTCGCTCTTGTTGCAGTGGCGCGAGCCGGGGTTCTTCTTGCAGTGGTGCTTCCACGCGATGGCGTAGGCGATGCCGGCACGAGTCTTCGCGCCACCCCTCCGCTTCTTGAACGGCCCACCATCCTTCTCGATCGAGCGCGCCTGGTGCTTCACGCTCGCCGGGATGTCGCGGGTGTCCTTGGCTTCGATGAACTTGATGCGGTCCGCGGGAGTCCGGACGAGCTTCTTCACGCCCGGGTGATCCATCTTGACCCTCACGTGGCCGTCCTTGCCCACGCTGTGGACCGTTCCGTAGCGCGCGCCGCGCATCCAGAGATCGGTGCCGGGGTGAAGCTCCACGCGCTTGCCGACGTGCGGGTGCCGCTTGTCCTCCGGAAGCATGCTCCGGAACATGGCAGCGAATTCGCCATAGATGTCTTCTTTGACGCCGCCGGGGACGCCAATGACCGGACCGCCGGCCGTCGAGGACGGCATCGCGTACTGCGAGTCGCCCTCCTTCCGGCCCGTCTCGGCGCGGCCGACCTTGTCCTTGACCTGCGAGAGCTTCGTCTCGGGGCTGCGGAAGGCGTGGTACTCGTGCTTGGCCGCGAGGGCCTCGTGCTCGGCGCGGTCGCGAGCGTTCGTGGCGACCTTCGCCGCCGCTCGATGGGCCTGCGCCGCTTCGCGGTGTGCGCCGGGCAGACCTCGGAAGGCGACGAGCGAGGCGCGGTCGGCCTTGTCTTTGACGACCTGGTAGTTCGTGTCGGCCAGACCCTGCGAGGTGTCCCGGGTCGTGAGCCCGCCGCCGACGTTGTCCTCTTCGCTCGGGGGGTCGTAGACCTCCGACAGCATCGGGTAGTGCGACTCCAGCCCCATGAGATCGCGCTGACGGTACCGCCAGGACTGCATCTCCTTCTCGAAGTCGTCGAGGTCCTGGAGCGTGACGGCCTCCTTGAGCGACGGGTACCGATCGTACCCCATCAGCCGCTTCTGCTCGTTCATGTCCGCGAGCGTTCCCTCGACGGATTCCCCGGCTGCCATCTTCTTTCTCTGCGCAGCGGATCGCATCGCTTCGAGCCCGGAGTGGTGGCCCATCATCTTGTGGTAGTGGATGGCCTTCTGGGCGTGATCCTTCGCACTGCGGATGTGGTCCTGCGCCATCGAGTAGTGACCCATCTTGTGGAGGGCACCGGCAGCAGCGAGGTGCGCGTCGTGCGCCATCTTGTGAGAGTTGCGGGCCGTCTTCGCCGCGTCAGCGCTCGGCGAGAGATCGGCCTGTCGCCCGTGCTCGGAGGCGTCGGCCGAGGCCGTGTGCGCCGCGTTCGAAGCCTGGGTGTGGCCGCGAACCTCGGGCGAAGTTGCCGGCGCGTGGTGCGCCGTGGGGGCATCGGTCGGGTGTTCCGAGCCGCCGCCCATCCTCGCAGCCAACTTGTGCGCACCTCCGTGCTTGTACGTCCCCTTCAGGATGGAGCCGTAGTCCGGGCCGCTCGGCGAACCCTTCGACGGGTCGCGCACGACGCTGCGCGCCTTCTTGATCAGGTCCGCCTGACCTTTTCGCAGGTCTTTCGGGTCGACTTTCACCCCGGCCGGAGCGACGGGCTTAATTCGCACCAACTCGGCGATTTCCGCGGGCGCCCCTTCCAAAGCGAACATCTCGGCCAGACGCTGTTCTTGCTGCGGGGAAAGACCCGAGTTTTTAGACATGCGCTGAATCTACCAAAATCAAGGAGCATGTTCACTACTTCTGTTCAGCTGCCTGTGATAAATACTTCCCATGGATTTCCGCCGTGCGTCGAGCCTACTCGAAAGTGTTCTCGATGATCTGGAGTACGGCTTTGTTGGCGACGCACGCCAGCGATTAGGCGACATCGTCCGTGCTCATCCCGAAGAACTCTACGGGTACGGGCCAATTCACACGCCCTCGCGTCGTGCATCTCTTTCGATGGCTCGCCGCGTCTCCCGGCTCAGCGAAGCCAAGAAGCCCGAGCCCTTCCTCGGCAGCAAGCCTCGGCCCAAGGCCCCGAAGCGGGTCGAAGAGCCGATGAAGATCAAGTTCAAGAAGATCTTGAAGGGTTGGAAAGAACACTGCGAGGGCGGCGGCGAAGATACGCCCGAGGCGCTCGGCGGATTTCTCCATCGCCACTTCGGGCACAAGAAGTTCCCCCACGCCCACGTGATGAAGATCGCGATGAAGGCGCACGGCAAGGACAAGGACACCGCGCGCCGCGTCGCCGACCACTACATGGCGATGAACAAGGGCATCAAGCCGGAGCCGCCTTCGCCCTAGCCTTCTCGAAGGCCTCTTCGAACCGCATCAAGACGCCCACCATCGTCACGTTGCCCGCTTCTTGGAAGGTGTGCATCGCCAAGCGGAGATGGCCCTGCACGAGTAGCGCATCATCGGCGCCGACCTCCAACGTGATCTTCTTTTCGTTGAAGGCCATCAGTCGTCCACGCGCGGCCAGCCGTACTTGTCGGCGAGGGCGGGCACTTCCTGCTCTCGAATTCCATGGAACGCGATCCAGGCCCGAGGAACGCGCCAGCTGTTGCCGTTCGGGACGGTGACGATGACCGTCTCCCCGTGCTTGTCGACGAAGTCTTGGACGAGCGGCCAGCGCTTGTCGTCCTTGTGCTCGTCGCCGCAACAGCACGTGAGCAGGTTCACGCCGAGGCCGCCTTCTTCAGATAGACCTTCGCGTGGACGGTCATCTTGTGTAGGTTGCTGATCTGGTCGAACATCCGGAAGTTCTCGATGATGAGATTGTCCGGTAGGAGTTCGGCAATCGCCCCGCGCAGCGTCGCCTCGTCCGGCTTCGTCCGGCCCTTGGAGAACGTCATGTGCAGGTGCGGCGTCTCGTGCTCGGTCTCCCAGCTCATCGACACGTGCAGCATGTCGCGGTCACGGAAATAGAACGCGATATCCGTCTTCGCGATCTGGTACCGCGTACGGAAGGTCCACCCGGCCGGGACCGGGTTCGGCATGTAATCTTCGAGCTTCGACATCGAGCCGATCAGTCTATCACAATCGGGGCCGCTCAGGAATCGTCCCAGCTACCGCCGCCCCCACCACCGTCGTTGCTGCCACCGCTGTCACCGCTGTCGAAGGAGGGCGCGCTCGGGGGATCCCAGGACGTCGTGCTCCCGCCCGCGTCGTCGCTCGTCGAACTGGTCGAGCTGCTGCTGTCGTCCCACGACGAAGACGAGCCCCCCGCGTCGTCGTCATCGCGACGGCTGCTTCGGTAGCTGCGGTCCTCGCGAACGACCTCGCGGTCCCGCTCGATGATGACGTCGCGCTCCCGGCGACCACTCGACAGCGTTTCGCCTACGAGCAAACCCGTGAGGAAGCCGTCGTTGTTCGACGAGGACTGCTGGACGACGACCTGCGGCGCCGCATAGGCAGTCGCCGGGGCGTAGACCGGTCGAGGGGGAGGCACGTACGCCGGTGCGGAGGCGACCGGAGGCTGGTAGGTCGTCGGCGCGCTGACCGACTGACGCTGCGTCGCAGTGACGACCGGCTGCCCTGTTGCCCGACTCTGCTCCCTCGCTGCGTTGGCCCGGCGAAGTCCATCGGCCCAGTCGGACTCTTCGATGTTTCGCGACCGAAGTTCCTGAGTTTCGAGCTTGTTCTCGTCGAGGGCCTGCTTGAAACTCTCTTCGTTCTTCTTCGAGCGTCGGTAGAGCCAAATCGCCAGGCCGGCGAAGCCAACAACCAGGAGCGAGATGAAGAGCCAGGTCCCAGTCGACAGCCCGCCCTGAACGACAACGGGCGTCGCCGAAGTCGAGATGGCGGTCACGGCATCTTTGCTCGCCTTCGCACGAATCAGGATGGCCTCGATCGCTTGCACCTTCTCACCCGCGCGGAAGTGCGCGTTACCGGCCTGCGACACACTGTCGTAGTCGCCGGCCTTCACACCCGTGCCAGTCCCGAAGCGGACGACGGTTCGGTGATGCGTCGGGTCGATTCCGATCACGAGAACATTCGGGGACGTCACCGCCTTGTGGGCGTCATCTTCGAGGGCCGCTTGATTCGCCGTCTTCTCGACCAGGACGTGGACGTCGAACGGCCACGCTCCTTGGTCGGTCTGCAGTTGAGCGACGTCACCGGAGGGTAGAAAGCCCGTCGAGTCGTGGATGACAACCGTGCCTGCCGAGGCGAGCGCGGTCCAAAGACTGACCGCGACGACCAACATCAACCCATTTAGGATCTTCATTGCAGACCTTCTTTCCCGTCCCAATCAAGAAGATGAAGTGTTCTGTCGATGGCCCAGCGTTCTTCGGCCGAAAGTTCGTTGAAGTTGGTCGGCCGAAGATGGACTCTCTTCATGATCGGCCATCCAGCTAGCATGGAGTTGCCGGAGTGTCTCGCAAATTCAATGACCGCGAGCCGCGCTGCGTCGCGTCGACTGACACCTGCCGGATCATTCTCCGTGCCTCCGAAACACGAACACTTTTGCTGATGATGGGCCACCGATCCGAGGATGTTCCGGAGCATGCACTCGTTGTGCATCCGTACGAGCGGCGCGTGCGGAGGCTTCTCCCCAGGAAGGATCTCTTCCTCGCAGAAGTCGCACTTCTCCAACTCCTTAATCATCGGTCAGCCTCCGGCACGAGCGGCAGGCGACGAAGCTCGCCGTTCTCATCGACGACAGCACGCGCCTCCAACCCGAGCTGAATGCGCGGGAGCAGGTGACGTTGGTCTTCAGCAATGAGCATTTGCCGGCGGCCGTTCGGGTGGAAGATGCAAATGGGAATCTGCTGCGCGACCAGGTTAAGCAACGTCTTACTCTCCTCCGTTTGCAGGGCGTCGGGCCGGCTTGGGTAGGCGATCAGAATGACGAGGTCCTCGTAGAGGTCGGCGGTCGCCAGCACGAAGCCGATTCGATCAGGTCGGTGTTGCTCCTCGAAGTTGCCATCGAGCCACACACACGAGAACTCGCGGCACGACGTCGGCCGCTTGTCGTAGACGCCACAGCCTCCCTGCTCGCTTTGGATTTGGTAGCGGCAGGGAACGAACATCTCCTTGTTCAGCTCGTGAACCCCGAGGGCGGAGCAGCACTCGGAGCACGAGCCGCAGCTTCTCGTCATGCCGCTGCTTCGGCCGCCTTGCGACTCTTCCGGTCCTTACGTCGCTGCGCAGCAGCGGCCTTCTCCGCCCGCACACGCTCGGCCGCCGCCTCGCGCCGCTTGCCCCCGGCTTCGAGGTTGGCCGCGCGCACCACGGCGAGCGCCTTCGCGTTGGTCACGCTACGGCTGAAGAGGGAGAGCATCATCTCCTGCTGTTCGCTCGCCATCGCTTCCCCGTGCCGCGTCAGCTTGTAGTAGACGCGCTCGCGGCCACCGTTGGGTGGCTCGCTCGTGTAGGACTCCACCAACTTCTCGTCGAGGAACTTTTCGAGCGCCGGGTAGATGCTGCCCTGGAGCAACTTCACGCTCCCCTTCGTACGGGTCTCGATTCGCTCCGCCAGCTCGGTGCCGTACCCCGGACCGTCCACGAGTAAGGCTTGAAGAAGTGCGGCTTTCGCTGTGATGGGGATCTCCACGATCTTGCTCCTATTTCCTCACCTTCAGTCTAGCCATCACCCCCGTAGATGTCAAGCCTTGGACTCAGAAGTGAGGTCATTCAAGGCCTTGACGTACCAGACGTTCTGGATATCCGCGTCGCTGATCTGCTTGAGGTCCGCTGGCGAGTTGAGCATACCCCACCACGAGCCCATGCCGAAGATGATGCGCTTCAGGTCCGGCACCCAGATGGCTGGATTGTGCATCCACAGGCCGATCTCCAGGATGCCGGTCTCCTTGTTGTAGAAGCACCCCGGTGAAGTTGCGACCTGACCGAGGTAGATGCCGAGGAACGTCTTGTTCCCGTACTCCTCAGCGCACGGACGGACCGCCACGAACTTCCCGACCTCGCGGCGGTTGTACTCGACAGGCTCTCGCTCCGTGTACGTGATGCCGGCCACCTCGATTGGGTACTTCATCGTATCCGCATGGGCGCCCGCGCTGCCGAGCATCTCGGCCATCCAATCCGGACACGCTTTCTCGTCGGCCGGAGCGCGAAGGGACTCGTCGTAGAGGGCCTGGATGCGAGCCTGAATCGCGCGCTCCTCCTCGTGGAGCTTCGCGAGCTGCTCCTTGATGGTCGGCATCTTACGCCGAAGCCGCTGCCGCGACGTGCTCCTCGGGGACAACGAACGTAGCGAAGGAGCCACCCTTCGTCTTCCACTCGCGGAGCGCGCTCGCGACCTTCGTCCCGAAGGGCGTCATCGTGAAGAGGGGGTTCACCATCGTACCGACGTCTTCGAGCAGGCCCGCCGCAACGAGGTCGGCAATGCAATCCCAATCGTCGTGGTTCGAGATGGTCGCTCCGTCCTTGAGCCGCGTCGGATAGTCCGACGCATCGTGGCCGTGGTCGTACAGCGGATGTCGGGCCGCGACGCAGCGCAGGTGCGGGAAGGCGAGAACACCCCGGTGGTCGACGTTGCGCGTCTCGACATAGGCGAAGGTCGACCAGTGATCTTTGCCGAAGTTCTGAATGGAGACCGTCTCCATTACCGCCTCGCGCTCTTCTTCCTTCTTCTTCGCGCGCCGGTCCTTGCTGTTCTTGGTCGCCAGCTCGCAGTACTCGGGATAGGCGAGGACGGTCTTCGCTCGGTCGTCTTTGGCCGACCACGCATGCACCGCGGTCACCTTGCTCCGCTGGTCGAGGTCGACCCAAGCACCACCGTCCGATCGAACCCGACGGACGGTCCCGATGGCGTGGATGGGGATGCGCGGCTCGGTCGGCTCGTTGCGACTCGGGCGCTCGGCTTCTTTGACGATCACTCTCTGACCATGACTGAACGACTGCATCAGCCGACCCCGTCCTGGGACTCGGGCTCCGCCGGCTTCGATACGCTTCTGCGACCGAGCCAGAAGACGCATCCGAGAACGAGCACCGCACCCGCAATCACCGGTGCTGCGGGTACACCGAACCCGAACGCTACAATGCCTCCCGGAAACCAGACCATCCTACCCATCGTTAAACCTCCTCATCTCTTCGTCTCCGCCGCCTTACGTGCTCGTGTCTCTGCGTCCGGTCCCGGCCGGCGATACCCGTACATCGCGCTCGCCTTCCGCGCGTCCTCGCCGGTCAGCTCGATGAGCGCCGGCAGCGTCGTGATGTCCTCATGATGCTCGGGGTGCGCGTAGAACCATTCGAGGAAGAGCGGGTACATCGGGCACACCCAGATGGCGTGCTTGTCGAGGTCGGCCAGGGCTTTCCCGC
>JASHPH010000335.1 GCA_030038255.1 Candidatus Sulfotelmatobacter sp. | reverse complement strand
ACGTCGATGTACGCGCAGACGTGCTCGCGGAACGAACCGCACTTGCACTTGCCCTCTATCCTGGGAAAGAAGCAGGTCGCGCAGACCTGCTGCGCCTCGGCGATGGCGTTGAGCATGCACTTGGTCTTCGCCGAGGAGACGAGGCCGTAGACGGTGTTGATCCTACCCGCCGGCCAGCCGCCTCCGAGAGCCCAGTCCAAGGCTACGATGCCGCTCGAAATCGTGTGCTTCTCCCGAACGCGCTCGTCGGAGGCCAGCTGCACGACGTTGTTGCCCCACTTCTTCTTCATCTTGGCGAGTGTTTCGCTCGCCAGGACCTTCGAGGCGCGGAACTTCGGCTTCTCGGCTTCCTCTGCAGTCCCGTCTTCTTTCTTGCGGCCCATGGAAAACTCCTAGAAGAGGTTCGGCTTGTTGGCGCGAATGTCTTTCACTTCGACAGCCAGCCGGTCCTCTACCCACTTGCGCGCGTAGTTGTACGCGTCGTTGGACTCTTCACGATAGCAGGGAACGACGAGCGAGACGTCGATTCGCGCCGACTCGTAGTTGCCGAGATTGAGCGTGAGGCCCATCCCGACCGAGACCTTCGCCGGCTCGGTCACGAAGCACTGAACCGTGACGGGTTCGTTCTTCGCGTCGAGGTCGGAGGTCGGGTTCTTGCCCTCGAAGTACTGCCGCTGGATGACAGCGACAGCCTCGACTGTTCGTTCAGTTCGGGAGGCTCGCGGATGCGCTCGCTGGCCGGGGGACTTTCTTCGTTGCGACATTGGCGGTCACCTGTTTCTTTCTCGGTGCCGCCTCCAAGAGGACAGCACCCATCACATGCTGTGCTGTCCACTTTGCTAGGATCTCGTCGCGGAAGCTCTGCCAGGCCTCGTCCCCGCGAATCTCACCACCCCGCTTCTTGAAGGCCGCCTGCACGGCCAAGATCATCTTCTCGGTGTAGAGCCGGCGACCGACGGACGATGTCCGGAACGGCGTCTCGGGAAGAAAGCCACGGGCTTCGAGCTGCTCCAGCGTGGCGACGTTCCGGCCCACTGCCCTCGCCAGCTCCCCGATGAGGAGCAGCGGAACTTGAACCACTTTGCCGTTCTTGCGCCGAATCCATCGTTTCAGCTCCCTCGACTCGGTGCGCGTCGGCCGGTCCTCCACCACGCCGGCACTCGACAACTTGCCCTGGGCCTTGAGGATGGTGCGGATCTCCTCGACCTGCCCGCGGGTGTACAGCCGGTCACCCCGACTCCGCTTCCCCGAGCGCAGGGGTGTCTTCGGGATGAGTCCTTGACGCTCCCAAACCCGGATGACTTGAATGGAACACTGGAGTGTTTCCGCCAAAGCTCCAATCGTGACGAGCGGCTCGGTCCGTCCTTCCACGACACCGGGAACGATCTTGTAGCGCTGGCCACCTGTTCGCGCGCGAAGGCTCTTCTTCTTCGAGCCTTTGGTGGCATTCTTTCGGCGCCGTCGACTTTCCTGGTTGGTGTCGAGGACCTTCTGCCGGTGATCGGGATCAGAGTGGTATTTCTGTTTCCGTCTCTCATTGAGTCGTTTGGCGTTGAGTGCATACCACTCCCGAAATGAGAAGCTGCTCATGCTGTTAGCGTACCAGCCGAGAAGCGGATTGTCAAAAGGTTCTCAGCTGATGCGCGCGTAGAGTTGATCCCGCCTTTCACCGAAATCCTGGAACATCCGAACCCTGTCGTCCCTGAAGTCGACCACGATCGGGTCCTTCTTCCCCTCGTAGGGTCGGAGGATTCGACCGACCGCTTGCTCCACGTCGCTCATGGGGTTCACGAGGAAGAGCGTGTCGAGCGCCGGGATGTCCAAACCCTCGGCCGCGAACTGGACGGTAGCGAAGAGGATGCGGGAAAAAGAGGCCTCATATCGCTGCTCATCGGTCATTCCGCCGATGTAGAACCCGGTGGAGATCGGCTTGCCGTGGCCCCCATCCCGCCACTCCCGGTGGAAGTCGGCCTCCAGGCGGTTCAGGTGGTTCAGCCGCTTGCTCAGCACGAGCAGCTTCCGGCCGGCCTTGACCGCCTCGATGATCAACTCTACGATCCGCCTATTCCGCTGCTCATTTGCGCAGAGGAAACGCAAGATCAGCGATTCCGGCGCGAGAGCGGGGTTGAAGTTGGGGGTCTTGACGAGGCGGAATTTCGTGTAGACCCGCTTGATGATCGGCTTGAGCCGCTGCTCTTTGGCGCGGAAGAGGACCGGCCCGAGATGGTAGTGGAAGACGTTGTCCGCGCCGTCCTTGCGGCGGGGAGTCGCGGATAGTCCGATCCGGTACTTCGCGTGAAAGAGCGGCGGGACGGGCGCCCAGGTCCGAGCGCCGATGCGATGACACTCGTCGACGATGATGAGACCTGGCCAGGAGTAGAAGGCCTTCGGGTAGTCGCCGCGCGCGAGCGAGTGCACCATACCCACGACGATGTGTTTACCTTTGAACTCGCAACGCTGCTGTTGGGCAATCCCCACTTTGGCGCCGGGGAGGAACTCTGCAATCCGTTCCATCCACTGATTCATCAGGAACTCTTTGTGGACGATGACGAGCGTGGGAACCTGCAGACGCTCCATGAGCGCACAGCCGAAGGTCGTCTTTCCCCAACCTGGGGATGCCTTCACCATCCCGCCAAGTTTCCCCTGCTCCAGGAAAGATCGGAGCACGAAGTCGAGCGCCTGCGTCTGCTCGGGACGCAGCGTCTTGGCCGTCGTGAAGTGGAGGTCCCCGGGCCAAGTCCGCTTGTCGCCGCCGGAGAGCCGGTAGCTGATTTCGTGCGTCTGCGTCTTCTTCTGGAGGAAGTACTCCCGCGCCACGCCGATGCGCTCAGGCTCTTCGGTGAACAGGTAGATGGGAGCCGGGTCCTCGTCTTCGTCGGGGTAGCCGGCCGCCTTCCGCGGGACGATGGTCAGACGTTGCTTAAGCGTCTGCAGCGCGGGGACGCCCAGCTCCGCCTTGTCCATCCAAGCCCAGGACCCGACCTCCACTTTCATCCCTGCCGTCGGTCCCCGGTCGAGGGCGCCCAGGGAACCGTGTAGAGTTCCTGCGGAAGACGCCCCTCAGAGATCTCGCGCTCCGTCCAGATGTAGCCGTAGATGTTCCACAGGATGGCTGCGAGATGGTCCTCACTGCGGTCGCCCGCCTTGAAGTGGTTGATGTGCCGCTCGGCCGAGTCGATGAATCTGGCCAGCGACAGCCCTTTTTCCCAGTTCCGATCCGCGTACTTCTTTGCCCCGTTTTCGTAGTGCTGAGCGAGGCGAAGATGGGGATAGGCCGGCACGAGGTCGAAGCGACCCTTGCCCGCCGCGACCTCCCGCTCTCCTCCCGTCACCGAGAGTGCCCGCTCCCCACCATCGTCGCGAACTTTGCCAAATCCGGAATCGTTCATAGTTTCCTCGGAGGCGGTTTCCTGGGTGCGGGAAACGCACGGCCGATGAGCTGGCGGCCTTGCGACTTCGCGAGAGCCTCCGCGTCCTGGTTGGCGAGTTCCTTCACAACTGCGCTCACCCAGTGGTCAGGAATCTGCGCTCGGTCTTTCGTCCGCCAATGGAAGTTGACGCTGCGCCTCTTGCCCTTGTCGTCCTCGACGAAGATCTCGGCCCTCTGCGCCTTCTCGTAGAGCACCACAAGCAGAAGTTTCACAGCGCGGCCTCCAGCTGTTCGTCATCGAGCGAAGTCAGCGCGTCTTGCGCCAACTTCACCGCGCGCTCCAGGTCCTTCAGCTCCCGGAGGATCCAATCACGGTTGGTCTCCTGCTGCTCGGGCGGCAGTTCCGGGTTGACGCTGCGGAGTCCCCAGCGGATGGACTTCCCCACTGCAGCCTGCACCTCGCCGCACTCTTCGACGAGGTACCCGAGCTTCTGCTGCAGTGTCTTCGGTGCGTAATTCGGGTTCATGGCCACCACCATCCCTCCGCGCTCGGCCACCAAGTCGGCAACTGCACGGGTTGAAGGCCGGGAAGCGTGGCTGTCTGCTCCAATCGGTGCGGGGAGTAGAGCACACGGATCCAGAACGTCCGGGCTGCCTCGTCCGATACACAGACCGGGCAAGGGCCAGGGGAGAAGCTGGCAGTATCGTGCTTCGAACACAACATGACGAACCTCCGGGTACCGCCGGCACCTGGAGCCCCTCTCTCCAGGTACCGTACGGTGAAAACTCCCTCTCAGAAGGGAACGGGGTCGTCCTTCTCGCCCTGCGGTGCGTCCTCGCCCTCGCCGCCGCTGGCCTCGATGCTGGCCGCGCCGAGCATGCTCCGAATCTCCTTCGGGTCCTTCGGAGCCAGCACGTGTTCGTAGTTGAAGGAGTAGATCTTCGGAACGATGAGGTTACCGCCCTTCTCGAAGGAGAGCTGGAAGGTCTCCTTCATCCGGGCGAGGACGTCCGCCTTCTCGGCAGCCTCTTTGAAGAGTTCCGCGAGCTTCTTGCCCTTGTAGTTCGCGACCGAGAAGAGTTTCGTGAGGTCGGCCTCGCGATCGAACTCGTACTCGTTGCCGCAGTTCGGGTCGTCCTGCGTGTCGCGGGCGACCTTGAAGATGCAGCCGATGAGCGAACCCCGGTCCTGCTTCTTCCGCCGCATCAGCTGAAGGGTCTTCAGCTTCGTCGGCAGGAGCTTCACCTCGTACTGGTACTTGTTCCCCTTGGAGTCCGTGTTCTCCGTCAGGTCCACGATCGTGTAGTACCCGACGTAGTAGCGGCTCTTCTCCCCGAGCTTCTCGCAGCAGGGGATGATGTCGTTGGAGTCCTTGAGGCAGGTGAACTGGTTGCGCCACGTCCCGTTGAGTTTCGGGTTGTGTTCGTAGAGGCACGTCGGCTCGTCGTCGATGAACACGACCGAGCGTCTCGTCCCCTCCTTCATCCAGAAGCGATTCGGCCCCTGCAGGCGCGCGATTCGCTCTTTCTCCGCGTCGATCCCCTCGTAGCCGGTCGTAAACCAGCTCTTCTTTCCTTCGGTAGGCATCTTTTGCTCCATTTCGACTTTCGTCGATCAATTTGCTGCAACTTTTCGCAATATCCCCACGTAGGAGGACGTCTCGGGATACCACTACGGTTGTTCAGTTGTCAATCGCGAATGGCGATCTTTTGATCTAATTACTACGATCTTTGCCGCATCTTCGCGAAGCCGGACTGAATGGCCGCCCTAATTTCGTGCGTGCGGTGGGTGCCCATGCGCAAGAGAGCGGTATCGAAGAGAGCATCTTCGACCTGTTCGAGCGAAAGTCCCAATTCTGGCCGAGACAACGAGAGAGATTCTTTCAAAAGGGTCGCGTGGCGCGAGCCCTCGTTCGCCTGCTCGATGTTGAAGCGGGCACTGGCAATGGCCGACTCGATGTACTGCTTGGTCGCGGTCGCGTGCGGCCGGGTCGTCCCCGCATTGGTGATGTCGACGTGCTTTCCGACCACGTAGGCGACTTCTCGGCCCATCGTCCGCGCGTCGAGCTGTTTGCCCTTCGTCACGGCGAATTGGTAGCCGGAATCCTTCCGCCGAACTGGGAAGTACGAAAGCCGCGAGGCGTCGGTCGCGTGCTCATCCGCGTGAACATGGCGGGAAACCAGTGTTTGCCGGAACTTCTTGTGGACGGCCGTGTAAATGAAGCCGTCGATCGGCTGCTCGATTTCCACGAGGAGCCGGCATCGCCGGTACGCCTCCGTGCTGCTGAAGGTCTCGTGGACGACGCAGGAGTAGTCCTCCATCGCCTTCGCAACGCGGTCTACTTCGCCTCCGACATCGATGTCGAAGACGAGCGCGCCGATGTGCACGAGCTTGTTGAGATGCCGGGTATCGTCCTTGTACTTGGCGGGCGAATAACCGCCGGCCTCCGTCTTGTCCGAGCCCCAGACCGGCTCCGCAAGCCAGCCGGCAAATTGCTCCCACGAGAGTTCGCACGGCGTTCCCGTCTGCGGGCGTAGGCGCGTCTGGTGGTCGCTCAGGTAAAGAAGATCCACGGGATTCTCAGAACGGGGTTTCGTCGGGCTCCAGGTCGACGGGAAGATCCAGCTCGGGCGGGACCTTCGCCCCTGGGGGCAAGTGGCCGAAGTACGCACGGTGCATCGCCACGAGGAGGTCGTGCAGCTCGCGCGAACGGACCACCACGCGGTCCTTGGCCTTGAACTCCGCCCCCTCCGGCGACCCCAGCTCGATGGCGTACCAGGCGACGATTTGACCTTCCTCGGTCGCGCCCTTCTGCAGGACGAGCCGAAGATGCACCCCGTTCTTCCTGGTTAAGTCGAGCAGAACCTCCTCGCGGGTGACATTCACAGCCATGACGGATCTCCGAGACTAAAGACGATCTTTCTTCGAGAACTTGCCCTCGTTCGCTTCTTTCCGAGCAGCAATCTGTTCGGCTTCCTTCTCCCGAGCCTTCTTCGCCGCCTCCGCCTTCGTTCCATCCACGTCGAAGTCGTCGAAGAGTGTGTCGAACAAGACCGTCTTGGACCTACCCTCATTCAGGTGCTTCGCCTCGCGCGCGCGGCCTTTCGGAGTGAGCGCGATGGGTTCGCCAAGGCTCTGTCCGCCGAAGATGATGAAGCCGTACTGTTGGCACCTCGACTTCGCTATTTGCAGACATTGCTCGAAGCGATCTTTCCTATTCCTAGCACTGATCTTGCCATCCCGATAGATCGCGATCGTCATGTGCTTCACGAGAGCTGGGATCTGCGGATTGGGCATGGCGCCTCCTAGAACGGCATCGGCTCGTCATCCGGTCCCGCGGGGTCCGGCTCGGCCGCATCCGAGACTACAGGAAGATGGCTGTCGTCGGCGTCGCCCTTCGGACCCTTGACCGGCGGCCCGTCGGTTTGTGTGAAGTCCATGCGCTCGAAGTTCCAATTGCAGATGAAGTTCCGTCCCCGGCCCTCACGAACTTTGAGGGCCTGCATGTTCATCATGTGATCCTCGTGCTGCTCCGGGGATTGCGTGAGGCCGAAGATCAGGTCCGCGTTCCACCCACCGACGTCCGACATCGCGATGTTGTCCGCCGACAATTGCTTCAGCTTCCCCTTCTCGGCGTCCTTCTTGGCCTCGCGATTCAGCTGGGTCGTAATGACCGTGGGAACTTTCTTGCGCTTGGCGATGCGCTTCATCTCGTCGAAGATGTTCGCCATCCGCTCCGTGCGGGTCGCGCCCTGGACCCGGAGGAGATAGACGCCGTCGATGACGAGCAGATCCGGCTTCGCCATCTCAATGGCCGAGAGTACGGAGTCCAACTGGAAGTCGAAGTCGCCCCCGACGATGTAGAAGCCTTCGCGGTTCTGCAGGTCGACGACGGCTTTGCGGAACCGCTCCTCGGACGCACCCTTACCCATCGCCAGGCGACCGTGCGTCAGCTCGGTGTACGGCAGGCGCTCCTGCACCGCGACGAAGCGCATGTAGATGCGCATCCGAGAGACCTCGGTCGTGATGAAGAGCACACGCTTGTTCTGAACTGCCCATGCGTGGTGCGCGATGAGGACCGCCGACCATGTCTTGCCGATTCCGAGCCGGGCGACGAAGATGCAGAGATCCTCAGGCCAGAAACCGAACGTGCAGTCGTTGACTCCGTCCCAAGGAGTCTGGATGCCGCGTTTCCCGGCCTTGATGTCCTCGTAGTACTGGAGGACCTCGGGTCCGATCTTGAAGAGACTCTCGACGGCAAGCGTGTCTGCGCGCTCGGCCGTGAGGTCACTGACCAACTTCAGGAGGTGCGCGAACGCCCTCTCAGGCTCGATCTTCTCCAGGAACGCGTTCGTTTCCCGCAGACCGAAAACGATCCTGTTCTGGAGGTTTCGCTTGTGGACGGAGTCGATGAAGAAGTCGAGCGAGTTGTCCGGGGGCTCCAGCAGGACCTGCGTCCACCCGAAAATCATGTCGTCGGACGGCCACGAGCCCTCGTACTTCTGCACGTAGTTGTGCAGGAAGTGGAACGCGAGTGCGCCCTCGCCTTCCAGGCGTCTCTCGGTGATACCGCGGGAGAGAGCCTTTTCGTAGGCCATCTTCCCGCCCGCCAAGATGGCTGCAACGAGGCCCTTGTCGAGATCCACGCTAGGCTCCCTTCTTCTTCACCCCGAGGCGCGCCTGGAGTTCGGCCTGCACTCCCTCGCGGCGGTTCGGTCCTTTGACTTCGAGCACCGCGCAGCGAACCCGCATCGCCTCCATGGCGTCGGGAAAGTGCAGCTTCTGCTCGTTGGGGTTGAGTCGCGTGGTCAACACGGTCGCCTTCTTCCAGGCGAGGCGGCTCTCGATGAGCCGTTCCAGTTCGTACCCGTTGAACACGGGGTCCCTCGGGTCCATCTGCCGAACTCCATCGATCACTAGAAGTTCGACGTCCTTGGCTCGCTCCATCACCGTGACCGTGTTGTCGTCGAAGGTCGCTTTCGAGCGAATCATCTCTCGAAGATCGTGGACGGTTACGAAGAAGACCGAGTGGGCATGGCTGCGGACTTCCTTCGCGATGACGGCGGCCGTCGTGCTTTTTCCGACGCCGGGGTCGCCCCAGAGCACCCAACCAAGCCCGTCCCGGACCATCTCGTCCACGCGGGCCGCGTCGGGGTCGCACCGGCAATAGAGCGCAATGGGCTCACGGATGGACTCGGGGACGTCGGCGAGCGTCCGCTCCCACAAATCCGCCGGAAGATTCATCCGGGTGTAGTCGCTCGCCTGAAGATCGCGATGATTAATCATAGGAGCCCCAAAGACTTCAGCTCGGCCTGCGCGGCAGCGTACCTTCGCTCCAGCTCCCCAGGCCGCTCGGCGTACGGATCACTCGGGTCGAAGTTGGCGTATTCGTCCAAAGTTGCCCTGTGTTTGATCCAAATAGCCGAGTTCGGGATGAGACTTTCGTGGAAGTACGCGAGCACGCCGACGCCCGGCGTCGTATCGCCCTGCCCTTTGAACAACTTTGCCCGAACTGCTTTCCAATTTCGGAGGAGATACACGATCGCGTCTTCTACCTGATCTGCGTCGTACAGATCCAGCACCTGCTTCACCTGGCCGAACTGCTTGCCTCCCCACTTCCTCGCCACCGGCACATCCGGGAAGGCTGCAAGGAACTCCTCACGCCAGACCTTTTCGAG
>JASHPH010000334.1 GCA_030038255.1 Candidatus Sulfotelmatobacter sp. | reverse complement strand
GAGCTGGTGCTGGCCGAGCGCGGGAAGAATGGCGAAGCGGTAGCCACGGTCGTAGGCGGCGAAGAAGCGGCTCCGGTTAAGGCCAAACGGCGTGCTCCGGCAGTAAAGGCTGCAGGAAAGAAGAAAGTGGCGGCGAAGTGAACGCGCTTTGCGGGCGTCCGAGCCCGCAGCGGTCATCCTGAGCGTTCTTTGCGAAGGATCTCAGGTTAGAGAGTTCGGTTTAGGAGTAACGATGGGACAGAAGGTACATCCTTATGGATTCAGGCTCGGCTACACCAAGCCGTGGAAGTCGCGCTGGTTCGCCGAACGGGATTACGACAAGCAGCTGCACGAAGACGTGAAGCTCAAGGCTGAGCTGAAGGACAAGCTCAAGTCGGCGGGCGTCAGCGCCATCGAGATCGAGCGCCCGGGCAACAAGCTGCGCATCATTATCAAGACGGCGCGGCCGGGGATCATCATCGGACGCAAGGGCGCGGAGATCGACAAGCTGAAAGCTGAGCTGCAGAAGCGCACGGGCGGGAAAGACATTTTTGTCGACATCCAGGAAGTGCACAAGCCGGAGCTCGATGCGCAGCTGGTGTCGGAAGCGATCGCGCTGCAACTGGAAAAGCGCGTAGGCTTCCGCCGGGCGATGCGCAAGGCGGTGGATTCGGCGCTGCGTTTCGGCTGCAAAGGGATTAAGGTTCGCGTGAGCGGGCGGCTGAACGGGAACGAAATCGCGCGCTCGGAGTGGTATCTCCAGGGACGTTTGCCGCTGCACACGCTGCGTGCCGACATTGACTTCGGCTTTACCGAAGCGCGCACGACGTATGGCGTGATCGGCGTGAAGTGCTGGGTATACAAGGGCGAGATCCTGCAGCAGAAAAAGCGCGAAGGCCAGACCGCGACGGCGGGCGGATTTTAACAGCGAAGCGCGCCAACGGCAGGTTCCTCACCCGCGCTTTGCGCGTGTTCGGAATGACAGGGGTTTAGCTAGTAGCTAGAAGCCAAGAGCTGATTTTATGTTGATGCCAAAGAAAGTGAAGTATCGCAAGCAGCAGCGCGGCCGCATGACCGGCAAGGCGTGGCGCGGCTCGACGCTGGCGTTCGGCGACTACGGGCTGAAGGTGCTCGAGCCGGGCTGGATCACCGACCGGCAGATAGAGGCCAGCCGCGTGGCCATGACCCGCTTCGTCAAGCGCGGCGGCAAGATCTGGATTCGCGTGTTTCCTGACAAGCCGGTCACCAAGAAGCCGGCCGAAACCCGTATGGGCAAGGGCAAGGGCGCGCCCGATCACTGGGTCGCGGTAGTGAAGCCGGGAAAGATTCTGTTTGAGATGGAAGGCGTGACGCATCAGGACGCGACCGAGGCGATGCGGCTGGCGTCGCACAAGCTGGCGCTGCGCACGACTTTGGTCAAGCGCGAGACGCTGACGCACTAGGAAACTTTATGAAGGTAGACAAAATCAGAAACCTGACGGACGCGGAGTTGCAGCACCAGGAGCGCGACCTGGCCGACCAGCTCTTCAAGCTGAAGTTTCAGCTGAACATGGGGCAGACCGAGAGCCTGAAGAAGATTCGCGGCCTGCGCAAGGACATTGCACGGGTGAAGACGATTCTAGGCGAGCGCTCGCGCGCGACCGCGGGCGAGAAGAAGTAACGGAGAGACGTAACGGAGAAACGATGATGGCGGAAAGCAAACCAGCGACGCCGGCCGCCGAGCATGTGCAGGGCCGCCGCAAGGAAGTGGTGGGAGAAGTCGTGTCCACGCGCATGCAGAAAACGATCGTGGTGCAGGTGACGCGGAAGAAGTCGCACCCGTTTTACGGGCGCGTGATCGCGCGGCACAAGAAGTTCTACGCGCACGACGAGAAGAATGAAGCGCATGTGGGTGATGTGGTGCGGATTGAGGAAACGCGTCCGCTGTCGAAGCTGAAGCGCTGGAAGCTGAAGGATATTGTGCGCAAGGCCGCGCTAGTGCCGGAAGCGATGACAGAAGTCGCAAGTTAGCTAAGGATGCGCTCCGCGGCTTTTCTCAATAAGAGCTGCGCGAAATTGATTGCGCGGCGCGCCCAGGTCCTTCGGCGACGAGAAGCATGTTGCCTCAGGATGACAAGCGAGAGGGAGAACTGACATGGCCGTGATGATGAGAACGATGCTGGAGGTCGCCGATAATTCCGGGGCGCGCAAGCTGCAGATGATTCTGCCGCTGGGCGGCTCAACCGGATTGAATGCCGGGCTGGGCGACGTGATCACGGCGGCCGTGAAGGAGTCGGCGCCCGAGGGCCAGGTGCAGAAGGGCAAAGTAGTGAAGGCGGTCATTGTACGTACACGCAAGGAACACCGGCGCCGCGACGGAACCTACATCCGGTTCGATCAGAATGCGGCAGTGCTGATCAACGAAGCGGGCGAGCCAGTCGGGACGCGCGTTTTCGGTCCGGTGGCGCGTGAACTGCGTGAGAAAAAGTTCTTGAAGATCGTGAGCCTGGCTCCGGAAGTGATTTAGCAAGTTTCAAGGTTTCAGAGTTTCAAGGTTTCAAGGTGCCTTGAGAACCGGAAATCGTCGGTGTGGTGGTAGACGTTGAAACCTTGAAAACCTTGAAACATTGAAGCCTGAGATTGGATATGGCAACGGCAACTGTAGGACACAAGCGAGTAGATATCCGGCGGAACGATACCGTGAAGGTGATCACCGGCCGCGACAAGGGCAAGGAAGGGCGCGTGCTGCGCGTGTTTCCCAACGACTCGAAGATTCTGGTCGAGCACGTAATGATGGTGAAAAAGCACGTGCGCCCGAACCCGCAGCGCAACATCAAGGGCGGGATCGCAGAGCAGGAGAGCCGCATCTCGATTTCGAACGTGCAGCTGGTCTGCCCGACCTGCGGGCCCGTGCGCATCGGGCACGAAGTGCGCGGCGACCGTAAAGTGCGGGTGTGCAAGAAGTGCGGAACGACGTTGGACAAATAGTTATCAGCTTTCAGCCGTCAGCTATCAGCTTTTTGCTGATGGGCCCGAGGATGAGCTGAGAGCTGAGAGCTGAGAGCTGGAAAATGGCAAAAGAAAAGAAAGGTCAAAAAGAGGCGGCGCAGGAGCAGAAGGCTCCCGAGCAACAGCGGCATAGCGCCAAGGAGAAGCCGCGGCTACGGGCGAAGTTTGATAAGGAAGTTGCGCCCGCTCTGCTGAAGGAGCTGGAACTGCAGAATGTGATGGCGGTTCCGCGTCTGCACAAGATCGTCGTGAACATGGGTGTGGGCGAGGCGACGCAAAACGCGAAGATCCTCGATCCGGCGGTGAACGAGCTGAGCCAAATCACGGGGCAGAAGCCGGTCATCACGCGCGCGAAAAAGTCCATCGCGGCATTCAAGGTGCGCGCGGGACAGTCGATTGGCGCGATGGTCACGCTGCGCGGCGACCGCATGTACGAATTCTTCGACCGGCTGGTGAACATCGTGCTGCCGCGCGTGCGCGACTTCAAGGGCGTTTCCACGCGGTCGTTTGATGGCCGCGGCAATTTCACGCTCGGCCTGCACGATCAGCTGATCTTCCCGGAGATTTCGTACGAGAAAGTGGACAAGCTGAAGGGGATGAACGTCACGATTGTGACAACCGCGACGAACGACAATCAGGCGCGAACGCTTCTGAAGCACCTGGGCATGCCGTTTCGAGCTTAAGGTTAAAGGTTTCAAAGCTTTCAGAGTTTCAACGAAGGACTGAATGGCGACGACAGCAAAACGAGTGAAAGACGGCGTCGGCTTGCATCAAAAGCCGGAGCACGTGAAAAAACCGAAATTCTCCACACGCCGGCACAACCGCTGCAGGATGTGCGGCCGTCCGCGCGGGTATCTGCGCAAGTTCGGCATCTGCCGGCTGTGTTTCCGGCAGCTGGCGCTGCGCGGGGAGATTCCAGGGGTTTCGAAGTCGTCCTGGTGAGGCTGTGCGAATAAGGAAGCGCGCCGAACGCGCGATTTCGCATTCTCGCAAAAACGCGAGAATGATCGCGCGGCGCGCTCAGGTCCTTCGCGAGACAAAAAGGCGTCTCGCTCAGGATGACAAGGACATAAAGAGGTAGCGGGGCTGCCGCAGGTTCTCCGCCGATTGTCAGAACAAAGCGGAGCGAACGGGCGGCTCAAGGAGAAGCAAAACGATGAGGTTGACCGATCCGGTCGCAGACATGCTGGCGCGAGTGCGCAATGCGCTGCAAGCGCGGCACCAGAAAGTGGATATCCCGGCTTCGCGGCTGAAGCTGGAGATTGCCCGCATCTTGAAGGAAGAGGGCTACATCTCCAACTACAAGGCCACCGAAGAAGAAGGGCACAAGATTATCCGGATTTACCTCAAATACGGCGCCAATAATGAGGCAGCAATCTCAAAGGCGGAGCGCGTGTCGCGCCCAGGCTGCCGCGTGTACGTGCGCCGCTCGGAGATTCCGCGCGTGCTGGGAGGCATGGGGATTAACATCCTCACGACGCCGCGCGGCGTGATGACCGGCCGCCAGGCGCGCAAGGAAGGCGTGGGTGGCGAGTTGCTGTGCCAGATCTGGTAGAAGCGCAGATCTCAGCTATCAGCCGTCAGCTATCAGCAAAGGCGACGGCGAATCAAGCTGAGAGCTGAGAGCTGAGAGCTTATGTCACGAATTGGAAAAAAGCCGATCGCGATTCCCAAGGGAGTCACGGTCAAAATTGAAGGCAACACGGTGCTGGTGCAGGGGCCGAAGGGCAAGCTGGACACGGCACTGCCGGCGGGTATCAAGGTCGAACAGAAAGACGGCAACATCGTCGCCATCCGCGAGAATGACTCGCAGTCGGCGGTGCACGGACTGGCCCGGGCGCTGGTCAATAACGCAGTGGAAGGCGTGACCAAGGGCTGGACGCGCGAACTGGAAATCGTCGGCATCGGCTACCGCGCCGAGATGAAGGGCAAGACGGTGGTCGTGTTTAACCTGGGCTACTCGCACCCGATCGAGTATCCGCTGCCGACGGGCGTGGACGCGGTGGTCGATCCCAAGCAGACGCGAATCACGCTGACCGGCATCGACCGGCAGAAGGTGGGGCAGGTGGCGGCGGAAATGCGCGCGTTGCGTCCGCCGGATCCGTATAAGAACAAGGGCGTGCGCTACTTGGGCGAGCGCCTGAAGAAGAAAGTTGGAAAGACGGGAGCGAAGTGATCGCGTTTTGCGGGCGTGAGCGAAGCGGGAGCCCGCAGCGATCATCCTGAGCGAAGCGAAGGATCTCATGCTGACGAAAATTGGAAAAAACGAGAAGCGCGGCTTTGTACACGAGCGCATCCGCAAGAAGCTGCAGGGGACAGCGGAACGCCCGCGGCTGAACGTGTATCGCTCGCTGAATCACATTTACGCACAGGTCATCGACGACATGGCGGGCAAGACGCTGGTTTCGGCCAGCACGGCCGAGGGCAAGAAGGAAGACCGGCGTACGGGCGGAAACGTCGCTTCGGCGAAGGCGGTGGGCAAGACCATTGCCGAGCGCGCCAAGGCCAAGGGCGTGACCAAGGTTGTGTTCGACCGCGGCGGGTATCTGTATCACGGGCGCGTGAAGGCACTGGCCGACGCTGCACGGGAAGCGGGATTGCAATTCTAGCTGCGAGCTTTGAGCCACGAGCTTCGAGCAAGCTCGTACACTCATAGCTCACAGCTCATAGCTCGAAGCTAAAAATATGCCAACAGTGATCAAGAAACTCGATGCAGGTGCGTTCCAGTTGAAGGATCAGGTGGTCGCCATCAACCGCGTGACGAAAGTCGTCAAGGGCGGCAAAAATCTTTCGTTCGCCGCGCTGGTGGTCGTCGGCGATCCGTCGGCCGCAGTCGTCGGCTATGGTTCCGGCAAGGCGAAGGAAGTGCCGCAGGCCATCCGCAAGGGAATTGAGTCGGCGAAGAAAAATCTGGTGAAGGTCAATCTCACGCAGACCAGCATTCCGCATCTGGTGCTCGGGCGCTATGGCTCGGGCAGGGTGCTGCTGAAGCCGGCTCCCGAAGGCACGGGCGTGATTGCCGGCGGCGCGGTCCGCGCAGTGATGACTTCGGCGGGCGTGCAGAATGTGCTGACCAAATCGATCGGCACGACGAATCCGCACAACGTGATCAAAGCGACGTTCGATGCGCTGAAGCAGTTGAAGAACAAAGAGAGCGTTGCCTCCATGCGCGGCAAGGCGGCGGAAGAGCTGTAAGAAATAGCTGAGGTTCAAATGACGGCGAAGAAAACAGAATCGGGCAGCGGAAAGATCCAGATCAAGTGGGTGCGTTCCGCTATTTGTGCCCCTATGAAGCAGAAGCTCGTGATCAAGGGATTGGGATTCACGCGGCTGAACCAGGTGATTGAGCGGCCGGACACTCCGGCCATCCGCGGCATGGTCAAGAAGGTGCCGCACATGCTAGAGATCGTTTAGCCACAAGGTTTCAAGGTGGCAAAGTTTCAAGGTTTCAAAGAGAAAACCTGCAAACTTTGCAACCTTGAGACTTTGAAACATTGAAACTTTATGAATTTATCTAACATTCACGCACCGAAGAATGCGGCGGAAAAGCGGAAGCGCGTGGGCCGCGGCATGGGCTCGGGGATGGGCAAGACGTCCACCCGCGGGCACAAAGGGCAACGGTCGCGCAGCGGTTCGCGCATGATTCGCGGTTTTGAAGGCGGCCAGATGCCGCTGCACCGCCGGCTGCCGAAGCGCGGCTTTACCAACATTTTCCGCAAGGAATATGCAATCGTGAGCCTGGAGCGGCTGGCCGAACTGGGCGAGGCAATCATCACGCCCGAGACGCTGCGCAAAGCCGGCGTGGTTAAGACGAAGCTGCCGGTCAAGGTTCTGGGCGATGGCGAACTGAAGTCGGCGCTCACGGTGAGCGCACACAAGTTCTCGAAGTCGGCGCAGGAAAAAATCACCAAGGTGGGCGGCAAGTTTGAGGTCTTGCAGTAATGTTTGAAAAACTGGCGAACATCTTCCGCATTCCCGACCTGCGCAAGCGCATCCTGTTCACGCTGGGATTGTTGTTCGTGTACCGGCTGGGCGGCCATCTGCCCACGCCCGGCGTGAAGTGGGAGCAACTCGAGCATTTCTTCGAGCAGAATCGCGGAACGTTCCTCGGGTTTGTGGATCTGTTCTCCGGTGGGCAGTTGCGGCGCATGACGATTTTTGCGCTGGGCATCATGCCCTACATCACAGCGTCGATCATTCTGCAGTTGCTGACTGTCGTCTATGAGCCGTTGGCCAAACTGCAAAAAGAAGGCGAGCTGGGCCGCAAGAAGATCACGCAGTGGACGCGCTATATCACGGTCATCCTGAGCGCGGTGCAGTCGTTCGGAATCGCCGTCGGGTTGGAGCGTTCGGGCGACTTCGTGGTGAACCCGGGTTGGGGTTTCCGCCTGATGACCATGCTGACCTTGACCACGGGCAGCGCGTTCATCATGTGGCTGGGTGAGCAGATTACCGAGCGCGGCGTGGGCAACGGCATGTCGCTGTTGATCTTTGCGGGAATCGTGGTGGGTCTGCCGCGGGGCATCGTCGATCTCGTTGACAAGGCAAAGAACGGCGCCTGGGGCGCGCTGACTCCGGTGCTGATGGCCTTGCTTGTCGTTTTCATGTTTGCGGTGGTGGCGTTCATCGTGTATGTGGAGCGCAGCGAACGGCGAATTCCGGTGCAGTACGCCAAACGCGTGGTCGGGCGCAAGGTGATGGGCGGGCAATCCACCCACCTGCCTTTGCGCGTGAACGCGGGCGGCGTGATGCCGGTGATTTTCGCCTCCTCGATTCTGACGTTGCCGCAGACGGTTGGTTATGGCCTGCGCAACAGCCGCTACATCGGCGACATGATGCGCGCGCTGGCGTGGGGCGAGCCGCTTTACACGCTGCTGTACGCGGTGGGCATTATTTTCTTCGCGTATTTTTACGTGTCGATCGTGTTCAATCCCAGCGAAGTCGCCGACAACATGCGCAAGTACGGCGGGTTCATTCCCGGCATTCGCCCGGGCAAACGCACCGCCGACTTCATCAATGAAGTGCTGACGCGCATCACGCTGGTAGGCGCGCTTTATCTGATCATTATTTCGTTCATCCCGGAATGGATGATCACCGGCATTCACCTGAACCATTTGCCGGGCGCACTGGGCAGGCTTTTTGAATCTCTGCCGAACGCGGTGACGAACGGTCTGGGAGTGAACTTTTACTTTGGCGGCACGTCGCTGCTGATCGTCGTGGGCGTGGCCATGGATACCGTGCAACAGATCGAGGCACAGTTGATCATGCGCCACTACGATGGATTTACGCCGCGCAGCGGACGAATTCGCGGCCGCCGCACTTGGTAGGCAGGGCGGGTTAGAAGATTTGGAAGTTGTGGGGTTGCTGCACCTCGGCTGGTGGACTGAATTTGAGTGAATTCAGCCGTCTGGGGCGCCGGGGAACTTGAGATCGGGAGGCGTTTGCCAGCCGATGGAGCAGAAAACCTCGCGGGATGCGGGACCTGTGGTGTTGCTTGGGCCTCCGGGGGCCGGAAAGGGCACCCAGGCAAAGCGCATCATGGAGCGTTACGGTATTCCCCAGGTATCGACCGGAGATTTGCTCCGCGACAACGTGGCCCGGGGAACGGAGCTGGGCCTTGCCGCCAAGGCGGTGATGGCCCGGGGCGAACTGGTTTCGGATAATGTGGTTTGCGGCATGGTGAAATGCCGGCTGTCGCAGCCGGACTGCAAGCGCGGCTACATTCTGGATGGTTTTCCGCGAACCGCGGCCCAGGCCGGGTGGCTCGATGCGCTGCTCGACGACAAGCTCTTTGACAATTCGCGTCCGACGCGGGCGTGGCCGATTGTGGTCTGCCTGGACGTCGACTATAATCAATTACTGCTCCGGATCACTGGACGCCGTTCTTGTCCCACCTGTGGACGGATCTACAACGTCCACTTCCAGCCGCCCCGCGAAGATGAGCTTTGTGACGTTGACGGGACGAAGCTGGTGACCCGCAATGACGACCGGTTGGAAGTGATTCAGCCGCGGCTCGCGGCCTATCAGGAGCAAACTCGTCCTGTAGTGGACTACTATCGACGCACGGGCAGATTGGTTTCAGTGAACGGCGACTTGCCCATGGACGACGTTACGGAGCAGATTTACCGGATCATCGAAGAGCACCACGACTGAGCTTCCTAGTCCGGCCGGTTGATCCTTAGTCATGGCGATTGTATGTAAATCGGCGAGCGAGATCGAAAAGATGCGGCGCAGCGGCCACATCGTTCGCCAGGTGCTCGATCACGTACGCACCCTGGTCGCTCCCGGCGTTACGACTATGGATCTGGAGCGCGCCGCCGAGAAGATGATCCGTGATCTCGGGGCCAAGCCGGCGTTCAAGGGATACTACGATTATCCCTGCGTATTGTGCACGTCGGTGAATGAGGAGATCGTGCACGGAATCCCGTCGGAAAAGCGGGTGCTGAAAGAGGGCGACATCGTTTCGATTGACTGCGGCGTGGTGCTTGATGGCTATTACGGAGACGCCGCCATCACGGTCCCTGTAGGCAACGGTGTTAAGCCGGAGATCAAGAAGTTGCTGGATGTGACTGAGGCGTCGCTTTACCGCGGAATCGAGCAGGCGCGAAT
This sequence comes from Candidatus Sulfotelmatobacter sp., assembly GCA_030038255.1. Classification (GTDB taxonomy): domain Bacteria; phylum Acidobacteriota; class Terriglobia; order Terriglobales; family Acidobacteriaceae; genus Sulfotelmatobacter. Next base: position 4,731 of record JASHPH010000334.1, on the reverse strand, counting down.
CGGCAACTGCATTGGCGACGTAGGTGCTGCAGTGCAGGAGCACGTGGAGGCGGCCGGCTTCAGCGTGGTGCGTGAGTTCGTCGGACACGGCATCGGGACGAGGTTGCACGAGGAGCCGCAGGTTCCGAATTTCGGCAGCCGGGGACACGGCGCGAAGTTGCGTGAAGGCATGGTGCTGGCCATTGAGCCCATGGTGAATTATGGCAAGCCAGAAGCGCGCGTGCTGGGCGACAAATGGACGGCCGTCACTGCCGACGGCAGTTGCAGCGCGCATTTTGAGCACTGTGTCGCCGTGACGAAGGATGGGCCGGTGATTTTGACGCAGTAAGCTGTCAGCCCTCAGCTGTCAGCTTTCAGCCAGGACAGGTTGCTGAAAGCTGATAGCTGAAAGCCGAGAGCTTGCTTTAAGGGGTGCATGAGCAAAGAAGACGCGATTGAAGTGATGGCAGTTGTGCTGGAGCCGCTGCCCAACGCCATGTTCCGGGTGGAACTGGAAAATAAGCATCAGGTGCTAGCGCATGTTTCGGGAAAGATGCGCAAGAACTTTATCCGCATCCTGCCCGGCGATAAGGTTGCGGTGGAGCTTTCGCCGTACGATCTGAATCGCGGCAGAATTGTGTATCGCTACAAATGACGCTGTTTAGCGAGGCCCTTCGGCAACTTCGCAAGCTCAGTTGCTCAGGGCAGGCTAAGAACTGAGCCTCGCTGGCGTCATCCTGAGCGAAGCGAAGGATCTCGCGAGCAGCGACAAGAAATTTGGAGAAGTGATGAAAGTCAGGGCATCCGTAAAGAAAATCTGTGACAAATGCAAGATCATCCACCGCAAGGGTGTGGTGCGGGTGATCTGCGTCAATTCGAAACACAAACAGCGCCAGGGCTAGGTTTCGGAGGGGCACGACTTGAGTCGTGCCGCAACTGGCTTACTTTGATCGCGGCTTTAGCCGCTGAGGTTAGGAAAACATGGCACGTATTGCAGGCGTGGATCTTCCCCGCCAGAAACATATCAACATCGCGCTGACCTACATCTACGGGATTGGGAATCCGCGCGCAGTACGCATCCTCGACGAGGCCAAGGTCGACCCCATGAAGAAGGTTCAGGACCTTAGCGAGGAAGAGGTCAACCGCATTCGTACGGTCATCGAGGCGGAAGGCATGGTCGAAGGCGATCTGCGCAAGGAAGTTTCGATGAACATCAAGCGTCTCATCGAAATCGGCTCCTATCGCGGATTCCGCCATCGTCGCAACCTGCCGGTCCGCGGCCAGCGTACGCACACAAATGCGCGTACACGGAAAGGTCCGCGCAAGGGAACGGTCGCGCAGAAGAAGAAGGCGACAGCGAAGACATAGCAACAGGTTTCAATGTGGCAAGGTTTCAAGGTTTCAAAGTAAGAGCCTTGAAGCTTTGAAACTCTGAAACTTTGAAACTTGAGGTTTTATGGCAAAACCAGCAGCAGCAGCGGGCGCCGGCACACCGGCGACCCCCGAGAAAAAAGGCAAGAAGAAGACATTCAAGAAGAAGGAGCGCAAGCACGTCCCGCATGGGCTGGCGTTCGTGCAGGCGTCCTTCAACAACACGATCGTGACGATTTCCGACATGAACGGCAACGTTCTGTCGTGGAAGAGCTCAGGATCGCTCGGTTTCCGCGGATCGCGCAAGGGCACGCCGTTTGCCGCGCAGCAGGCGGCGATGAACGCGGCTAACATGGCGCGCGATCACGGCGTTCGCAGCGTGGATGTACGCGTGAGCGGACCAGGTTCCGGCCGCGAGTCGGCGGTTCGCGCCCTAGCGGCAGCGGGAATTGAAGTGCGGTCCATTCGCGACGTCACGCCGATTCCCCACAACGGCTGCCGTCCGCCGAAGCGTCGGCGCGTATAGGAGTGGTTAGTGGCTGGTGGCGAATCGCCGGCCATGATTTTCGTCCGGGACGAATGGTGAAGCCAAGGGTTCCCGACAAGCCCAACTTTGGCTTGTTGGGACGGAAACCTGTAAACCGGTCATCTAAAGGAGAAGGAAACTTGGCAAGATATACCGATGCAGTCTGCCGTCTGTGCCGCCGCGAGGGCATGAAACTGTTCCTCAAAGGCGCAAAGTGCTTCAGCGACAAGTGTCCCATCGAGAAGCGCAACTTCGCTCCCGGACAACATGGGAAAGACCGCAAGGCCAAAGTTGTGGGCTACGGCCTCCAGCTACGCGAGAAGCAGAAGGCCAAGCGGATTTACTTCACGCAGGAAGCGCAGTTCCGGAACTATTTCGAGAAGGCAGCGCGCTCGCGCGGCGTCACTGGCGAGAAGCTGCTGCAACAGCTCGAACGGCGTCTCGACAACGTGGTCTTCCGCCTGGGATTTGCCCAGTCGCGGCGTCAGGCGCGGCAACTGGTGCGCCACGGGCACGTCGCCGTCGACAACCACAAGGTCAACATTCCTTCGTATGAAGTGAGCGCGGGGGAAGAAGTCTCGATCCGCGAGAACCGCAAGAAGCTAGCGGTGCTCGAACTGGCGAAGGAATTCGCCAGCCATGGCACGCTGCCCAACTGGCTGGAAGTAGATCGCGACAACTACAAAGGCCGCGTACTGAACTTGCCCAAGCGTGAAGACATTCAGCTGCCGGTGAACGAGCAGTTGATTGTGGAACTTTATAGTAAGTAACGAGTTTAGCTGTGCAGGCTTCAAAGTTTCGGATGTTCAAGGTTTCAAAGGCAAATCGATTTCACGTTGAAACCTTGAAACTGTCCCACCTTGAAACCTGGTCCGTTTGCATTCGAGCCAGATCAGCCTTTTCCCGTGATGACCTGAGTTGGACCGCTCAGCGAACCGGAATTGAGCCAAACGGCCGAAGGAGAAACACATGCTTTGGAAAGGTTTTCAGAAACCGAAACGTCTCGCAGTTGATCAGTCCACTCTCACCGACAAGTACGGCATTTTCTGGGCGCAGCCGTTTGAGCGCGGATTCGGCACGACCGTAGGTAATGCCCTGCGGCGCGTTCTGCTGAGCTCGATTGAAGGCGCGGCCGTCACCGCGGTGAAAATGGAAGGCGTGCTGCACGAATTTCAATCCATCACCGGCGTGGTCGAGGACGCGACCGACATCATCCTCAACCTGAAGCAGATTCCGTTCAAGCTTGCCGGCGATGCGCCGAAAGCCATCTATCTGCGCGCGGATCAGCCGGGCGTGGTCACCAGCGGCATGATTGAGGCCGACGGCGATGTCGAAGTGCTCGACAAAGACGTCTACATCGCGACGGTCAGCGAAGGCGGCAAGCTCGACATGGAAATGCGCCTGAAGCGCGGGCGCGGGTACGTGTCCGCCGACAAGAATTTTGACGAAGATCTTGGCATCGGGTTCATTCCGATCGACTCGGTGCACTCACCGGTGCGCAAGTGCAACTACACCGTTGAAGCAGCCCGCCTAGGGCAGATCACCGACTACGACAAACTTACGCTCGAAGTGTGGACCAACGGCTCCATCACGCCCGCCGACGCGATCGGCCTGGCGGCGAAGCTGCTGAAGGACCACATGAATATCTTCATCAACTTCGAGGAAGAGATCGAAACCGGTACGACGGCGGGCGAAGAGCGCAAGCCCGAAATCCACAACGAGAACCTGAACCGCTCCGTGGAGGAACTCGAGCTTTCAGTGCGCAGCTACAACTGCCTGAAGAACGCGAACATCCAGACCATCGGCGAACTGGTACAGAAGACCGAGGCAGAAATGCTCAAGACCAAGAATTTCGGCCGCAAGTCGCTGAACGAGATCAAGGAGATTCTCTCCTCGATGGGCTTGAGTCTAGGCATGAAGATCGACGAGCACGGCAATGCCGTGCCCGGACCGACCTCGAACGTACCATTGCCTGCGTCCGCCTACGGACCGGACGACACGCTGTAAGAAACAAGTGCTTAGTGACTAGTGATCAGTGGTTAGTAGACGCTGATCAACTAGCTACTATCGCTAGCCACGAGACACTGAGGTTCTCATGCGTCACAAAGTTGCAGGATACAAACTCGGACGAAACACGGCGCATCGGCGCTCGCTGCTGCGCAACCTGGTCACGTCGGTGATCGTGGAAGAGCGCGTCGAAACGACCGTGCCCAAGGCCAAGGCCGCGCGGCCGCTGGTCGAGAAAATGATTACGCTCGGCAAGCGGGGCGACCTTTCCGCACGCCGGCTAGCCGCCGGTTATCTGATGACCGACAAAGCCGTGGTGAAGCTGTTCGACACCATCGGACCGCGCTTCGGCGACCGCAACGGCGGATACACGCGTATCATCCGCACGCAGTGGAACAAGGGCGACGGCGCCGACAAGGCATTCCTCGAACTGCTCGGCAGCGAGAAGATCCTCGACGAGAAGCGCGAGAAACGCGCTGAAGTCCGCGCCAAGAAAGCCGCCGAGGCGAAGAAGGCCATGGAAGAGGCCGAAGCGCAAGCCCAGGCTCAGGGCGAAGCGGCGCCGGCCGAATCTTCCGAGGGCGGAGAGAAGAAAGAGTAGCTATTGGTTGTTGCTTTCCCGAGGCACGGCTCCGGCCGTGCCTTTCTTTTTGCATGCTCGCGCCAAACGTGAACTGATGACGGCTTCCAGTTCGCGGCTGCCGCACCCGTACATGTCCCTTCGCGTCTCCCGCTAGTAATCTTGCTGCATCAGTTAACCCCTTCATAAACTTTCTGTAATGGCCTTCACCAAAACACAGGTCGGCATTGCCGTGGGCGCTGGCGCGCTGCTGGTGTTGGTGTTTGTC
>JASHPH010000333.1 GCA_030038255.1 Candidatus Sulfotelmatobacter sp. | reverse complement strand
TTTTCTAACGCGGCAGGGACGGTGGTGGACACCATTCACTTTACCGACCGGTTCCGCACGCTGGAGCTCAATCTTTCCGAGTGGGCCCGATTTAAGAACAGCGTTGTGAGCGTGCTGATGGGCGAGGCCGATCTCGACAAGATGCTGCGCGACCGGCAGCGCGCGGAGAAAGGCGCGATCGCTAAGGTGAAAGTAGAAACGAAAATTGAATTCGACGACAAATCGTCGGCGACGACGACGCTGGTGCAGGTGATTGCCCAGGATCGTCCGCGTCTGCTGCACCGGATTGCCTCGTGCCTGTCTGATCAGGACTGCAATATCGAGATCGCTTTGATTGATACCGAAGGCCAGATGGCGATTGACACGTTCTATCTGACTTCAGGCGGCAAGAAGCTGAAGCCAGAGCATTGCCGGCAGGTGGAGAAGGCGCTGGTAGAGGAGTTAAGTGTTGAGTGAAAGCCTGACGGAAAGCCTATCTGCATCTTGCGGAAAACAATGGAGGCGCATCACTGCAGTGGGCGGTAGCGATCAATCCACTGCCGAACTGCGGCCCTGAAAGGGCCGCTCGTCCACGTCATCCCTTTACTTCGCCTCAAACCTGAACACCGTCTTCGACCGGAACGTCTCCCCCGGCCTCAGAATCGTCGTCGGGAAGTCAGGATGATTCGGCGAATCGGGGAAGTGCTGCGTCTCCAGGCAGAATCCGTAGCGGCGTTTGTAGACGTGGCCTTGCTTGCCGGTCACGCTGTCGTCGAGAAAGTTCCCCGTATAGAACTGCACCGCGGGCTGAGTGGTTGAGACTTCGAGCACGCGTCCCGTCGTAGGCTCGTAAACGCGGGCGGCCAGCACGAGGCCGTTGTCATTGCTCCGGCGGTTGATGACGAAGTCGTGGTCGTAGCCGTGGGCGAGAACGAGCTGCTCGTAATTGTCGTCAATGCGCGCACCGATTCGGGTGGAAGTTGTGAAATCGAGCGGTGTCCCTTTAACCGGGCGCAGTTCGCCAGTAGGGATCAGATTCTTATCGATAGGAGTGAAGCGATCTGCATTGATCATGATTTCATGATTCAGAATGTCGCCGTTGCCTTCGCCGGCGAGATTGAAATAGCTGTGCTGGCTCAAATTGATGGGCGTAGCTTTGTCGGTCGTCGCTTCGTACTCGATAATAAGTTCGTCCGCGTCAGTCAGCGTGTAGCTGACTGTGACTTTAAGATTGCCTGGGAATCCTTCCTCGCCGTCTTTGCTGAGATAGCTGAAGGCCACGCCAGTCGCGCCTTTCAGAGGTTCTCCATCCCAGACAACTTTGTCGAATGTCCTCGTCGTGCCGCCGTGCAACGTGTTAGGGCCGTCGTTTTTCGGGAGTTCATACTTTTTCCCGTCGAGCGTAAACGTCCCATTGGCGATGCGATTGGCATATCGGCCAACAATAGCGCCGAGATATGGAGGATTTGGAATATAACCTTCCAGCGTCTCATGCCCCAGAACGATATCGCCGAGCTGGCCTTTGCGATCAGGAACGCGGATGGAGAGAATGATGCCGCCGTAATTCATGGCGCGGATTTCAACGCCGTGAGAATTGGTGAGCGTGTACAAGGTGACGGGCCTCCCGTCCCGTGAACCGAAAGGTTGCTGTTGAACTCCGTGCGTAGGTTGTGAGGAGCTGGCTTGGGCGAGAAGGAATCCGGAGAGAGCGAGGACGAAGACGATTGTCTGAGAGAAAGTGCGTCTGGTCATCATGGCGAAAGTGTACTACGGCAATCGGTGTCGTGACTGGCCGTAAGTCGAATTCACAAGGAAAAGCAGGCTGCTCCCTGGGCTCGGAATGGCAACCATTTCTCGCGGGCTGATTTCATAAACTTACATTCCCGGCGCCGCCACTTTTAACCGCACTTGCGACTCGCAGGAGTCACACAGAGTAACCTCGCGGAGGTCGATCCATTCGACGGCATGCGCAGAGGCCATGGCGCAGTGGTAGTCGTGGCAATGGTGGAGATCAAGGGTGTGGCCCAGTTCGTGGACGGATTCTTTGAGCAGCCGCTGGCTCAGTAACGTATCGTCGCGGTCGAGGCCGTAGAACTCCTGGCGCAGACGGTGAAAGGAGACCAGGGCGCAAGGTCCTCCCATCTGCGCCTCGCCGAAAACATATTTCAGGATGGGGATGTAGAGGTCGACCTCAGCGACGCCGAGCAGGCGCCAGTCCTCGGGACGGAGGTGGGCCTGCATGCGCCGCAGAATTTCGGAAGAATGATATTGCTGGCGCTCGATGTGGTACGTCGGAGTCGGATCGAGCTCGGCAGGAAGAATCTCACAGGCGACCGGAAGTGATCGCGGAAGCGCGGCGCACAAATCCCGCAACAGAGAGCCATCCACCTTACCGACCGGAAGCACGTGGACCAGATTCATTTACGTGCGATTCACCAAACCAGGTTTCACTCAAGTCGCATTCACCGTGCTTCCACCGGAGTGCGTGTCCAGCCGTAGCGCTTGAGCTTGTGATGGAGCGTGACGCGGTCGATGCCCAGGATTTCGGCAGCGCGGCTCTGGTTGCCGCTGCACTCTTCGAGCGTGCGCAGAATGTGGGCGCGCTCGACTTCGTCGAGAGACTTTGCGCCCGGCGCGGGAGACGCCTGCGGCTTGAGGATGAAGTCCTGCTCGCGCAGCTCAGGCTCCTGCGCAACGACCATGGCGCGTTCGACGGCGTTCTCGAGTTCGCGAACGTTGCCCGGCCAGGCCTGCTGCTGCAACTGGTTCATGGCGGCGGGCGCGATGCGCGAAATATGCTTGTTCATCGCCAGCGAAAATTTCCGCACGAAATGTTCCACCAGCAGTGGAATGTCTTCCCGGCGGTCGCGCAGCGGCGGCAACTCGATATGAAAAACATTGAGCCGGTAGAAAAGATCGGGACGGAAGGTTCCTTCTTCGATCATGCTCTCGAGATTCTTGTTGGTAGCGGCCACGCAACGGAAATCCACTTTGATGACCTGGTTGCCGCCAACGCGGGTAATCTCGCGCTCCTGCAGCACACGCAACAGATCGGTTTGAGTTTTCAGGCTGATGTCGCCGATTTCATCGAGAAATACAGTGCCGCCCTCGGCGATTTCGAATTTCCCTTTCTTGCGGTATTGCGCCCCGGTGAAAGCGCCTTTTTCGTGGCCGAAGAGCTCGCTTTCGAGCAGCGTCTCGGTGAGAGCGCCGCAGTGAATGACAACCAGCGGATGAAAGCGGCGCATGCTGGCGGCGTGAATGGCGCGGACAACGAGTTCTTTTCCCGTCCCGCTCTCGCCCGTGATGAGCACGTTGGCGTCGGTGGGACCGACGGTTTCGATGGCCTCGAAAACTTTGCGCATGGCCGGACTTTGCCCAACGAGATCACCGGGGCGAGTGGCCTCGGCGACCGCCTCGCGCAAGCGCACGTTCTCTTTTTCGGCGCGGCGATGGGCGAGGGCCTTTTTCACCAGATGAGCAATTTCATCGGGGTCGAGCGGCTTGCTGACGTAGTCATAGGCGCCGTTCTTCAGCGCAGTCACAGCGGTTTCCACCGAGGCATAACCGGTCATGATGATCACGAGCAGATCAGGATCGAGTTCGTGCAGGCGGCGCTGCAGTTCAATACCGTCGGTGCCCCGCATCTTGATGTCAACCAGTGCGAGGTCCCACTTGTTCTCGGCCATGCGGGTGAGGGCGTCGCTGGCGCTTTCGGCAGTGCCGATCTCATACCCTTCTTCGCGGAACCATTTTCCGAGAGAGTCGCGGACGCTGAGTTCATCATCCACGATCAGTAGCTTACCTTGCGTTTCCACGT
>JASHPH010000332.1 GCA_030038255.1 Candidatus Sulfotelmatobacter sp. | reverse complement strand
CTTTGGTTGGAACGGCAGTTCTTCAGCGAGAGCGAAATGGCGCTCTTCTCCGAGTGCATGCTGCAGTGCGCTCAAAAAGAACTTGACGCCGCCGACATTGTCAGAGATGGCGATTTAGCTGGTGTGGCCTTGGGAAGAGTGATAAAATGCCTGTAAGTTCTGTCGTCTCCCCCTAAGCTGTTCGGTTCGTTCTGATTGGACTCCACTTGGGGTGTGTGAGCGGATGGTCGGCTACACACATTTCTGTGAGCTCTTTTGCAAGGGCTTTGCGAGGTTGCAAAAGCTTGCGGAAGCCACTTGCACCAGGGTGCGAAAACATTTTCACCAGGTCGGCCAAAGCGCCCGTATCCGTTTGATTTCACAGGGATGTAAAGGGCAGACGACCTGCTTTATCCGGTGGCAATCCCCTTTGCGGACTAAGTACTAAAGTTTCCAACGAACTCAGGATGGTCCCTCCGCTGTGACTGAGAGGGCGGAGCTATATCAGGAACTCCTTTCCCACACAGGATCATACGACTGCTGCCAGGATTTCGAATGCCAGGTAAGAAAAACGGTCTTCTTAAGTTTCTTAGATTCCTTGGATGGTTTGCGTTCGTGGTGGTGGCGGTGGAGCTGGTGCTGCGTCTGTTCGGCTACGGCAATTACGTCAGCTACCGCCCGGACGAGCGCCTGTTGTGGGTGCCGGTGCCGGGGCACAATCTTACCGAGGCGAATCACAAGCCCATCACGATCAGTGATGATGGATTCCGCTACCAGGAAAAGCTCGGGCCCAAGCAGGACGGACAAGTGCGCGTCTTTGCATTTGGCGATTCTGTGACCATGGGGTGGGGCGTCGCTGACAACGCGACCTTCAGCGCGTACCTCGAGCAGATGCTCAACTCCAAATGCCCGCAGCACAGTTTTCAGGTCATCAATGCCGGCATCAATGCCTATCCAAACTCTCTAACGCTCGAGAGGATGAAAAAGGTAATCGAAGATGGCTTTCGGCCTGACATCGTGGTGATCGGCTTCAGCGGAAACACCCGGATGGAAGGTCTGATCGATGCCCAGGGAGCCGCTCGCGAGAAATTTCTAAGCCGCGTGAGATGGAAGGGATGGCTGCGCAAAAGCGCCATCTACGACTTCGTGATTGAAGATCTCCTGCGGACGCTGGTTTATTACCGGTTGCGCCACATGCTGGTGGCGGGTTCGCTCGATGTCAAGCAAGCCGGTGAGGAACTGGATGTGAATCAGTTCACGTCGAGACTCAACGACGCGTACCAGGTTTGCCTGCGGAACAACGTAAAAATGATTCTACTGGTGACCGGTACCAACGGAGAAACCGTACCGGAGCACCCCTTCCAGGGAGCGATGCTGGATTTCGGCCGCACGCACGGCATTCCAGCCATAAACATGATGGAAGCCTGGAAGTCGATAAATCAGGATCAGATTTTTGAGGACTACGGCCATCCCAATCCGGGCGGTCACGCGCTGATCGCCCAGCAGCTCTTCCGAACCATCAGCGGCATTGGCGGCTACTGCTCGACCCAACCTGCGGTTTCTACTGCGGGAACGTCGTCGGCCTCACAACCGCCGATTCCGCAAGCCGTTTCCGCAGCCGGCGGGATGGCGACGGCAAGGCGTGATCAGCCGGCAAATTGAACCCGCGCAGGTGAACGCGTGCAAGCGAAAGAAGAAACATGGAGATTTCGATTGAATCGATCAGGCCGGCATGCTACGGTTCGGTCTCTCCCCGTCAAAACACAGGTGCAGCGGCATCTGACAAAAAGTGTCATCCCCCAGAATAAATACCACCTGACATAGATAGAGAGTTTCTTCTCTTTGCAGGTTTTTGGAACTCACATATGCTTAAGAAAATTTGGACTGGTTTAAAGCAGTTTTGGGCAGCGTGGACCCGGGTCGCCAAGATCATTGGAAATTTTCAGGCCCGCGTCATGCTAACGGTTCTTTACGCGGTCGCGGTCGCGCCCTTCGGCATTCTGGTTCGGCTGTTGGCGGACCCGCTGCGAATCAAGCACCGCCCCGACGCTTGGCTGGATCGTCCCGCTGAAGTCGAAGACTTGCAGTGGGCCCAAAAGCAGTAACCGCCGTTGTGCGCCCCCCAACGCTTAAATGCAGCTCACGAATCGCCTAGGCTGAAGCGCTCGCCAGGCCGCTCGAATCGCTTGAGTTTCGTTCGAACCACTATGGGAGCCGTCGTGGAAAGCTCAACCTTGACACCGCCAGAAACATCGACGTCCGCCAAACCTGAAGGCCCGGTCACGCCCGAAACCAAGACCCAGCCCAGCCTGGGTGCGCGCCTGCTCGGACAGTTGGCCATTCTGATCTTTACCGTCCTGGTGATGGCTGTGGCGCTGGAAATTTTCCTGCGCATCGATTTCTACCACAGCAAAGATTTCTCGATGGAAATGTGGAAGTATGCGGTGCGGCTGAAGCATCCCGTGGCGAATCCGCAGCTCAGCTTTCAGCACGTGCCCAACGGGCACTCGTTCCTCATGGGCGTTGACGTCAAGATCAACTCGCAGGGGCTGCGCGATTACGAATATCCCTTCCAGAAGGCGCCCGGCACTTACCGGGTCCTGATGCTGGGCGATTCGACCACGTTCGGCTGGGGCGTGCGGCAGGAAGATACCGCGGCGAAGTTTCTCGAGCGCAAGCTGAATGCTAATCTGCCCCCGGGCTACAACAAAGTTGAAGTCATCGACGCCGGCGTTGGAAATTACGACACCGTGCAGGAAGTGACCTACTACGAAACGCAGGGGAAAGCATTCAACCCCGATCTCGTGGTGCTGGTCTTCTTCATCAACGATCCGGAGTCGGTGCCGGTCGAGCACAAGGGATTTCTGATCGACAGCTCTTATTTGATCGCGTTTACGACGAACCGGTTTGACGGACTTCTGCGGCGCACGGGCAAGAGGCCGGACTGGAAGCAGTATTATGCCTCGCTCTACGACGACGACAAGCCGGGATTCCAGGCCTGCAAGCAGGCGCTGCACAGTTTAGCCGCGTCGACCCGGGCGAACGGAAGCCAGGTTCTGGTCGCGCTCCTGCCTGAACTGCACCAGATCAACGGCGACACGTATCCATTCAAGGCCGCGCACCAGAAAATCGAAGATGTGCTCGCGACCGACAAGAGTCCTTCGCTCGAATTGATTAACGGGCTGAAGGATCACGGACCGGAAGAAACACTTTTCGTTACCCCGCTGGACGACCACCCGAACGCCAAGGCGAATGATCTGATTTCGGATCAACTGGAGCACTGGATTCGGCAGAAACTTGCTCAACAAAATCAAGCTCAGCAGAATCAAGCGCCGCAAAATCAGGCTCAGGCAAGCCCGGCCAACGCGGGTGGCAGTTCACAACCGGCACGACAGTAGAGTTCAGTTACAAACAAGTTCAGTTCGAAACTACAAGGAGGGATGTGTCATGGGTTTTATCCAAACCGCCAAGAATCGGTTCGGAATTGTCGGCGAGTTGCTTTCATTCTTTGCCAAGAATAAGCGCTGGTGGTTGCTTCCGGTCGTCACCATGGTCCTGCTGATGGCCGTGCTGATCATCCTGGGACAGAGCTCGTCGATCGCTCCGTTTATCTACACGCTCTTCTAGCCATAGCCTGAGCGTGACGAGCCGGTTCACCGAGTGACCGGCGATCTTTCCTTGGTGGCGAGATCTGACAGCAAGAGGTTGCTCGGGTCTCGCACTCTTCCCCTGAAAAATTGAGGCTGTCCGCAATCGGCCGCGATTTCGCTCGGGCGGACCACACGTATCGCAACAACCCGCTTCCTTCCCCGTGGGAAGAAGCGATGCAGCGAATGCTGACTAGGAATATTGCATGGCAACGATGAATGCGGTTGAGCTCGAACCCGAGGTCAAAGTCGAGGAGACACGGAGCGAATCGAAGCTGCTGCTCCTGATGGGAGTAGTGTTTTTCTTTTCGGGTCTCTCGTCGCTGATCTACGAAGTCGTGTGGATGCGGCGTCTGTCGCTGTTTTTTGGCAGCGACGTGTATTCCGCGGCCCTGACTTTGAGCGCCTTCATGGGCGGACTTACCTTGGGCAGCCTGCTGGCGTCAAAGTTCGCAGATCGCCTGAAGAGACCGCTGGTGTGGTACGGACTGCTTGAAATCTCGATCGGCATTTACGCGCTGCTGTTCCCGACTTTCCTGAACATATTTTCGGGAGAGTATCGGACGATTTACCAGACTTTCTTCTCGACCGCGCCCTGGCTCTATAACGCGTTCCGCATTCTGGTGGCGTCGGTCACGCTGATTATTCCCACCACGATGATGGGTTCAACGCTGCCGCTGGTGGTCAAGAGATTCGCCCAGCGGCGGAGAATCGGCAAGTACAGCGGATTCTTCTATTCAATCAACACCTTCGGCGCGCTGGCCGGAGTTCTCGGCGTTGGTTTCGTGCTCCTGCCGAACATCGGAATCAGAACAACAACGGTGCTGGCTTGCTGCGTCAACGTGACGATTGGTCTGCTGGCGGTTGGCTTCGGATTGTTCAGCAGCGAGGAGGACGAGCCGCAGGAGGTCGTCAAAACCGCGTCGGCGTCGGAGACGGTGGAACCGGGTTACGATTCCACGCTGGAAAAGGCAGGATTGATCGGCATTGGCCTGTCAGGCCTGGCTGCACTGGCGTTGGAAGTGGTCTGGATGCGCATCCTGACGCAATCGTTCAGCGGCGCCGTTTACTCGTTCTCCATCATGCTGGCGTGCTTTCTGTTCGGCATTTACTACGGCAGCAAGAAAGTCGCCGACGTTATTGACCGCTATCCCGACCCCATGCGGCTGTTTGGTTTTCTCGAGTTGTCAATCGGCCTGGCGGTCGCGCTGCTTGAGGTTCTTACCTACTTTGTGCCGCGCTTTTTCAGCAACCTACTCTGGCTGCTGACAGCAGTTTCGAAAGGACATTTCGGCTTTGCCTGTACGGCGGCGGAATTTGTGGTCTCCGGTTTCCTAATTGCGACCCCCACCATCCTGATGGGAGCCACGTTTCCGGTTGCAGTGAAGATCTGCACGCCCCGAATTGATCTGATTGGCCGTGGAACAGCGCGCGTCTATGCCTCCAATACAGCCGGCGCGATCGTCGGCGCTCTGCTGGGTGGGCTGATTCTGCTCCCCGCCTTCGGAAACCGCATCAGCTTGCTGGTGATTGCCGGCATTTTTGCGGCGACAGGACTTTACCTTCTCTCGCGCGCACAACACCGCGGTTGGGCCATTCTCAAAGATCCTCAGATCGTCACCATCATGGTCGTGTTTGCGGTCTTCGTCGTAGTGACCGTTCTGCTGCCTCACCAGATCGTGACGAATTTCTACTATGCGGGCAATGAGAAGGCCAATCTCATCTATCACGGCGAAGGCATCGCCCACACCATCGACATCATCCGGACGGACAAGAACGTCACCATCATGCAGGTCAACGGCACGCTGGAGGCGGACACCACTTACTCCCAACGCCGTCACTTCATTCTGAAAGCGCACTTGCCGCTCCTGCTCCATCCCAAGCCGCGGGAGGTGGCCGTGGTCGGACTCGGGCTGGGCATCACCTTGAGCACGACCAATCGTCATCCCGGCCTCGATCGGATTCAATTGATCGAACTGAGCCCGGAGATGGTCAAGGCGCAAAGTCAGCTGGAAGACGTTTCGGGTGGAGTGCTGCGCAGCCCGAAAATCAAGTTGCGTATCGACGACGGTCGCAACTTCATGGCGATGTCGGATCAGCAGTTCGACATGATCACCGCCGATCCGATCCATCCCCGTGTGTCGGGCGTGGGCTACCTGTACACCAAGGAATACTATGAGGCTCTGAAGGGGCGTCTGCATCCGGATGGCGTGGTTTGCCAGTGGATGCCGATGTACCGGATTTCGAAGAAGTCGTTTGATGTTGCGTTTCGCACCTTCGTCAGCGTGTTCCCCAATGCGTCGTTCTGGTATGTGCGAGGCCACGGGCTGTTCGTAGCGACGCAGGGCGACTTCACCGTGGATTACAAGGATCTCGAACAACGGATTCAAGATCCGGTGATCAAAGCCGACCTAGCCTCGATCAACATTAACAGCGCAGCGCAATTCATGAGCTACATGCTGATGGGACCGGATCAGATTCGCGCCTATCTGGCCGCCATTCCGGACAAGACCATCAACACGGACGACAACGCCTATCTCGAATACCACACTCCATTTGAGTTTCTGGAATCGACAAAAACGATTGTGGCGGGACTCATCCCCTACGCAGGGCTGGACCTGAACGTGATCAAGAACGCTTCTGCCGACGAGAGCAGCCAACTAGTTCAGGAGTGGAACAACCGAAAAGCGCAACTGATGCCGGAATTCGACTCGAAGCTCGACGAATAAGCCGACGTACGGTCGCATAACCATCACGAGGAACTGAAGAACTGTATGAATATCCTGGGTATCTCTTGTTACTACCACGATGCAGCGGCGGTGCTGCTGCAGGATGGTCAATTGGTCGCAGCCGCGGAGGAAGAGCGGTTTACGCGCAAGAAACACGACTACGACTTTCCGAAAAATGCGATTCAGTTCTGCCTGAAGACCGGCGGGCTGAAGGGCTCGGACCTGGACTACGTCGTGTTCTTCGAGAAGCCCTTCCGGAAGCTGGACCGCATCCTAGCGACGGTGCTGGCGACCTATCCGAAATCGTGGAAGGTGTTTCGCGAGTCGATGATTTCGTGGGTTTTAGACAAACTCTGGGTCGGCAGCACGCTGCAACAGGAACTGGGAATCCCGAAAGAGAGAATCCTGTTTTCCGATCACCATCTTTCGCACGCTGCCAGCGCGTACCTGTGCTCGCCGTTCGACGAGTCGGCAATTCTGACGGTCGATGGCGTCGGCGAGTGGGTCACAGCTGCGACGGGCGTAGGCCGCGGAAACACGATCAAGCTGGATCAGCAAATCGAGTTTCCGCACTCGATCGGCTTGTTGTACAGCGCCTTCACAGCTTTCCTCGGCTTTGAGGTGAATGAGGGCGAATACAAAGTGATGGGCATGGCTCCCTACGGCCAGCCCCGTTACGTCGACAAAGTCTGGAAGGTGGTCCGGCAACATCAGGACGGTTCCTTCTCGCTGGATATGGACTATTTCTCCTTCCATCACTCCACCGACAAGACCTTCAATCGACGTTTTGCCGATTTGTTTGGTACGCCGCGCGATCCTAACATGCTGTTCTTCACGGAAGCGACGGGTTTTCCCAAGTACTTCGGAACGCCTCCGGCGAACGTGAAAGAACTGAGCAAGATCAACCAGCACTATGCCGACATCGCCGCCAGCATTCAGAAAGTGACCGAAGACCTGCTGGTAAATATGGCTTCAGCCCTGCAGAAGAGGACGGGACAAAAGCGTCTCTGCATGGCAGGCGGCGTAGCGCTGAACAGCGTGGCCAACAGCCGCATCCTGCGCGAGTCGGGCTTCGAGGAGCTCTACATTCAGCCGGCCGCGGGCGACGGAGGCGGCGCGTTGGGAGCGGCCCTGTGGGCCTACAACACTCTGCTGGGCCATCCTCGGACGTTCTGCATGAACCGGGCGTACTGGGGCCAGGAGTACTCGCAGGCGGAGGTCTCTGATTTCCTCACCAAAAACAACATTCCGCATCGCCGCTTCGATTGCGAAGATCAGCTGCTCGATCACGTCGTGAATCGCCTGGCGAACGGAAAAGTCATCGGCTGGTACCACGGCCGTTTCGAGTGGGGCCCGCGAGCTCTCGGCGCGCGCAGCATTATTGCGGATCCGGGCAACCCGCAAATGAAAGACATTGTCAACGCGAAGATCAAGTTCCGCGAGCCTTACCGGCCATTCGCTCCGTCGGTTCTGGCCGAACACGCGGAAAAGTACTTCGAGCTTCCCCACGCCGCGCAGCATTATCCCGCACGGTACATGCTGTATGTCGTTCCGGTGAAGGAGAATCACCACACTACATTGCCGGCCATTACCCACGTGGACGGCACGGGACGTCTGCAGACCGTTTTCAAGTCGGAAAGTCCGCGGTACTACAAGCTGATTGAACGCTTCGGCCAGGCAACCGGTGTGCCCGTGCTTCTGAACACCTCGTTCAACCTGAAGGGCGAGCCCATCGTGACGACTCCAGCCAACGCCTTCAACACGTACATGAAGAGCGAAATGGAGGGCCTGGTGCTGGAAAACTTTGTGCTCGAGAAGGAAGCAGTGTAAAGAGAGCCGAAGCGCCG